>NZ_BAAHBH010000007.1:0-444202 GCF_054776815.1 Spirosoma gilvum | reverse complement strand
GCATCTAAGTGCGAAACTGGCCTGAAGATGAGTGTTCCAAGCAAGGGGTGTTGTAGACGACGACGTTGATAGGCGGCAGGTGTAGGCAGTGAAAGCTGTTGAGCTGAGCCGTACTAATGGCCCCGGATGCGTGTTCAAATTTGTTTTGTGATTAAGGAAGTTGTTGATTGTTGCGCTTAGTAGTGTGAAACGAAGGTTGATGAAGGCCATTCTCTTTCTGTGGGGTCTTTGAAACATTAAGGATATAGGGTACTCTGGTGAACAGAGTGCTCATAAAGAGTCAATAGGTTGGTGCTGTTAAGGCGGGTGAACACCTCTTTCCATCCCGAACAGAGCCGTTAAGCCCCGTACTGCCGATGGTACTGCTGTCACAAGCGGGAGAGTAGGTAGGTGCCACCTTTGAAATCAGGAGGCCTGTCCAGACGGACAGGCCTTTTCTGTTTTAAGACCTTCTGAAAAATGTAGGTAAGCAGCACCTGTAACGGATCAGACAAATTCTATTTGCTCGATAACAGGTAAAGTTATTTTGGCTAGAAGCTGTTCTTCCAGCAAGTCCGCCCATGCGTTCATGTAAGCAATGACATCTTCTCGAACGTTATGCTTTAAATACCGTTTCTCGAGTGGGAATCGGCCTACTATCTGCCGATCGTCAAGCCGCTCTAAATGCTTCAGATCCTCCAGCGTAAGCCCTGCGTTTAGCATCTCGCTGATAAGTAAATCAATAGGCATCTGGCTTGTGGAGCAATAGTCTTCAGCCTGTTCATTCCAGTCGCCATGCCGCTGCATCGCATACCGATGAATTTGATCTTTACTCAGTTTAGTCAGTTCCTGGGCGAGATTGCCGCAGTTACAGCCTCCCATATGTCCCCATTGGTAAGGCGCACCTTTCTTAAGGTTGTTTGCAGTTCTGCGAAGAGCTTCAATAAGTTCAGGCGTTGGACGTGCCATAAGCAAACGATTATAAGTTGATGGTTCTATATCCTTTGCTGGCAAAACAGACAGTTTTGAAAATTTGTTCTTACCAAAAAAGAAAGCCCGTCGCAAAACGGGCTTTTCAATTAACGAACTAATTCCATCAAATCTTTATCGTTTACCTCTTTCCGAATATCGGCCATATCCAGAAAGCGGGAGTAAATGCCGTCGAGTGTTGGTTTATCGTACCGGAAGCCGAGCAACTCTAATCGGTGCTTTAATGCATGACGACCCGATCGTGCCGTGAGAACAATCGACGATTTAGGAACGCCTACATCGTGCGGATTCATGATTTCATAGTTTTCTGAATGTTTCAGGAAACCGTCCTGGTGAATCCCCGACGAGTGAGCAAACGCATTTCGGCCAACAATGGCTTTATTCGCCTGAACAGGCATACGCATCATTTGCGACACCAGATTGCTGACGGGATAAAGGCGTGTTGAATCAATATTGGTGTACAAGCCTAATTCTTTCTTTACCTTAATGGCCATCACCACTTCTTCAAGGGATGTATTTCCCGCCCGTTCGCCGATACCATTGATTGTAACTTCTACCTGACGAGCGCCGTTCATAACACCTGCTAGTGTATTGGCCGTTGCTAAGCCCAGATCGTTATGGCAGTGAATGGAAATGGTTGCCTGATGAACATTGGAAACATGCTCATAGATATACGCAATTTTCTTCCCGTATTCATCAGGGAGGCAATAACCGGTCGTATCAGGGATATTTACAACCGTTGCGCCTGCACCAATAACGGCCTGAGTTAGTTGCGCAAGAAATGCCAAATCGGCCCGACCGGCGTCTTCGGCATAAAATTCTACATCTTCAACGTAGCTTTTAGCGTGTTTAACAGCCGCTACTGCCTGTTCAAGAATCTTTTCGCGCGTGCTATTAAATTTATTTCGAATATGAATGTCCGACGAGCCAATGCCAGTATGAATACGCCCACGCTTTGCCCATTTTAGGGCTTCGCCAGCCGCGTCGATATCGCCTTTTACAGCTCGGCTTAGCGCACATATCGTAGGTTCGGTTACGGCTTTTGAAATTTCGACTACGGACCGGAAGTCGCCAGGACTGGAAATCGGGAAGCCCGCTTCAATAATATCAACACCGAGCCGTTCCAGCTCTTTGGCAACTACGATTTTTTCTTCAGTGGTCAACTGGCAGCCTGGCACTTGTTCGCCGTCGCGCAGGGTAGTGTCGAAAATATAAACTCGTTGGCTCATTGTCCGCTATAAATTGATTGGATGTTGACTCGTTTGTTACCGACAAAAAAAGCCCATTCCTGCGGAGGAAGGGCTTTTTTTACAAAATATATCCTTCTCTCCGCTCTTAGAAAACGATTAGGTTTTGCAGTCGGTTAGTAGAGAGTATTGCCATTTTTAATTTGCGAAATTTCGCTGATTGCGTAAATACGCTACAAAAATAGCCGTTTTTCGAATTGTTACAAGTTTATAAGAAAAATTTTTAACATGTATAATCTTGTGCGTATCAGCTTATAAGCGTTGTAAAATCTGCTCTCCCATTGCTTCGGTGCCCAGAATTTTGTCGGCAGGTGTGTCGCTATTGGCAATATCACGTGTGCGATAACCGGCTTTCAGAACGGCATCAACAGCATTAATTATGGCCTGTGCTTCGTCTTTCAAGCCAAATGATATATCTAGTAGCAATGCGGCCGAAAGTACTGATGCCAATGGATTGGCTACGCCTTTACCCGTAATATCGTGAGCTGAGCCGTGAATAGGCTCATACACACCCGTCAGATCGCCAACCGATGCAGAAGCCAGCATGCCCATCGAACCGGCAATCTGGCTGGCTTCATCTGTCAGAATATCGCCGAATAAGTTACCAGTTACCACTACATCGAACCGCTTTGGATCTTTGATGAGCAACATAGCGGCAGCGTCGATAAACTGGTGTTCAACCGTTACGTCAGGGTATTCAGGAGCAAGTGCCTGCACCACTTCGCGCCATAAACGACTACTTTCGAGTACGTTGGCTTTATCAACCGAGCACAGTTTTTTGCCACGGGTGCGAGCGGCTTCAAACGCTTTCCGAACGATACGTTCTACTTCGTACTTGCTGTAGATCATGGTGTCGTACGCCGTATTGCCGTCGTCGAGTCGTTCGCGTTTGCCAAAATAAACATCGCCTGTTAGTTCACGAAAGAACAGAATATCGGCTCCTCGCAGAATTTCGGGTTTAATGCTCGATGCGTCGAGGAGTTCGTCAAACAGCTTGATCGGGCGAAGGTTGGCGTAAAGCCCTAACTCTTTACGCATTTTTAACAGACCCTGCTCCGGCCGTACTTTAGCCGATGGGTCGTTGTCGTATTTAGGGTGCCCTACTGCGCCAAACAGAACGGCATCGGCAGCCTTCATTTTGGTTAAGGTTTCATCGGGTAGCGGAGAGCCGGTAGCTTCAATGGCGACGTGGCCAATCAGCGCTTCATCGTAGGTAAATTCGTGCCCAAACTTTTGAGCAATTATTTCCAGAACCTGCTTACCAACGGTGGTGACTTCGGCCCCAATGCCGTCGCCGGGGACTACAAGGATGTGTTTTTTCATTGATTAAAGAGTGAAAGAGTGAACGAGTGAAAGAGCAAATCTGGCTGTCGGAGCAGAAGGATCTAGTTACTTTCACAATCCTCTTTTCAAGAATTTACATTAATTGAGAATGCAATGTTTTGTTGGTCATACCAATCGGAACGACATTTTTTTCTACGGCTTAACAGCTTCGGCAATGACGTTTTTGCCAATGACCTGGCCAATGGTTAGTTTATCGAACAAACGGCTTACCGGGAAAATGACCCGATCATACAGAACGACAGACTCTTTTGTGATTCGACCATCTTTACCCATCCATTTGTAGATTAGTGAGATGAAGTAGCCGGCAAAATCGTAGTAGCGGCAGTCAGTAACCCGGAAGCCAGCATCTTCCAGAATCTGGCGCACGAGCTTTTTATCGTAGCGACGGTAATGGCCAACATGCTCGTCCATATTACTGAAAATTTCCTGACGGGCCGGAACAAAGACCTTAATACGCCCGCCCGGTTTGAGTATGGAGTATAACTCCTTTACCATGTCGCCATGATGCTCAATGTGTTCGAGTACATTGATTGTATAAATCAGATCATATTTTTTAGGAAGCTGTCGTATATCGGTGTAAACAGGTTGTTTGATCAGTGGTAGCAGATCGGGATCGATTTCAGCGGCATCGACACTGCCGATTGGGAAACGGTTAGCGTATTCGCCGTTGCCAGCTCCAAAATCAAGAACTGCTTCGCCGGGACGAATGTCGCGGGCTACCCATCTGTACAGACCACTATTATAATTGACAGCATGGCTCATAATGGCCAGATTGTCTGACCCATTATATTCTACTTTTTCGGCCGTCTGTTTTGCCTGACTCATAAAGGACGATTGACGTGGGATTACGGTTTTTCTGTAATACTAAACACGAATTTATTAAAGGAATTGGCATTTGTACAAGTTGAGATGTTACGCTTATCAGACGGTCAGACTTAGTCCAGCGTATTTAGCATTTTTTGCGTGGCTTTAATGGCCGATACCGTTTGGTCGGAATCGAGACCACGGGTTTTAAACTCGCGATTTTTGACTTTCCAGGTAATAATGGTCTCACAAAGCGCATCGGTATGGCCACCTGTCGGAATTCGTACGGCATAATCGACCAATTCCGGGAAAATCAGTTCTTTACGCTTATAGATTTTTTTCAGGGCGTTCATAAAGGCATCGTATTGACCGTCGCCCTGAGCGTTCTCTTCAAATTGCTCATGATCAATCCGTACCTGAATGGTTGCTGATGGTTTTAGTCCTTTCGATTTGGTCAGCGAGTAATTCAGCACTTCAACACGAGCTACGGCTGTATTTTGTTGAAGTACGTCGGCAATAATATAGGGCAGGTCTTCGCGCGTGATGGCTGCTTTCTGGTCGCCTAACTCAATAACGCGCTGGGTTACTTTTTTCAACTCATCATCTGATAAGTAAATGCCCAAATCGCGCAGGTTATTTTCAATGTTGGCCTTCCCCGACATTTTACCCAAAGCATAACTTCGTTGACGGCCGAAACGCTCGGGAAGCAACGTGTTGAAATACAGGTTGTTCTTTTTGTCGCCGTCGGCATGAATACCAGCGGTTTGTGTGAATACGTTATCGCCAACAACCGGCTTATTGTCGGGAATCCGAAGCCCCGAAAACGTTTCGACAAGCTTGCTGACCTGATACAGCGATTTTTCGACCACGCCGGTTCGAATGTCGGGCATGAAATCGCGCAAAACGGCAATCGCACTGGCCATAGGCGCATTACCAGCGCGTTCGCCCAATCCATTCACGGTCAGGTGTAGTCCATGGGCACCCGCCCGAATGGCCTCCATCACATTAGCGATGCTGAGGTCATAGTCGTTATGGGCGTGAAAATCGAAATGCAGTGCTGGATAACGGTTGACGAGCTGGCTGATAAACGTAAAGGTCTCGGCAGGAGTCAATACACCCAGCGTATCGGGAAGCAGAATACGGCGAACAGGCTGCGTTTGCAGAAAATCCAGAAACTGAAGCACATAGTCGGGCGAGTTACGCATACCGTTGCTCCAGTCTTCCAGGTATACATTGACCTGCAACCCCGATTGCTGCGCCAGGTCGATGACCTGCTGAATATCATTAAAATGTTCGGCGGGTGTTTTCTTCAACTGGTGGGTGAGGTGATTCATCGACCCTTTGGTCAGCAGATTCATCACCTTTGCGCCCGACGCAAGCATCCAGTCGAGCGAAGCTTGCCCATCGACGAACGTCAGTACCTCAATCTTATCGAGCAAACCTGCTCCGGCGGCCCAATGGGTAATCTGCTGGACAGCTTCCAGTTCACCGGCCGATACTCGTGCCGATGCCACTTCAACGCGATCGACTTTAACCTCGGTCAGCAACGACTGGGCTAAAGCCAGTTTTTCGGACGCAGAAAACGACACCCCGCTGGTTTGTTCACCATCACGCAGTGTCGTGTCCATGATTTCAATATAACGACGTTTCATACTTTAAAGAGCGAAAGAGTGAATGAGCGAAAGAGTGGCTAGCGCATCATTTTTCGCTCATTCACTCTTTCGCTCTTTCGCTCTTTAAAAGGGTCTCGTTTCGGCGAAGGTTGCGATTTCGGACTTCATCGAAAGCAGATAATCAATGTCGTCGTAACCGTTGATCAGGTTGTGCTTTTTATAGCCGTTGATCGCAAAACTTTCGCTTTCGCCAGTCGAGAGCAGCGTGATGGTTTGCTCGGGCAGGTTAACTTCAATCTCCGTTTTTGGATTGGCCTCGATGGCTGCAAAGAGTTTATCGGCAAACTCTGGACTAACCGTAACTGGCAGAATACCGATGTTAAGGCAGTTATTCTTGAAAATGTCGGCAAAGAAGCTTGATACGACGCAACGGAAACCGTAATCGTAAATAGCCCAGGCAGCGTGCTCACGGCTCGAACCACTCCCGAAGTTTTTGCCACCAATCAGAATCTTACCTGAATAAGTTGGGTTGTTGAGGACAAAATCGGATTTGGGCGTATCGTCGTTATTGTACCGCCAGTCGCGGAAAAGGTTGTCGCCAAATCCTTTGCGCTCGGTGGCTTTCAGGAAACGGGCAGGGATGATCTGGTCCGTATCGACGTTCTCGATCGGCATCGGAACGGCCGTACTACGGAGTATAGTGAATTTATCGTAAGCCATTTTGATAAATGGATAATGTATAATGAAAAATGTAGAATGGATGAGTAAGGAATGGACAGGTCTTGAGGCTAAAGACGGCTTCGAGACCCATTATCCATTGACCATTATTCATTATCAATTAAAATTCTTGGGTCTGTGACAACACCAGTTACAGCGGCAGCGGCAGCAACGAGTGGGCTGGCTAGCAGTGTGCGGGCACCCGGTCCCTGGCGACCTTCGAAGTTTCGGTTAGATGTTGAAACGGCGTATTTACCGGCCGGAATTTTGTCTTCGTTCATGGCCAGGCAAGCCGAACAACCCGGCTGGCGAAGCTGAAAACCGGCATCGGTCAGGATGTCCAGAAGACCTTCGTCCTTAATCTGTGCTTCAACAATGTGCGAACCGGGCACAAGCCAGGCCGTTACGTTATCGGCTTTCTTCCGACCTTTTACAATCGATGCAAAGGCCCGGAAATCTTCGATCCGTCCATTGGTGCAGCTTCCGAGGAATACGAAATCGATGGGTTTACCGATCATGGATTCGTTTTCGGCAAAGCCCATGTATTGCAACGACTTTTTGTAGCTGGCGGCTCCGTCTTTTACAGCTCCGGCCAATGGAATCTGGTGTGTAACGCCCGTGCCTAAGCCAGGGTTTGTACCGTAGGTAATCTGCGGCTCAATGTTGGCTGCATCAAAGGTCAGGTCGATGTCGAACGTGGCGCCTTCATCGGTCTTAAGCGACTCCCAGTACGGAACCAGCTTGTCCCAGGCTTCACCTTTGGGTGCCAGTTCACGGCCATTCAGATAGTTGAGCGTAGCCTGGTCAGGCGCAATCATACCACCCCGAGCTCCCATTTCGATGCTCATGTTACAAACCGTCATGCGGCCTTCCATGCTCATATTCTCAAATACATCACCCGCATATTCGACGAAGTAGCCCGTAGCACCACTTGCCGAAATTTGAGAAATGATGTAAAGAATGACGTCTTTCGGTAGTACGGCTTTGCCCAATGTGCCATTTACGCTGATCCGCATTTTCTTGGGCTTGGGCTGCATGATGCACTGCGACGCCAGTACCATTTCGACCTCCGACGTACCGATACCGAACGCAATCGCACCAAACGCACCGTGCGTAGAGGTATGCGAGTCGCCACAAACGATGGTCATGCCGGGCAGGGTAATACCATTTTCGGGGCCCACAACGTGAACGATACCGTTTTTTTGGTGGCCCAGACCCCAGTGCGAAATGCCGTATTTGTTGGCATTCCGTTCCAGAGCCGCTAACTGATTGGCCGAAAGCGGATCAGCTACGGGTAGATGCTGATTTAAGGTTGGCGTGTTGTGATCGGCGGTAGCGAACGTACGGCCAGAAAACAATACCGATGCGCCCCGACCTTCAAGGCCAAGAAACGCCACCGGGCTAGTAACTTCGTGAATAAAGTGACGGTCGATAAACAACACATCGGGGCCGTCTTCAACGTGCCGAATGACGTGCGCATCCCAGACTTTATCAAACAGGGTCTTTGGGGTACTCATAGTTGTAGAGGATAACTTTTCTATAGGCTTTTCTCTGGTGTCGATTTAGCAGAGAAAGGTGATTACAAAATTGATATATTCAATGCAATGGTACATCCCGCCATTCGTCCAGTAAATAGCGATTTTAGCTCAGGGTGTTATTTTGGGTGTAAAACTGTATTTTAGGACTACTCCCGTGGCCAACTATTATCGGCAGGATTTGCGTCTGGAAAGCGGCCATGCGGATCGAACGTTATCTTGTTGATTTTGCGTTCGCCAAAGTTCATGACCGCATTAAAGGTACGGTTGCCGTCGAACCAGACCGATGCAGGCCATGTAACTTCGGCGGTAGTTGCATCAATCATTTTTGCGTTCGGCACTGTTTTAATGGCGGGTCCTTCTGTTGCAAACTCAACCCTCAGCACAACCGGCGACGGCATCTGTCCTGCCTGATGAACCGTTACTGTTGTTTGGCCATTTGCCGTTTTCACGGCCTGAATCGATCCTTCAACAGTTTCTGTTGTCCATAGCCAGTAATACCAGAACCATTCCAGATTTTGGCCTAACTCATTGTTCATGAAGAAGATATAATCCCAGGGCGACGGATGTTTGAAGGCCCAGGCTGTCGTATATTTTTTCATAGCGTTTATCACCGCCTTATCGCCGACAATTCCACCCAGCATGGAAAGCATCAACGGAGCTTTGCCATAGGTTTGAAACCTGTATCCGCTACCGGCATCGTTGGCACTCCACATCATAGGTGCTTCGTTTTCGTCACCACTCATTCGACCATAGCTTTGTCCCAGACCATCCAGATTATACGGCTTACCCTCTCTGTCGGCAGCTGAGAGAATATTCATATACTGGTTGAAGCCTTCATCCATCCAGCCGTAACGCGTCTCGTTCGTGCCCAGCATCATGGGCCACCACTGGTGTCCGGTTTCGTGATCGGCAGCTCCCTGATTCGAGTTAATGACCATTGGATATTCCATGCCTGCACTTGGGCCATCCTGTAAGGTCAATTGAGGAAATGGATAAGGCGCCCAAAGGCTAGAATAAAATTCGAGCGCATGACGAGAAAGCAGGCCAGCCTTTTCGAAGAGTTTGGCTCGTTCGGGCAGGTAAACCATATGAATCGGAACGGAGCCTTTGCCAGGAATGGTAGCACGGGTTGCTTTCCAGACAAAATTTTCGGCCGTTGCCCAGGCAAAGTCATTAACCTTGTCGGCCACAAAGTGCCAGGTGAGTTTGTCGCCCGGTGCCGTTGCTTGACCAGGGCCTTTTTCTGTCTCACTCACAATGGTTACTTCATTCGATGAGTTAAGCACCGTAGCAAGGCGTTTCCGGGCCATTTCGGTCAGCACCTCGTTCGGATTTTGAAGCAGACCTGTACCACTGACAATCCATCCACCAGGTACGGTTATGGACACGTCAAATTTACCGAAGTTATTATAGAACTCTGAAGGGCCGAGGTAAGGGCTTGTCTCCCAGGCAAGAAGATCATCATATTTGCCCAGACGTGGGTACCATTGTGTGGGTTGAAACAGCTTACTGTCAAATCGTTGCGTCATGCGGTGACCCCGTCCATTTGGGCCGCCAGGAAGTTTGGTATGCCAGTCAATTTCCAATTCAACCGTTGTTCCTGCTTTAACCGGATCAACCAGATTGATTGTGGCTATTGTCTGAGTAAGCCCGGAGACGGTCATTTTTGTTACGGCATTCGTACCGCCACTGGTATTACGTCCTGTTATCAGGGGAGCGGGTGCCGTAAGATCTACTGCCTGGCCAGCTACTTTCAGGCTCGTTACGATCATCCCATCCGTGGCTTCGGCTGGCACCGATGAACCACGCTGAGCTTCCGGGCGAAACAGGTTATGATCAAGGCGCAAAACGATTGTCTTCAGATCGTCCTTGCTGTTATTATGCATGCTGATTTTTTCTGACCCGGTGATTGTTTGGGTGGACGGATCGAGACTTACCTTTATGGTATAATCGGCTTCTAATTGCCAGTAATTGAGCCCCGGTCTACCCGAAAAATCACGCGTACCCGCTCTGAATGCGTTGCGGATGGAGTTGGTCATTGGAACATCGAGCCGAATCGAACGCTTTGTCGTTTCAACCGTTTTGCGGATCGATGGATTTACTTGTTGAGCCGATGCAACTGTATTGATTACCAGTAGGATAAGGATGCTGAATCGCGTGCTCATGAGTGATGAACTGTTCATATTATTGCTACCTATAGATGACTAACCCGGTACTGGTTATCGGAATACCAACAGCTCCGGTTTTGTGAAAACTTTATAGGATAGGTTGGCCTTGTTTAGGCGTAAAACCAAATTGATTTTTAAAGGCTTTGATGAAATGTGAAACGCTTTCATACCCAATTTCCATACTAACTTCTGATACGTTTTTGTCCGTGTTTCGGATCAGAAAATGCGCATGCTCAAGACGCTTCTGACGTATCCAATGCCCTGGCGACGTATGAAAATGCTCCTCAAAATCACGCTTGAACGCGGATAAGCTGCGGCCGGACAGCCGTGCTAATTCATTCATTGCCAGTGGTTTGAGGAGATAGGTGCTCATCAGATAATCCAGATCGGTTTTTTGCCCCTGATAGATATGCAGCAGAATTGATCGTAACTGCTTGGTTTTATCGAGTTCGAGCAAATGCAAGAGCAATTCCTGAAACTTCAGTCGTAATAACTCGTTGAGAAAAGGGGTTTTGGCACCAAAGTAGGGTAACAAGGAATCGATGAACGTACTGAATGTTGGTGATGACGTGAACGAGAGAATAAGGTCTGTCGGCAGGGTAGTGGATGAAGGCTGGAACAGGGCCAGATGCTGGCTGACAAACTCTTTCAATAATTTCTCATTGACGAAGAACACCAGACTCCGATAACTGTTGTCGATGGACTCGTTCATGGAGTAGCAGCCCCGCTGAAAAAACAAAATGTCGCCTTTTATGACATGAAGTTCCTGCGTAGGCGAACTAAATTTCTTTTCGCCTTCCAGAACCACAATCACAGCGTGTTCTTCAAAAAATACCTCGTTCCGTTCAGGATATACGTCGCTTCGATAGGCTACAAACGTCATTTCAGAACCGTCGGGCCGCTGAATATTCAACGCCTGAAACTGATTGGGCTGTATGGACGAGGGGACGCGAAGCATGAATTACACCAGAAACTGAAACAGGTCGGGTTGTGTATTAAGTTGGTAAATTGTCTGATTATCAGTTAATTGTCGGTAGTTTCAGGATGCATAGGATCTATACCGGATATGAATGTGATCGCTTCGTTTCTCCGCAACCAGTAAAAAAGGCGGTTGATAATCCAGATCGGACGAAAGGATTGCCTTTAATGTTGGTATATGAAAGTCGCCAGTTAAATGGCCAGGATTAAGTCTAATAATACCAACAAAGGGTTGCTTGTTTTTAAAAACCAGTGCCCCAAAATCATCATCGAGCGTTAAAACTACTCGATAATTCAAATAGGCATAACTTAAAATAATGTGGTCCGCCGTATTTCCTAAATTAACATCGTTAACATGAACAATGTCAAATCCGCTCTCTTTCAAAAATGAAACAAGCCTTGGGTTAATATTTTCGTCGGCAATCAACGCAAAATCGAATACGCTCATTAAGCTGCTAAATCAATATCGATTATGCGTTCATTTCTAATTCCATCGATTGCAAAACGAATTGCCTCCTGAACCGCTTCAGTTGAAAGGTGAGGGAACTCCCTAACGATGTCTGATATGGAAGCTCCATTGGCTATCGTTTCCAAAATTAACTCTATGCTAATACGAGTTCCCTTTATGCAGGGTTTTCCTCCCAAGATACCCGGCGTAGCGGTGATAAACTGATAGTTTGTCATGACTCTTACTAATTTATACCAGAAATTGAAACAGGTCGGGTTGGTCATTCAGGTATTCGTATACGATGTTTTGGGCCTCCATGCGCTGAATAAGGGGCTCAAAGTCTTCGCGGTGTTTCAATTCAATACCGACAACGGCGGGGCCGGTTTCCCGGTTGGTTTTCTTGGTGTATTCAAAGCGACTGATGTCATCCTCGGGGCCAAGTACGTTGAGAAAATCGCGGAAGGCACCGGCGCGTTGTGGAAACCGGATGATGAAGTAATGTTTCAGTCCTTCGTATAATAGTGACCGTTCCTTGATCTCTTCGGTACGGGTGATGTCGTTATTGCCACCGCTAACCAAACAGACTACGTTTTTGCCCCGGATTTCGTCCTTAATCATGTCCAGCGCGGCAATGGTGAGAGCACCAGCCGGTTCGGCAACAATGGCGTCTTCATCATACAGTTTCATGATGGTGGTACATACTTTCCCTTCCGGGACAAGCAGTACGCGATCAAGGTTTTTGCGGCAAACTTCGAAGGTTATATCACCCGGACGCTTGACGGCAGCCCCATCCACAAACTTATCAATCTTGTCGAGCGCGATGACATGCCCTTCTTCGATCGATACTTTCATGGAAGGCGACCCAAGCGGCTCCACACCAATCAACTTCGTTTTTGGACTAAGCTGCTTAAATACCGTCGATACACCCGCTGCCAGACCTCCTCCACCAATGGCCATCAACAGGTAATCGATCTTGACGTTAGAATCTTTGAAGATTTCCAACCCGACCGTTCCCTGACCTTCCATGACCAGCACGTCGTCGAACGGATGAACGAAGGTGCTATCGTGCGTTTTGACAAACTCCATGGCGGCATAAAATGCGTCATCGTAGGTATCGCCAACCAAAACCACTTCTACGAACTCCTTACCAAACAATTTTACCTGCTTTATTTTCTGATTTGGGGTTGTGGTGGGCATGAAGATGGTGCCACGAACGGCCATTTTTCGGCAGGCATAGGCAAGTCCCTGCGCGTGATTACCGGCACTAGCGCATACAACGCCTTTCTCAAGTGCTTCGGTCGGTAAGCTCGCCATCTTATTATACGCGCCCCGAATCTTATACGATCGGACAACCTGCAAATCTTCCCGTTTAAGGAAAATACTAGCTCCGTATCGATCTGAGAGGTTGATATTTTCCTGTAAAGGCGTATGAACCGCTACTCCCTGGAGCCGTTTGGCAGCCAGGTAAATAGTATCGAGGTCGGGGAAGGTCACTTCGTCTAATGAATTATGCACAATGAGCGTTGAAAAATAAGTTGAGTTCAGTGTATTGACGCAACGAATTTACAGGATTCATTGAGCATTCTGAAGTGGCGAATCGGCATTAGTTCAATTATGCCCCAACAGTACCAGTTTTGACTTCACCAGCCCGCTTATAATTGGCGATAATAACCCCACTTGGCGTAGCGATACTTTCTACTAATGTAAATGCTGCCGGAATGGCCCCCTTCGTAAACAACTTTTTGCCTTCGCCAAGCGTCAATGGATGAATCATGATCCAGAGTTCATCGACCAAGTCATTAGTCAGCAGCAGTTGGATAAGCTCGCTGCTACCCCATACTTGAATAGCTGAACCTGTAGTATTCCGGAGTTTTTCGATATCTGTCAGACTGTTGAGAAAAACTGAGTTGTTCCAGTCTGACTGGTTTCTGCTCCGGGACATAACATATTTTGTGACGTCATTGATGCCTGGCCAATAGTCGGCATGTTCGGGCCAATAGTTTTCCCAAATCTCAAATGTTTTTCTACCCAGAAGGATATCGGCAGGTTTCAGCAATTTCTCCATTACCTTTCTGGAAACTTCGTCATCATATGGTGCAACCCAGCCGCCATAGCTGAAACCACCTGATAAATCTTCGTCGGGGCCGCCGGGGGCCTGCATCACACCATCTAATGTGATCATAGAGAGCACAGTGATTTTTCTCATCTTACAAATTGGTTTTGTTATAGAACAAAGTTCGCTAATAACGTCTGTTGATGATGGTATAAATGCGGCAATCGTAGAGGCCTAATACGACAAGCAGAAATTCCTGTACTTGTATAAATGCAATATCGGGTAGAGCTGGTTTGATTACCTGCCCTACCCGATACAATAAGCCATGTAGACTATACGTTAGCTCCGCTCAGGACGCAGCGAACGTACGGCAGCACCAGCCTGCCACATTTCTGATTCACGCAGCTCGGCCAGTTCTACTTCGAGTTTCTCGCGGTAGTCGGGTTGTGAGTTACGGGTAATGCTAATTTCGGCTTGTTCCTGCGTTTTTACGGAGTTATATAATTGCTCAAACACCGGCTTGGTAGCATCACGGAAAGGCTTCCACCAGTCGAGGGCACCCCGTTGGGCTGTTGTCGAGCAGTTGGCATACATCCAGTCCATACCGTTTTCAGCTACCAGCGGCATCAGCGATTGGGTCAGCTCTTCTACGGTTTCGTTAAAGGCTTCCGATGGGCTATGGCCATTCGCACGCAGCACTTCATATTGAGCCGCAAAAATGCCCTGAATGGCACCCATCAGCGTACCACGTTCGCCGGTCAGGTCGGAGGTTACTTCTTTGTAAAAATCGGTTTCGAACAGATAGCCTGAGCCAACGCCAATACCCATAGCAATCGCTTTGGTACGGGCATTACCCGATGCATCCTGGTAAACAGCGAACGATGAGTTCAGACCTTTACCTTCTACGAACAGACGACGCAGCGATGTACCTGATCCTTTTGGAGCCACGAGGAATACGTCAACATCGGCTGGTGGAACAATGCCGGTTTTCTCTTTGTAGGTTACACCAAAGCCGTGCGAGAAATACAGCGATTTGCCGGGTTTAAGAGCGGCTTTTACAGTTGGCCAAAGTTCAATCTGTGCTGCATCGGAAAGCAGGAAGCAGATAATAGTGCCTTTTTCGAGGGCTTCTTCGATTTCAAACAGTGTTTCGCCCGGAACCCAGCCATCGGCTACTGCCTTGTCGTAGGTTTTGCCTTTCCGTTGGCCAACAATCACGTTGAAACCATTGTCGCGCATGTTCAGCGACTGACCTGGGCCTTGTACGCCATAGCCAATCACGGCGATCACTTCATTTGCCAGCACCTCGCGGGCTTTTTCCAGCGGGAACTCTTCCCGTGTCACTACTTGCTCCTCAACTCCTCCGAAATTAATCGTTGCCATTGTTTAATTGGTTTTGTACTCTGATTTTGGGGGTTACTCTTTTGGTTAGTGTCATTCTGGTTGGGAATGACTGTATTTATAGATAATAGGCCCATTCGGCTTCGGGAAGGTATTCAACAAGTCCCTTCTCGGTTTTGCCAACGGCTACACGGCCCGAGCGAACAAACTCCAGGATTTCGTGTCGCTTGATGTAATTGAAAAAATCAAAAATCTCGGTGTCGTTGCCCGTCTTCTCAATTACTACATAATCCAGGCCCCAATAGACGACCCAGGCTTTGTATTGCTGATTGATGGTGTCGACATCGAGCGGTTTGCTGCCCAATCCGGTTGAAATTTTGAACAGCGCAATTTCATTATAAACGATCTCGTCGTTGAGATAACCGAATACAGCTAGTACCTCAACAATCTTACGAATCTGCCGGACGAGTTTTTCGACCTCTTCACGCGATTCATGCTTAATAACAATCGTGAAACGCGATACGCCTTTGCGCTCGGTTTCGGACACGGTCAGGCTTTCGATGTTGATTCGTCGGCGCGTAAAAATGATCGTGATCCGGTTCAGCAGCCCGATGGTATTTTCCGTAAATATGCAGATGGTGTATGTTGTCATAGATCAGTTTTCTGTTTGCAGTTTACTGTCTTCTGTTGTGTTTCCGCGCTGATGTCTTCGTCCTTTTAAATCAGTCTTAAGGAGATAGTTTATAAGACCATCTATAATTTTAGCTACCTCGTCAGCTTGCTCATAACTTTTTTGAAATAATTCCTCTGATAAGTGCTCACTGTCCAGGGCTCTGTACAGTTGAGATTTTACTTCTGTTACTGATCCTTTGGCCACTCCTAAAAATTGCACAAACTCGCCACGGCTACCTCTACCAAAACCTTCTGCAATATTGTCCATTACTGAGCCACTAGCCCGTCGAATCTGCCGAGATAAGTCGTAGTCGCTCTGAAATGGCTTTTTGTTAGTAAGCTCAAGAACCAGTTTATACAATTGGCGAGCCTTTTTCCAAGCGTTTAAGTCTTCAAAACGGTGAATGGTAGCCATACTAAAAACAGAAGACAGAAAACTGTAAACAGAAAACTTAACGTAATCTGATTTGCGCTACACTGGCACCTGCGGGTACCATTGGGAATACATTTTCTTCTTTCTCGACAATGACTTCCAGCAGATACGGGCCATCGAAATTCAGCATCGTATCGAGCGCAACGGACAGGTCATCGCGATCCGTACAAGTGTGACCAGCCATCCCGAACCCTTTAGCAATCGTAATGAAATCAGGGTTTTGTAATTCCACAAACGAATACCGGCGTTCGTGAAACAATTGCTGCCACTGACGGACCATACCCAGGAAATTGTTGTTCAGAATGATTGCTTTTACAGGCTGCTTGTTCTGGACGATGGTTCCCAACTCCTGTAGTGTCATCTGGAAGCAACCATCACCAATGATAGCTACTACCTGACGGTCAGGGGCTCCCACCTGCGCACCAAAAGCAGCCGGAAGCGCAAAACCCATTGTTCCCATCCCACCCGATGTGACCAGGCTATTCGGACGGCGGAACTGATAATAGCGCGAAGCCATCATCTGATGTTGGCCTACATCGGTAACCAGAATTGACTCGCCCTTTGTCTTTTGGGAGAGCATATCGATTACTTCTGCCATTCTGATTTTACCATCTTTACTCGACAATTCAGGCAGTGTGATGGTTTCCTTCTCAATGGCGTCGTACTTCCGAAACTCGTTCCGCCAAATGGTATGATCGTTGGCATTAACCAGTGGAATTAAGGCTTTAAGAGATTCTTTGGCATCGCCAATCACCGGTGCATCGGCGCGGATGATTTTGTCGATTTCGGCCGGATCAATTTCGATATGGACAACCTTCGCCTGCCTGATGTATTTGCTGGCATCACCCGTTACGCGATCGTCGAAACGCATGCCAATCGCGATAATCACATCGGCCTGATCGGTCATCACATTAGGGCCATAGTTGCCATGCATACCCAGCCAACCTACATACAGTGGATGATCAGTGGAAATGGTCGACTGGCCCAGAAGGGTAGTCGCTACCGGAATGCCTGTTTTTTCGGCAAACTCACGAAGCTCATCTTCCGCTTTCGCAATCTGAACGCCATGCCCAACCAGTATGTAGGGTTTCTTCGCACTATTGATCAATTTGGCTGCGGCTTCCAGTTGTTCATGCTTCGGCACGCGACGGGGTCTATAGCTAATGATGCTCTGACAGCGTTCATACGAAAATGGCTTCGTCATCAACTCCAGCTGAGCGCTTTTGGTAATGTCGATCAATACGGGGCCAGGCCGACCCGACTGGGCGATGTAAAATGCTCTCGAAATAACCTCAGGAACTTCATCGGCATTAGTAATCTGATAGTTCCATTTGGTAATGGGCATCGTAACCCCCATGACATCCGCTTCCTGAAATGCATCTGTACCCAACAGTTTTTTCGCAACCTGGCCAACAATGCAAACCATCGGGGTCGAGTCGATCAATGCGTCGGCAATGGCCGTAACCAGGTTGGTGGCACCCGGGCCGGAGGTGACCAGGCAAACTCCGGCACGACCCGTTACACGGGCATACCCTTCGGCCGCATGACCAGCCCCCTGTTCGTGGCGCACCAGAATGTGATTGATACGCTCCTGAAAGTCGTACAGGGCATCATAAACGGGCATGATCGCTCCGCCAGGATAGCCGAAAATAGTGTCGACACCCTCTGCCACAAGTGCCTGCATGAGGGCATGCGAACCGTTGATGAAGGTAGGGGCCGGAATGGTTTCAATGGTTTCCGGTATGACGTTGGCGATAGCTTCCATGACGCTTGTAGCGGTTTAAGGTCGTATTCAGTTTGTTGTATTACTCCGTTTTATCAATTTAAGCTGCGATACCGCAAGCCAGAAATCTTAGTAAAGTCACTATCATTGGTCGATAATAGTGTCCAGTCATTAACCATTGCTGTAGCCGCAATGATTGCATCAGGCAACTTTATGCTTTTGTAGTGGCGACGAAGTCGCACCATCTGGAGGATAATAGATTCTGTTAAATCAACAACATTCGATTCGCTGATAAACTGACGAATGTCTTCATCTAACTCCTTATTGCCAGTAATCCAGCTTAACAATTCAATTCTGGCTATAATGGATAACACACTACTTGTTTCGACTACTGTATTCATGAACTCTGTAGCCTGATCATTCAGCAAGCCCTGAATATATTTGCTACAAGCTGAGGTATCTAAAAGATAGGTCTCTCCCATTCGTTTCGCATAGCATCTAATTCTTTCTGTAGAGCTAGCCGTTGCTCAAGTGGGAGATGTGCCCATTTTTTTCCAAACCGGCTTAGCCCTGGACCTTTGGGCTTTTCAATTTTGGCTTCCGTTCGCTCTACTGTTACTTTCAGTACATAGCCTTCCCAATCAGAAGGGACATCAACGTGTAAGTCAACAGCCCCATTTTTAGGTTCGACAGTCTGTTCAATGACGTTCATGGCTTAGTTTGTTGTTTGTAGAATAACGATTTATGAAAGCAATTTATCCACTTCTACGCTTCATCTGTTACGCACCCTTCACTCGCTGATTTTACATTCCGAATGTATTTGCCCAACACCCCTTTCGTAAATCGGGGAGCAGGTTGCTTCCATTCGCTCTTCCGATACGCCATTTCTTCATCCGATACGTGTAGAATCAGTTCGCGTGTAGTAGCATCGATGGTGATCTGGTCGCCGTTCTGGACAAGGGCAATAGGACCGCCTTCGTAAGCTTCGGGAGTAACGTGACCAACGACGAACCCGTGCGTACCGCCCGAGAAACGGCCGTCGGTGATTAGGGCGACTTTGTCGCCAAGGCCAGCGCCCATAATGGCTGAGGTCGGCTTCAGCATTTCGCTCATGCCGGGGCCTCCTTTGGGTCCCGCATTCCGAATCACAATCACCTGACCGGGTAGAATTTCGCCTTTCGACAGCGCTTCAATTACTTCGCTCTCGTGTTCGCAAACCTTTGCAGGGCCTTCAAATTTCAGGCCTTCTTTGCCCGTAATTTTAGCCACAGCTCCCGTTGGTGATAGGTTACCCCGCAAAATCTGAATGTGTCCGGTTGGCTTGATGGGTTGGCTCAGTGGGAACACAATCTTCTGGGTTTCAAAATTCAGATCAGGCGCTTCTTCCAGATTTTCGGCTACCGTCTTTCCGGTTACAGTCAGACAATCGCCATGAATAAAGCCATTCTGATACAGGTATTTTGTTACGGCCGGAACGCCCCCAATCGCGAGCATATCCTCCATATAATATTTACCACTTGGCTTCAGATCGGCAATTAACGGAGTGCGGTCGCTGATGGCCTGAATTTCGTCGAGGGTGAGTTCAATACCGGCTGCCCGCGCAATGGCTAAATAATGGAGGACGGCATTGGTCGAACCACCCAGCGCCATCACAATGGTCAGGGCGTTTTCGAGCGATTTGCGACTGATAATGTCGGCCGGGGTAATATTCCGTTCGAGCAGCAAGCGCATAGCGGCACCGATTTTCTTGCACTCTTCCTGCTTGCCTTCGTGCGTGGCTGGATACGTACTGCTGAACGGCAGGCTCAGGCCCATCGCTTCAATGCTGCTAGCCATGGTATTGGCCGTATACATACCGCCACAGGCACCCGCACCCGGAATGGAGTTTTTAATCACTCCTTCGTAATCTTCGTCGGAAATATTACCTGCGTATTTTTTGCCCAGTGCTTCAAAGGCCGATACAATATCGAGCTTCTGGCCCTTGTAATGACCCGAACGAATCGTGCCACCATACACCATAATACCGGGCCGGTCGAGCCGGGCCATTGCCATTACCGCGCCTGGCATGTTTTTATCACAACCGACCACTGTTACTACACCATCATACCACTGAGCGGCTACTACCGACTCAATCGAGTCAGCAATGAGGTCGCGGCTGGGAAGCGAATATTGCATGCCATCGTTCCCATTGGTCATGCCATCCGATACGCCAATCGTATTGAAAATAAGACCGACCAGCCCATTGGCCTGAATACCTTGCTTGACGTACACCGAAAGGCCGTTCAGGTGCATGTTGCAGGTATTTCCCTCATACCCCGTACTGGCAATACCAATTTGGGGTTTCTGCATATCGTCTTCCGTCAATCCGACTCCATAGAGCATGGCTTTGGCGGCTGGGTTACTGATCTCCTGGGTGAGGGTACGACTAAAGCGATTCAGTTGTGTAGGGGTCGATTCGGTAAGCATACTTTGCGATTAGCGAAATTTCGCTGATGGTGTAATAACGCTGTAAAGAAAAAATATGTTTTTCGAAAAGGCAAGAAAAAAGTGATTATTTGTCAGTTAAAATGAGTGCATGTTACATTTGAGGTATGACTACTGAAAGCACATCACATTATGACCATTTGGAGCAAATGTCGGTTCACGACTTGCTGGTCAATATTAATAAGGAAGATCAAACGGTTCCGCTGGCTGTAGAGAAAGCTATTCCTCAGCTTGAAGCGCTGGTGACCGAAACGGCTAAACGTATGAAAGAGGGTGGACGGCTCTTTTATATCGGAGCCGGTACAAGCGGTCGCTTAGGCGTCGTTGATGCGTCGGAGTGTCCACCCACCTATGGCGTTCCGCACGATTTGGTGGTTGGTCTGATCGCTGGTGGTGATGGAGCCATCCGCAAGGCTGTAGAATTTGCTGAAGATGACCCAGAGCAAGCCTGGAAGGATATAGCCCCTTACCACCCTGACGAGCTGGATACGGTTATTGGTATTGCGGCTTCAGGCCGAACTCCCTATGTTATAGGCGGATTGGAGGACGCCAGGAAAGCGGGGCTGCTGACAGGGTGTATTGTCTGTAACGCAGGGTCAGCAGTGGCCAAAGCGGCTGAATACCCGGTTGAAGTTGTGGTAGGGCCTGAGTTTGTAACGGGAAGTACCCGTATGAAAGCGGGCACGGCTCAGAAACTGGTACTCAATATGCTTTCGACTGCTGTAATGATTCGACTGGGCCGGGTGAAAGGTAACAAGATGGTCGACATGCAACTAACCAATATCAAGCTTCAGGACCGGGCCGCTCGTATGGTCATGGGCGAACTGAGTGTCGGTCGCGAAGAAGCAGAAGCCTTGTTGGCAAAATTCGGCAATGTTCGGGGAGCTATTAACGGCTATCATCAGTAAGAAGCCCGCTCTTAATGAATAATGAACAATGGATAATGAATAATTAGCAATCTAGCCATTATCCATTGTTCATTATTCATTGCTACAATGATCTTCTCACAATTAAGCGGAAGGGATTTTCGATGTGTTCCTGACTACCGTTCAGTATAAGTTGTGCGGCCGTTCGTCCCATCTGAGCGAAATCGGTTGAAATTACCGTAATCCCTTCCAGAAGAAACTCCTTAAGTGGCGTGTCGTTATAAGACAGAATCCCTACTTCCTGGCCGATTCCATAGGCTGTCTGCTTTATCTTCTTAATCAGCTCGACCAAGTCTTCCTCCATTAGGTTAATATAAGCTTGCTGAGGTATTATAGGCTCGTTCTGAATATCATGGATAACCCTGGTTTGAAACCCGTATTCATAACAGAATTTATAGAAACCGTTTAGTATCGCTTTGGGGTGATAGGTGTAAGAAGGCATAAGGATACTTATCGTCCTATACTTTCTTAATAACGGGAGCGCTTCAATTAGCGTTAGATAAAGATCCTTCTCAAAATTCTGAAAGACAGCCGCATAATTGCCTGTTATGCCGTCTAGCAGCTTGTCCAGAATCACTAGTTTGTGCTTGGGTAAACTATTGATCAACTCAGCCGCTTTTTCTTCTCCGTCGAAAAAATGCCCAATGATTACATAATGCGTGTGATTGCGAGCCTGGCGCTGGATTAAATCCCGAAACAGCCGAAAATCATTGTTATAAATGAAGAAGTCAATGGCTACCGAGTTCCCCAGCATCTCAACAAAGGAATCGTAGATGATCTTTTTATGCGCACTTAACTTATTAAATAATAGGAATATCTTCAGGTTATTGCCCGTTGGCGTGTAGTTGATATAAAACCCTTTGCCTTTTACCCCACCAATAATTTCTTTCTCTTTCAGCAGTTCATAAGCTCGCTCAATCGTACCCTTCGACACATCAAAAGATGCACATAGCTCATGAATTGACGGCAATTTGTCGCCCGGTAGAATATCCCGATTTTCAATACCCTCTACGATTGAATTGTAAATCTGCTGGTATTTCGGGGTATTCGAATAATCATTGATTCGAATGTGATCAAGCATCTCTGATAACAGATTTCCAGACAGCATCAACTGTAAACTTACCTTTAGGGATGTACAGAAAAAGTAAGTATGTTCTAAAAAGCAGTTAGGTCATCTGATATATTGAAAATTCTTAAAAAGTTAATTAAATAATGCCAAAAACTAGGTAGGTATAGGAAAGTTGCCCCTATATGTTTATCAATATTTGAGTATTCGCTTATGTTTTTTCTATATCTGTTTCTGGTAACCCTATTCGATCTAAATCTCCATGAAAAAAATTTATCAGCTAGCTACGCTGAGCCTAATGGCGGGAATAATACCCGGTTTCGCTCAGACGATGCAAAAAATTGAGCCGAAAAAAAGTGATTTGATGGCAGGGCAATTGCTGGCGCTGCACGTTCCCAGACCAGACTTGTCCTATGAAACTGTTCAGGCAGCAGACATAACTGTTTCGGGTAAGGTAACTGATGAGAAAGGGGATATACTGGCTGGCGTAAGTGTCATTGTGAAAGGCACTACCACGGGTACAACCACTGATGGTACAGGGGGCTTCCGAATTTCGGTACCCGATACGCGGGCAACACTGGTGTTTAGCTTTGTAGGCTATGCTAAAAAAGAAGTTGTGGTTGGTAGCCAGACTTCGTTGTCTGTTGTGTTGACTCCTGACGATCAGACCCTTAACGAAGTCGTGGTGGTCGGATATGGTAGTCAGTTAAAGAAAGAAGTAACAGGTGCTGTTCAAACCATAAGCTCTCAGGAAATTAAAGACTTACCCGTTTCGCAGATCGGGCAAAAATTACAGGGGCGACTAGCGGGCGTTCAGATCAACCAGGCCACCGGTAAGCCCGGCCAGGGAATCAGCATTCGGATTCGGGGACAGGTTTCGGTTTCGGCGGGTAGCGATCCATTGTATGTAGTAGATGGATTTCCAATCACGGGGAATATTGCCCAGTTGAACCCCGACGAAATCGAAGATCTTTCGATTCTGAAGGATGCGGCTTCTACTTCCTTGTATGGTTCGCGTGCGGCCAATGGTGTTGTGCTCATTACCACAAAAAAAGGCAAGCCGGGTCAAACGAATATTAGCTTCAGTACCTATACGGGTATCCAGAAAGTGCCGATGAAAGGCCGGGTAAAAATGCTGAATGCAGTACAGTTTGCCCAGTTTAAGAAAGAGTTCTACGAAGATCAGCTCTTGCCTGTGCCAGATATTTTCCAGAACCCGGCGCAATACGAAGGAAAAAACAACGACTGGTACGATGCCTTACTCCGGACAGCTCCGCTACAAAGCTATAACCTGAGCATTTCACACAATACCGAAAAGTCGAACACCTCGTTGGTCGCCGGTATTTTCAATCAGGATGGGGTCGTGCTGAATAATAAATACAAGCGGTACTCCCTGCGGATGAACTCAAACTATAACCTCTCCAATAAGGTTGCGGTCGGGTTCAATGTAGCGCCTTCGTATGTGTTTGATAATACACCTCGTACCGACGGTGACCGGGGAACGGGAATTCTGTTCAACGCCCTGCATACCTGGCCAATCATGCCGATTTATGATGCCAATGGCGAACTGACGAAATTCAATACATTGCCAAGTAGCACGGGTAATATTTTCAATTATCCAAACTGGGTACGGGCCGCCAATGAACTGGTCAACGAATCGAAGAATACCAACCTGTTGGGGAACGCCTATATTCAGTTCCGCCCCATCACCGGGCTGACGTTGAAATCGACGATGAATATAGAATATACGAATACTAAATTCTTCTTCTTCAACCCCTCTACGGCCACGAGCGCTATCAACGTACCCATTCCGACAACCGCTGTTTCCACCCGCAATAGTCAGGAGAATATGTCCTGGCTGAACGAAAACTTAGCAACGTATGCCAGGAGCTTTAACGATCATAACTTCGAACTGTTAGCGGGTTTTACGAATCAGAAGTTCCGGTCGGAGTTTTCGCAGATCCAGGGTAATACGTATGCGGATGATCGGCTACCAACCATTCAGGGAGCCTTGAACATTGACCGGACAACTTCGCAGAACGGAGCCAACCAATGGTCGTTAACCTCGTATCTTTCTCGTTTAACCTACAACTACAAAGGTAAGTATCTGTTAACGGCGGCTGTCCGTACGGATGGGTCATCCCGGTTCGGTTCCAACAATCGCTGGGGTACATTCCCATCGGCTTCAGTAGGCTGGGTCGCGTCGGATGAAGAGTTCCTCAAGACCGTACCACAGGTGTCGTTTGCCAAAGTACGGGCCAGCTATGGTGTAATCGGTAATAACAACATTGGTAACTACACCCAATATGCTCTGGTGAATAATACGACCAATGCTGTATTTGGAAGCACAGTAGCAGCCGGGTCTGTGGTTACGTCGCTGGCTAACCCAAATCTGGGCTGGGAAACCACGAAGCAGTTTGATGTAGGCCTTGATCTGGGCCTGTTCAACGACCGTATCCAGTTCATCTATGATTTTTATACAAAACGGACCACGAATCTGTTGTATGCGGTGCAGATTCCGCAGGAGTCTGGTTTCACCAACTTCAACGATAACATTGGCGAGATCAAATTCTGGGGCCACGAATTCTCACTGACCACCAAAAACACAACGGGTAAATTGAAGTGGACCACCAACGCCAATATTTCGTTCAACCGAAATCAGGTAGTATCGCTGGCACCAGGTATCGATCGGGTGTATGGTACGATTGGACCATTCCACATTACCCAGGTAGGGCAGCCCTTTGGTCAATTCTATGGCTTGGTAAAAGAAGGCTATTATACAAGTGCCGAACAAGTCAAGAGTTCCCCCATTATTCCGGGACGCTCGGCTATCGGAACCATCAAATTTAAAGATGTAAACGGCGATGGCGTGATAACCTATGGTGGCGACCAGGATGACCGCGCTATTATTGGTAGCCCATTCCCCAAGTTTACCTACGGGATTACCAACGATCTGAAATACGGCAATTTCGACTTCTCGATCACCGGTTCTGGATCGTACGGCAACCAGTTGTGGGTTCGTCACCTGTATAGCACGGCCAACCTGGATGGAGTGTTCAACATGGTTGAAGGGGTAAAAGACCGGTTCCGGGTTCAGAATACCCTCGTCAATGGCGCGGCTGTTGCCACCACGGTAATCAATCCCGGAGCTGGCCAATTTGGCGCTGTTAACAATGGCGGTAACTACACCGGTATCGAACGCGACTGGCCAAGCTCACAGTTTATAGCCGATGCATCGTTCTTCACGATTAAAAACATAACTCTGGGCTATAATATTGGGGCTGTGAACAAGCTGTTTAAATCGGCCCGGGTGTATGCATCCTGTCAGCAAGTGTACATTTTCACGAAATACTGGGGCGGGCCAAACCCCGAAACCAGTGGCAACACGACGGGTAACGGTGATGGCGGGAACCTGAGCCAGGGTATTGATTTCTCGAACTATCCAGTGCCACGTACGTATACACTCGGGGTAAATCTGAATTTCTAAAAACAGTAATCACTACGTTGCTGGTGAATAGCCCGCGACTAATCCTAAAAACTTGTTCCTGATGAAAATAAAATATATCGCAGTCGGGCTGTTGATCCTGGCCTCAATCGGCTGCAAAGATGATTTTCTGACTGCCATTCCAGAAACGGCATTAAGTTCGGCTACATTCTTCAAAACAGAAGCCGACTTTGTACAGGCTGTCAATGGCGCGTATGTGCCCTTCCGGCAAATGTATAACGAACGGGCCTGGGTATTGGAGGAAATGCACTCGGATAATACCTATTATGCCCGTAACACGCTGTATGGCGCTGTAGATCCGACCGAAAACGTGGCTGATTTTGCGGTCCCTGTCGGAACGGGGGATGGTGGCGTCAAGGTGACGGCCAATGATAACGTGTTGGTACAGTACCGACTGAATTACGTGATTATTGCCCGGGCTAACCAGATTCTGAGTTTGATCGATGGGGTTACCTTTAGTAGCGATGCGGTCAAAAGCAACCTGAAAGGGCAGGCGCAGTTTCTTCGGGCGTTCGCCTACTTCGATCTGGTCCGGTTGTTTGGCCGAGTCCCTTTGCATTTAACTCCCGTTACGGGGCGACAGGACGCACCAGTTGAGTTGGGTACGACGGAGCAGATCTATGCGCAGATTGAAAAAGATGCCACTGAGGCCAGTAAAAATCTACTGAACAAAGCGAAGCAGGAAGGCGGACGGGCTACATCGGGAGCGGCCAAAACATTGCTGGCTAATCTGTATCTGACGCAGAAAAAATGGGGTCAGGTCGAAACGTTGATGAAAGACGTTGTGACCAACGACGGTTATAAGCTGATGCCCGATTATAATGATGCCTTTTCGTTCACAGGTACCAATAAGAACAACCCTGAATCGGTATTCGAGATCCAGTACATGGAAGGGTCGGCAGGCTATAACGGCAATCAGATTTACCGTTTCCTGCCGTCGCCCATAACGGCGGCTGAAATTGCACCTATTACGGGTACATCGAACCCGCAGCCTACATCGCAGGAAAGTAATAACATTCCTACGCCGGATCTGATCGCAGCCTATGAAACGGGTGATAAACGAAAAGATATTTCGATCGGAACCGTCACGTTGAGCACAAGTTTGCGGGCCAATAAAGTGTATCCGTATATCAAAAAATACGCCCGCACCCATGCGTTGCACAACAACACGGGGCAGAACTGGCCGGTTTATCGCTATGCTGAAGTGCTGCTATTCCTGGCCGAATCACTCAATGAACAGGGGAAAACCGGCGAGGCAGCTACCTATCTGAATCAGGTGCGGGCCCGGGCTGGGCTGGCGGCTACCACCGCATCGTCGCAGGCCGATATGCGGGAAGCTATTTTTAAGGAAAGACGTGTTGAGTTGGCCTTCGAAAACAAGCGTTGGTTTGATTTAACGAGAACCGGCCGTGTGAAGGAAATTATTACAGCGTATGGCGCTCGTGTAAAAGCGAATCCGGGTGACTATTATTTCCCCGCGGGTGCTGTTCCGCCACCGAATGCCTTTACGATGCTGGATGACTATTATCCGTTGCCAGCAGTTGAATCAGCATTGACCCCTTATTTCTAATTGATAGTACTTCTCCCATTCTCAGTCGGGAGTGGGAGAAGTAGAAAAGCCTCTCGCATAGAACAGTAGCCCATTCGCACTGATTTCAGATACTATTATAGGTTGGTAATACGGAGTACATAGAAGCAGATTCGTATCGGCTCTGCTTCTTTTTTCGTGTATTTATTCACTACAACGGGGCGGTAAAACCTCAATCGGCTCTGCTTTTATAAGCCTACGCCGTAAAAACAATCGACAAACTACCGGCCACTCAATAGATGTATTGACACTCACTTACTCATATTGTTATGTTTTTTACGTACAAACCTGTCCGATTAGCCTTGGTGTTTGCTGCGATTGTCCTGCTTGGGACCTCCTGGATTACCATGCAGGAAGCAGCCGTCACTACCGTCGATCCGGAAAATCCTAAAATCGATAAACTGAAACTACTGCCCGGTTTTAAAGCCGAACACATATTCAGCCCTTCTGAGAATAAGATGGGCTCATGGGTTGCCATGACGTTCGACAACAAGGGCCGAATGATTACCTCCGATCAATACGGAGCCTTATATCGATTAGAATTGCCGCCGATTGGTTCCGGAGCGTCAAAACCCAAAATTGAGAAACTTAAAGTCGGCAATGTCCAGCCAGGCGATACCACCATAGGTATGGGGTATGCGCAAGGCTTGTTATATGCCTTCAATAGTCTCTATGTGATGGTCAATAACCGGGAGAACAAGAATTTTGGGAAAGGCAGCGGCCTCTACCGGCTTCAGGATACCAACGGCGATGACCAGTTTGAGACCGTAACGCTGCTAAAAGCACTGAAAGGAGAAGGAGAGCACGGACCCCATAGTATAAAGCTCTCGCCCGATAAGAAATCGTTATATGTGATTGCGGGGAACCATACCGATGTACCCCAAATGGATGCGTATCGCTTACCCTCTAACTGGAAAGAAGATAACCTGTTTCCGCAGATAAAAGACCCGCGCGGCCATGCCAACGATCGGATGGCACCCGGAGGTTGGGTGGCAAATGTCGACCCGGAAGGGAAGCGCTGGGAACTGATGGCGGCCGGTTTCCGCAATGCCTTCGATATTGCATTCAATGAAGCGGGCGATATGTTTGCCTATGATTCAGATATGGAGTGGGATTTTGGTCTTCCCTGGTATCGCCCAACGCGCATTTGTCACGTTACCAGCGGAGCCGAGTTTGGCTGGCGTACGGGTAATGGCAAGTGGTTGCCCAGCAATCCAGATAATTTGCCTCCCGTCCTGAACATTGGTCAGGGGTCACCCACCAACCTGGTCTATGGCGATAATGCCCGGTTTCCGCAACGGTATCGTCAATCGTTATATGCGTTCGACTGGAGCTTTGGCATCATCTATTCCATTTACCTAAAGCCTAAAGGGTCAACCTACGAAGCCGAACGGGAAGAGTTTATTTCGGGCTCACCACTGCCGCTGACCGATGGTATGTTTGGGCCAGATGGAGCTCTGTATTTCCTAACCGGCGGACGCCGTCTGGAGTCGGATCTTTATCGGATCACTTATACTGGAACAGAATCGGTAGCCCCTGTAGCCAAGGCACCAGTACTGACGAAAGAGCATCAACTTCGGACTCAGTTGGAGCAGTACCACCATGGGGCCAATCCAGCAGCGGTTACTGCGGCCTGGCCTAATCTGAACAATCCCGACCGGTTTGTTCGGTACGCGGCTCGTATTGCGGTAGAACATCAGCCTGTTGCTCAGTGGCAGGATAAAGTCTTTACCGAAACGGACCCTCAACGATTGATACAGTCGGCGGTTGCATTGGCCAGACAGGGCGACGCTTCGCAAAAAAGTAAGCTATTGAATGCCCTTTTAAAAATAAAGTACGATCAACTGTCAGAATCTCAGCAGTTTGATTTGTGCCGGGCTTTTGAGCTGGTTTTCCTACGCATGGGCATGCCTGAAGGAGCCGATAAAGATCGCGTCGTTGCTTTCCTGAATCCGCATTATCCGGCTAAAACAGCTCTGATGAATCGTGGACTTAGCCGCGTTCTTATCTCCCTCGAAGCACCGGGCGTAGTAAATAAGACATTGGCTCTGATGGATATCAAAGACGAACCGGGCAGCAACAATCTGGGGCTCGAAACGGCGACTGCCTCGTCGGACCTGATCCTGCGCAATCCACAGTACGGACTGGATATTGCTAAAATGCTGGAGAAAGTTCCACCCCTTCAACAGACATTCTATGCCGTTATGCTAAGCCGGGCCGATGCTGGCTGGACACCGGAGCTTCGGACTAAGTACTTCACCTGGTTTGCTAATGGATTCAAGTTTCAGGGAGGACGGAGTTATGTCGGTTTCATCGACAGGGCTCGTAAGCTGGCGTTAGCGCACGTACCCAAAGATCAGTTTGAAAAATACAACAAACTATCGGGTGCCGATTTGTTGACCACCTCCGGCAACGACATCGTCAGCGATTATTCGCCTAAAGGACCCGGAAGACGATGGAAGCTGGACACGGCCTTGCTGGCAGTCGATACGGGACTTGTGGCATCGCTCAACTTCGACAGGGGACAAAAAATTTACTCTGCAATTTTGTGTAGTCGTTGCCACTCGATGGGCGGTCAGGGTGGAGATATTGGCCCTGATCTGACGCAGCTAGGTACCCGGTTCTCAAACAAGGATATTCTGGAGGCTATCATCAATCCCGACAAAGCCATTTCTGATCAATACGTGTCGACCATTTTCACACTGAAAAACGGGCAGTCGGTCCTGGGGAGACTTGTTAATGAGGATAAAGTGAACTATTCGATTTCGCAGAACCCGTTTGCGCCTGATTTCCTCCGGAAAATTCCGAAGAAAGACGTAGTATCGAAAAAGAATTCGACGGTTTCGATTATGTTGCCCGGACTAATTAATAGTTTGAATCCTGGTGAGCTAAGAGATCTGGTTGCCTACCTTAAGTCGGGAGGAAAGCAGGATAGCGAGGTGTACAAAGCAACAGGCGGATTGAAAGGTAAATAATAAGTAGTCAGGAAGGAGACTCTTCTTCCTGACTAAAATTGTAGGACTATAACCGTGAATTTGATATGGTAAGCAAAAGAAAGGTCAACGTTATCCTGCTTCTAGTAGCGGCTTTCGCAATTGTCGGCACCAGCACATCCTGCATCGCGCAGAAAAAGAAAGATGGCTACGTATCGATCTTCGATGGAAAAAGCCTGAAAGGGTGGGATGGTGATCCGAACTACTGGCGGGTTGAGGATGGCTGCCTGACCGGAGAAATAACCCCTGAAAAACTCCTGAAAACTAACTCGTTCATTATCTGGCAGGGTGGCGAGCCAGGCGATTTCGAACTGAAAGGTGAATTCAAAATTACCGAAGCTGGAAACTCCGGCATCAATTACCGCAGTGACCGATTACCCGATGTCCCGTTCGCTCTAAGAGGCTATCAGGCTGATATTGACGGAAAAATGCGGTATACGGGCCAAAACTACGAAGAGCGGAAACGGACTACCCTGGCGTATCGTGGACAAAAAACCACCATTGGACCTTATACGGGTGAAAGCACACCGGAAGCCATTCGGGCCAATGTAAAAGCGAATGCCTGGACCGGTATGAACGTTACGGGTTCGCTGGGCAGCTCCGATTCGCTGAAGACATTTATCAAAAGCGAAGACTGGAACACCTTTCATCTGGTGATCAAAGGCAATCGTTTACAGCACTACATTAACGACGTCTTGATGAGTGAAGTGATTGACGATGATACGGTAAACCGAAAGGCTAAGGGCCTACTTGGTGTACAGGTACACGTCGGGCCGCCGATGAAGGTGCAATACCGCAACCTGATGATCAAACAATAATAAGCGTACATTCATGGACATGGATAACCAATGTAGTTTGGTTGAGGTATTTTAGTGTCAATTCGTTTAGGTTAGTTAAAATAAAACAGTTGCCTATTAATTAATGGAAACAGTCTCAGCAGTAAGCGTAGCGAAAAAAGCATTAGAAAAAGGGAAAGGTATCCTGCGACTGACCCCCACCTGGGTACCCCGGTCCTTCTGCGTACCCGGGCGTCGAATCAAACTCCACCCCGACGATTATTATGTGCTGGGCGGAGAACGGGGTGGTATCGATGAACGCTGGTTCTCCTCCACCACACCCGCCAAAAATGGCCCCCTTACCGGCGAAAATGAAGGATTGAGCCACATCGTTTTCACCGACGAAGATGGCGCCGAAGTGCAGTTTTTGCTCAAAGATGCCGTTGATGAACTCAAAGGCGAACTCATTGGTGATCGGCTCTGGAATGAATACCAAAGCTGGCCGATGTATTCCAAGTTCTTCGACAACATGGGGCCCCTGCCGCATCACCTCCATCACAACGATGAACAGGCAGCCTTGATCGGTCAGTTGGGTAAGCCCGAAGCCTATTATTTCCCTCCCCAGGTCAACAACCATGGAGGTGATTTTCCCTATACTTTCTTCGGCATTGCTCCCGGCACCACCAAAGAGCAGATCAAAGAGTGCCTGCAGAACTTCACCAAGGGCGACAACAAGATCACCAACTACTCTTCGGCCTACCGGCTGGAACCCGGCACCGGCTGGGATGTGCCTCCTGGGCTCTTGCACGCGCCTGGCAGTATGTGCACCTACGAGCCCCAGAAAGCCTCCGACGTGTTTGCTATGTACCAGTCGCTGGTGAACGAAGCCATCATTCCCGAAGAATTACTGTGGAACGGTACGCCCAAGGAGCGCATTGGCGATTATGACCAATTGATGGAGGCCATCGACTGGGAACTGAACACCGACCCTCAGATGATGGCCAATCGATTTATGCGTCCCCAACCCGTTCGCGACGAAGACGAAATGGCGGCTGCTGGTTATCGGGAGGTATGGGTTTGCTATAAAAATGAAGCTTTCAGCGCAAAAGAACTCACCGTTTTTCCCGGTCAGACGGTCACCATCAAAGACAACGCAGCCTATGGGCTTATTATGATGCAGGGACATGGCAAACTGGGCGATTGGGATATTGAAACCCCAACCATGATCCGTTACGGCCAACTGACCAACGATGAGTTCTTTGTCAGCGAGCAGGCGGCTGTAGCAGGGGTCACTATCACTAATCCCTCCACCACCGATCCCATCGTCATGCTCAAACACTTTGGTCCCGCCAATCCAGACCTGGTGCTATAAGCTATTGATCTGACTAAATCCTGTTAAACTTTCGTAGTGATGAACCAGAATAACTATCCTAAACTCCACAACGCCATGTGGCCGGGAGTGGTGGGCAAAGGCCCCGACTCCGAACCCGTCATAGACTTCGACACCATGCTCAACCTGACGGCCAATGCCGAAGTCGATGGGGTTAAATTCGATGGTGTCGACCTGGCCCTCTTCGAGCACATCGACGTCAACCTGTCGGACGATGACATCAAGCGGCTGGCCGATAAAGTGGGGGCGCATAATCTTAAAATTGGTTCGCTGGTAGCTCCCATCTGGGGCGGTCCGGCCATGGGAACACCCGACCAACGAGCCCAGTTTGTCGAAATGGTCCGTAAATCCTGCCACATTGGCCAGCGCTTAACCGAGTTGGGCATTCGGCCCAGTGGGGTGGTACGCATCGACTCGGCCAGTTCGCCCCACGACTGGGCCGTAGACCCTGTGGGGAACAGCAAACTGATTGTAGAAACCTTCCAGCAGGCCTGTGATGTGGCCGCTGACTATGGCGAAAAGCTGGCGGCCGAAGGGGAAATCTGCTGGGGCGGCATGCACAGCTGGAAAGCCATGGTCGACACACTGGTGGCAGTGAACCGACCCAATATGGGATTCCAGGCCGATATGGCGCATACCTTACTCTATACCCTTGGCTACAATAGCCCCGATGACCGCATCCTGCCCCCTGATTTCGACTGGAGTGATCGGGAAGCCTTGTCCGAAGCGCTCAAGAAGGTGACGGCGGCTCTTCGCCCCTGGACGATCGACTTCCACGTGGCGCAGAACGATGGCACCGTATTCGGTTCGGGCTCGCACGATAAAACGGGTCGTCACTGCCAGGCGCTGGACCCCAACGGTAAGCTCGACATCGTGCATGATGCGGGCTACTGGCTGCGCAACGAGAACGGCGAGCTGACCAAAGCCTTCCGGCACATCTGCTGGGACGGATGCATGTTCCCCAACGAGGTAATGCTCAAGCAGCAAACCTGGAACGACGTGCTGGCCACCATGATCAAAGTACGTCAGGCCCACGGCTGGTACGAATAATTGTTTACGGTGGCGGTACTTGATTTGCGCCGGGCCGTCGCCAGTAACCCCTACATCAATTTATGTCAACCAAAAAAGAACTACGCATTGGCTTAATAGGTACCGGCTTTATGGGCCGTACTCACTCCAATGGCTATAGCCAGGTCAGCCATTTTTTTCCTGAATTACAGTACAAGCCTGTGTTGCAGGCCGTCTGCTCCCGCAATGCTGAGAAGGTGCAGGCCTTTGCCGACCAGTGGGGCTATGCCTCGATTGAAACCGACTGGAAAGCCCTGATTGCCCGGGATGATATCGATGCAGTCGACATCTGTACGCCCAATGATTCCCATGCTGAGATCGCTCTGGCAGCAGCCGCTGCCGGTAAGATGGTGCTTTGTGAAAAACCACTGGCTCGCACAGTAGCCGAAGCCCAGCAGATGGTTGATGCCATCCAGGAGGCTGGAGTAGCCAACACGGTCTGGTATAACTATCGCCGGTTACCGGCCGTTACGTTGGCCAAGCAACTGGTGGACTCGGGCAAACTGGGTAAGATTTTCCATTACCGGGCTAATTTCCTCCAGGACTGGACCATCAGTGCCGATGTGCCACAGGGTGGTGCGGGCACCTGGCGGATGGATGTAGAGGCCGCAGGCTCGGGGGTGACGGGTGACTTACTCGCCCATTGCATCGATACGGCAATGTGGCTCAACGGGGCCATCACCGATGTATCGGCAGTGACGGAGACCTTTGTGAAAGAGCGGATGCATGCTCTGACGGGGAAAGTACAGCCGGTGGGCATCGACGATGCCTGTATCTTCCACTGCCATTTTGCCAACGGCTCGCTGGGTCTGTTCGAGTCGACGCGGTATGCACGGGGTCACAAGGCGTTGTACACCTTTGAAATCAACGGGGAGCATGCGTCGATCCGTTGGGATCTGCACGACCTGAACCGGCTGGAATACTTCGATCATGCTGATGAAGGAATTGTCCGGGGCTGGCGCTCGATTCATGTAACGGATGGAGATCAGCCGTATATGGGTAAGTGGTGGGTGCCCGGCTTAGGGATCGGTTACGAACACAGTTTCATCCATCAGGTAGCAGATTTTCTGGGTAGCCTGGAGCGTGGAGAGCCTTGTCATCCTACGTTCTTAGACGCGTTGGAAACCCAGAAGGTTTGTGAAGCGGTTCTGGAATCGGCGGCCTCAAAGAGCTGGAAAGATACCGGTGTCGAATCCTTTGAGGGATAAAATACTCGTTTATTCCCATTATTAATTTTCTAAAGGTGGCTTGGCCCGAATCGGGTTAAGCCGCCTTTTATATGTATGAATACTCGTCTGCAATTGTATCCCGGACGAGTATTCACATATATAAACCCCTAGTCAGCATCCGGGTTCAGCCAGACTACTTTTTGTTCGGGTGTGTGGGCCTGTCCCAGAATGTTTCGATATAAATCGGGACGCCGGGCTTTTCGGTACCGGTAGCCACCTGCCTGTTGTAATTTTTCGGGTGTGCAATTGGCGACCACCACATCGTTGCCCAACTCACGGCATTCGGCAATGATGTCGCCAAAGGGGTCAATGATCATCGAACAGCCATTTTTTAACTGGTCGTCGTCCATGCCGATCGGATTGGAGAAGACAACATAAATGCCATTGTCGTACGCGCGGGCGGGCAGCCATTTCATCAGCCAGGCTCGTCCTTTCATCCCGTCGAACTCCAGCCGGAGCGACGTAGGATCATTCGCTCGATTAGTCCAAAGAGCAGGGTCGGCAAAACCGGCACCCGGACGGGTAGAGGGCGTCAGCATCGTCACGTGGGGCATGAAAATAATGTCGGCTCCCAATAAGGCCGTAGCCCGTACATTTTCGACGACGTTATTATCGTAACAGATCAGAATGCCACATTTCCAGCCGAATAGATCGAACACGACGTACGAATCGCCCGGCAGCAAATGAGGGTTGATAAACGGATGCAGTTTGCGGTATTTGGCAACCAGTCCGTTCTTGTCGACGCACACATATGCTTTGAAAAGCTGATCCTGTTCGTCTTTTTCGAACAGGCCCGCCAGAACAACAATGTCGTTGGCTTTCGCAATCTGAATAAGAGCCTGAATGCTTTCGCCATCGGGAATGTACTCGGCCAGGTCGAGCATCTGCTCGCGGGATAAGTGCCGGGCAAAGGTGTAGCCCGTGATGGAACATTCATGAAAGGCAACGACTTTGGCACCCTGCTGAGCCGCTTTGGCGGCAAGCTGGTTGATGACCTGTAAGTTAGCTGTTTTGTCGCCACTGGCATTTTCGAACTGTGCCGTCGCGATCTTTAGATTTTGCATGGCTGTACTGTGGTAATGTCAGCCAAAGGTAGCCGGAAATGGGTTACAAATCGACTATATAATCGGTCAGCAACTTCCACTGGAATTTCTGATAAAACCACCAGCCGGTTTCGGCAATGACCGTATTGATAAGTGCCCGGTCGCCCGCTTCGGGCTGTTGATTATTGATGCCTTCCCGCCGACCAATTTCAGAAGCCGTAATGGTTTTATCTGCGATCTCAACCCGAAACGTACTCTGTGCTTCCTTATGGAAAAAATGATCGATCTGGTCGGTGTGTTTTTTCTGCGGATCATGACTGGGATGTACCGTAAACTCCACCCGATTGTCGGTGCTGGCCGTATGACTGACGCGTACCCAGTTTTCAGGCATAGGCCCCGGCAAGGTAACCCGGATGTAGTCACCAAGTTGCGGAGTACCATCAGGCTTCGGAGCGCCATTTGCATCGTGAAGCTGGAAATCGGCGGTGAGACTCGATAGGCCCGACCATCCGTTTACATGCAGTAATTTATCGACAGCACGTTCAAAAGCTTTGCGAGCTTCCACTTCGCTGGCGAATGTCCGTTGACTGGAGTAGCTAACGTCTTTAGTCGCATCGCCCTGAACGACCTGCACTTCCTCTTCAATTTTATCGATAACGGGTTTCAGTTTCATGATGTCTGAGGTGTAAACAGTTTTAAGACGTTCGCTTCAAGCCTTGCCACGGTTCTCTAATGCGCATTAGAGAACCGTGGCAAGGCTTGAAGCGAACGTTTACAGATTATGACCGTCAATAAAACGTGTAAGGGTTTTATCTGTTTGTTTTTGGGGCATAATGCCCGCAGCCTGTGCGGATTTAATAGGGTATGGCCGCCCTTTGCCGACTGATTCAATGCGAGTTGCTAATTGGCATTGATGTATATTTACCACCGAGATTATTCAGCCATGACTTTTTTTTACAGCAAAGCCCTGCACATTATTTTCGTGGTAACCTGGTTTGCCGGGTTATTTTATATGCCCAGGCTGTTCATCTATACGACCGAAGCGGAGCAGCTCGATGAGCCGGGGCGCGGTCTTGTACAAAAGCAATTGTTGCTGATGCAAAATCGGCTTTGGGCTATTATCGCCTGGCCATCGGCTATCATTACGCTGATTATGGGCCTGACTACCTGGTATAATTACGGCTCAACCCCCACCTGGCTGATTTATAAACTTGTACTGGTAGCTGGCTTATATGTTTATCACGGGCTATGCCATGCGATTTATCGTCAGCAGCAGCGAGGGGAGTTTCGCTACACATCCACGCAACTTCGTATCTGGAATGAGGTGTCTACCTTATTCCTCTTTGCCATCGTTTTCCTGGTCGTATTGAAAGATGCCCTGAATATGTTGTGGGGACTATTGGGATTGTTTGGGCTAATGATCCTCCTGATGATGGGTATTCGTGTGTATAAGCGCCTGCGAAAAGGGTAAAGGTTGGAAGAAGGACGGTTAGCGGGCTTTTTGTCATCCCGACGAAGGAGGGATCTCAACTCTCTTATTAGTCAAACTTGAGATCCCTCCTTCGTCGGGATGACAAAAAGCCATTAGTTATAGCTTAAGGTAAATCGGGGATTTATTAACTAATGTATAGTCGCATCGGGGGCAAACCTGTAACAAATGAACTACTTCTGCTGAGCCAGTAAGTCCTTAGGAGCGTGGAGCGATTTCTTCAATACATACTGCGCTAATACCGGAAAATGGTCGGAAAACGAAACGCCTGATAAAGTCTGGCAGGTCTTGATGGCCCAGTCATTGCTGACGAACTGCTGATCGATCCGCACGCAATAGGGGTGGCGATTCAGCGTAAAGCCAAGCCCTTGCCCGGCCTCTTCAAACGCGTTTTTGAAATTCTGACGGAGCTTACCGTACGAATACCCTATAGGCGTTTCGTTGAAATCGCCACAAATGATCACCGGGTAGCGGCTTCCGGCAACGTAGGATTCAACTTCCAGAAACTGCTCGTTGCGGTGTTCAAACCCCTCTTTCAGCTTATGAAACGTGTCGATTAACTCAGTTGCAAACTGGATGAGGTGACCCGATTTTAAGGCTTCGACCGCCAGATTGGTCCGTACGCCCATCGACCATAAATGCACATTGACGACCCGGATGGTATCGGCACCATAGGCAATATCGGCGCACAGGAATCCATTGATGTCGGGGCCAGCCGACCGATTCCAGATGTGACCGTATCGATTAATGATGGGGTATTTAGAGAAAAGGGCCAAACCTACTTCCCGGTCTTTATCGAAACAGGTGAGCTTTTCAACTTTTGCTGAGTACTGGCGCTCTATCTGGCGGTTGGGAGAGTATTCCTGAAAGCAGGCAATATCGGCTTTTAACGCAGCGAGATCAGAGCCGTTCTGGAAAGTTTCGCTGTTGAAACTCAGTACGTTCAGCGTTTGCGCCTGACTCATGTTGGTGGCACCACTATCGGTCCCCAACAATCGTTTGACCACCACAAAGGAGAACAACACCCAGATCATTCCAGCCATGGCGACGGCCGTCTGGTGTTTTCGAAACAAATAAACGCAGGCAACGAATCCACCCAGAATGGCAATGGGTAGGCTCATCATGACAAAACCACCCAGCCAGTGATCAACCACCGGATAGTAGCAAAAAGCCATGCTGAAAAACAGGTAGCCGAGTGCCGTATAGGAGAAAGGAAACTCGCGGTATTTATGCAAAAAAAACGCCGTTAGCTGAGCCAGCGTTCGGTATATAACTTGTAAAACTGGATGCAAATGAGATGTCAATTTGTGAAGAAGTGCCATAGATAAACCGTTGAGTTAAATGAACATTACCCGTAGAGCCATTACCTGACGTCGAAATGGCCACTACCAATGCGGAAGCCTTCTGCGTACAATTCCACGGTATAAGGGCCAGGCTTATAGGGAGCTTCCCGACGGAACAGCATATCGACCTGTTGGTCGTTGTTTTCAAACAGCACCGTTTGCCGGGTGCTGTAGCCAATCTCATGGCCATCGGTCCATAAAACGCCACCGTTTTCACCGACAACGGCTCCATTTGCGTCCAGAATGCGGGCGTATATATCTTTATTGTTCTTCACGGCCACCGGGTTGGAGGGCATAATGAAGGTGATCTTCAGCCGGTCGATCCGTGACGCTTTATACGTACCTCCCCGGCGCTCTTTACCATTGGCTGCCAGCGCTGAAACCTCCACGTTGACCGCTTTCATAGCCGACGCGAGCGATACTTTGTTTTTTAATTCGGCATTCTGGAGCGAGTAATCATCGACCGTTTGAGTCAGAGCCGCTTTTTCGTGCTTTAGGCCTTCATTTTCAGTGAGGATGGTCTGTTTTTCTTCTTCAAGCACCCGTGTCCGACTGAGTAATGTGCCGTTTTCGGCCTTCAGTTGACGAACACTGACGTCATTTTGGACCAGAAACGCTTTATAGTCATTGATCTTCAGGTTGTATTGCTGAATCGAGAACGAGAGGTCGTACTTCAGTTTCTTCTTATCGCTCTCCAGTTGCCGCTTAATCCGTTCCAGTTCGCTCACGCTGCCGCCTAACTTCCGAACTTCGATAATTTTCTGATCCAGCACTGTCGAGATGGAATCGAGCTTTTGTTGGGTAGAGGCAAACTGCTCCACTTTGGTCGTCAGTAGCTTCTGTACCTCCAGCGTTTCGTTACGAGAGCCTACAAATAAATAGGCCAGCAGTGCCAGTACGCCCACCAGTGCCCCAATGGTCAGGTTCAGAATACCCTGTTTATGATTCATTGCCTCGATTTCCATAGCTGTTTTGTTATCCCCTCGCCCTCAGCGGGGGTTAGGGAACGGCTACAAAGCAACGACACCGAACTTAATCCGGACTTAATCTGAGTTTAAAATTACCTTAAAATGTGGCTGTGCTCGGGAGCGTGAGCGTAAAGGTGGTGCCTTCCTGGGTGGACTTTACCGCAATGGTACCGCTGTGAATAGCAGTGACCTGAGCGACAACGGCCAGACCAACGCCATGACCTTTGCTGGATAGAGCTGTGGCATTGCTTCGGAAGAAAGGCTGAAAAATATAAGGGAGATCCGCTTCCGGAACTTGAGGACCTTCGTTGAAAACGGTGATGATAATCTTCCCTTCCCTGGCCTGAAAGGTAACCTGAGCGGTTTTTACTGGCGAAAATTTACAGGCATTATCCAGCAAGTTCATCAACAACACTTTTAGCGATGCCCGGTTACCCTGAGTGATTAGCGCGTCCTCGTCGTCCGGAAATTCCGGGAAGGTAAGCTGGACGTGGTAGCTGTCGTGCCAGCTCTGCAACTGCGTTTTCGATTCCCAAAGCAGCTCATCCATGCGAACAGGTTCGAAAGTCATGGTATCGGCCTGCATGGAGGTGTTGGCCAGTTCCAGCAAGGTATTGGTCAGTTGAGCCAGGTGGCGGGTATCCTCCTGTAAGGATTGCAGCGTGCGTTCATACGCGTCCGGATTGCGCTTCTGGATAAGGGCGACATCAATCTGCGAATTGATTTTGGTAAGCGGATTTTTCAGTTCATGCGATACGTTGGCAATGAACATCTTCTGCTTGTTGATGGCCTGTTCAATCCGGTCGAGTAACTGGTTAAAAGTTGCCACCAGTACGCCAATTTCGTCGGATCGGTTGGAGTGTTCTACCCGTTTCGACACGTCGGCTGGAAAAATAGTATTCACCTGTTGTACGATACCCGACATGGGAGCCAGCGCCCTATCGGCAAAAAACCAACCCGAAATACCCAGCAGCAGGAGTGCCGCCAGAACCATTACGACCAGAATCTTTTTCAGATCGTCCAGTGCTTCCCGGCCGGCCTGGTCGATACCACTGACAATGACCCAATCGCTGCTGTTGGCTTTGGCCAGATGAATGGCTACAACCTGATATTCCTGTTTGCGTAGGTAAAGTGTTTGGGCGGTCGAATCGAGCTGCGGAATGAACTGCTCGTGAAAGCGTGTGTTTGCCGGGTTGGTCGAGAAAAGTACTTTTTGGGTTTTTGCGTTATAGATCGAAATGTTTTCGTTGAGAAGTGGTTCTCGATCGGCGGCATCGATCAGGCGCAGCACGGTACTATCGGTCTGTTGTAAATCGAACAGCAGGGTAGTGGTAGTAATGGCCCGATCCTGAAGCCGTCGGAAAAATCGTTTTTCGAGGTACAGCTTGCTGAAAAAATAAACACCAAGGGAAAAGAACAGTAGAATGACCGTTACCAGTAAGGCGAATTGAACCGTAAGTCGGGTGCGGATATTGGTCATTACGACACGAGCTTTACCACATATCCCATACCGATTTGCGTGTGAAGCAACTTGGGATTGAAGTCTTTATCGATCTTTTTTCGGAGAAAATTTATGTACACTTCAATGACGTTGGTGCCCGTATCGAACGTCAGGTCCCAAAGCCGTTCGGCCAGTTCGACTTTGGAAATAACTCGTCCCTGATGGCGCAGGAAGTATTCGAGTAACTGAAATTCTTTCGCGGTCAGTGCGATTTCTTTACCGGCTCGGATTACGGTCTTGGTATCGGTATTCAGCTCAAGATCAGCAATTTTTAGCACATTGCTGGGCTGGATCGCATGGTGCGTTCGTCGGGTGAGCGCCCTGACGCGCGCCATGAGTTCGCCAAACTCAAATGGTTTTACCAGATAATCATCCGCACCGGCATCGAGCCCAACGATTTTGTCGTCGGTAGTTCCCAGGGCCGTGAGCATCAGAATAGGGGTGGCTATGTTGGCTTCCCGCAGCTTTCGACAAAGCTCAAGGCCGTTCATACCCGGCAAAATAATATCGGAGATGATAAGCGCATAGGGTGATCGGGTCGCTAACTGAAAACCCAGGATGCCATCATAGGCGATGTCGACCTCCCATTGGTGCTCTTCAAGTCCCTGCTTTATGCTCTGAACCGTTTTGACCTCATCTTCAATCAGCAGAATTTTCATGGTACTCCGCTATTTCTACGGTCGAATTTATAGAAATAACGTTACAGATAAACGTTTTGGAGGTCGAACCCATCTATTGAATTTATCGAATAGACTATTAACCCTATTGGGCACAATTGGGTATTGGTATAGTCCTATTAACTGGTGAGCTTATCAGGTAAAAATAAAAGGGATGAAGAAATGTGTATCTTACTATGAACAAAGAATCCTGAATCTCTTCATTTTTCTTGGCTATCTGCCGAAAGGCTTTTAATTTCAACAGTGCATATCAGCAAAGGCATCAGAAGCAGGCCCGGCATAAAGGGATTGCCATGAGGGTAGTTGTCTATTCACTTTACTGAGAGAAAGCAAACCATATACGTCAACGTCATCTGTGAACGTCTTTACTGACAGGAAATTACGAATCATTGGCCCATTTGTCCTGTTTCTGGTGGGCACACTGTTCTTTCGGCTCGACTGGTATCTGGAGCGATCGACGGGTAGGCTGATTCGTTCGGACCTGATCGCACTGACGGCTGGGTATATCTGCTGGAATGTGACTCGATGGGCCGTGATGCGATTACAGAAGCGCTATCCTGGTCTGGATAATACCCGCAAAAGGCTGATCTGGATGGCTGTGTTGCTGCCTGTGCTGGTCAATTTCGCCTGGCTGATTCGGCAGGTCGCCCACATGGCTTTCAATAACCTACAATACCTTACCCAAACACTGCCTGACTACACCTATTCGATTGGCATTCAGATTTTTTACCATTTTGTCTATTATATCATTTACGAAGGAGGCTATGTATTGCGTGAGTGGCAGCAGGCCTACGAGCGCAATGAACGGCTAAAAAAGGCAAAACTACGTCACCAGCTCGACACGTTGAAAAGCCAGATCAATCCGCATTTTCTGTTCAACAGCCTTAATTCACTGTCGATGCTGATTTACGACAGTCCCCGTCAGGCCGAAGTATTTGTCGATGAACTGAGTAGCGTATATCGGTATTTGTTGAGGGCCAATGATCAGGAGCTGACCACGCTGAATCGGGAATTGCAGTTTATCCGGTCGTACTTCCAATTACTAAAAACTCGGTATGGCGCTGGAGTCGATCTTTCCATCAGCGTTGATGAGGATTTGATGGAGCATAGTTTACCCCCTCTGACCTTGCAGTTGCTGGTGGAAAATGCGGTTAAACACAACATCATCTTACCCGGTCGGCCCCTCGTAATTAAGATTCAGACAGTAGAGGATACATTGGTGGTGCAGAACAATTTACAACGCAAAACAACGGCCGTTCTCTCCAATAAAGTAGGCCTAGCTCATATAGCTGCCAAATACAAACTGCTGGGACAACGCAATATCACCATTCAGGAAGATAATGGATTGTTTGTCATTACGCTGCCGTTGCTGGCAACTCAACCCGAATCGAAAGCGACCTTATGAAACCCTTACAAGATCGTTGGCTTCGGTGGTTCGGTCCGGTAGGACTTTATGTGTTCGTCAGCGTATTTTTTCGGTTCGACCTGTATAGGACGATTAAAGTACAGGCGTTGTTGGCCAACGTTTTTATTGCTCTAACGGCAGGAATCGCCTGCTGGCAGCTTGCCCGTTGGGTCGTGTTAACGATTCAGCACCGTTACCCTGGTCTGGCCAATATTCGTCGGCGGCTGCTATGGCTGTTGGCTGTATTGCCAGCTCTGGTAGGATTTGCCTGGTTGCTGCGGCACCTGCTACGCTTCCTGATTGATGGGACATTCGACTATTATACGACCGCCGTTGAGCTAAGTCGTAACCTCGGCATCCAGATATTTTATCACTTCATTTATTTCGCCATCTACGAAGGATGGTACATTTTGCAGGAATGGCAACGGGAAACGGTACAAACCAGCACGCTCGAAAAAGTATCCCTGCAAAGCCAGTTGGCGTCGTTGCAGCATCAGGTCAATCCGCACTTTCTGTTTAATAGCTTAAACTCACTCTCGTCACTTATTGGCGATAGCCCTTTGCAGGCCGACGCGTTTTTGGGAGAGCTAACGGCTGTGTTTCGGTATCTGCTTCAGGCTAGTGAGCAACAGCTCGTGCCGTTGAGCGACGAAATTGCCTTTATCCGTTCGTATGCTCATTTGCTACAAACCCGCTATCAGGAGGGACTAGTGCTTGAACTGGACGATGATTTAGTAGACAAGCACGGCCTGATTCCGCCCCTGGCGTTGCAGGTGCTGATCGAAAATGCGGTACGCTATAACGTGATTCTGCCCGACAATCCACTGCATATCCGTATCTACACCACCCTCGATCAGCGACTACACGTGGCCAATACACTCCAGCGCAAAAACCTTCGGGTCGAAACCGCCGGGGCTGGATTGAGTAACCTGGCCACGCGTTACGAACTCCTCAACGAAGGCAGTCTGCTGATTGAAGAAACACCCGGCTGGTTTGTGGTTAGCCTGCCATTAGTTAGTGAAGGGCGGCTGGCCGAAGTTGGGTAATTGATTGATTTGGGCCGATACTCACATTGATAGCAAAGGCTTGATGATTGAATGACGAGGGCTACCGGAATCAATGATGCCGGTCGGATAACGTTTCTCAACAGTAAGATCAGACCAACGAGAATGGCTGGTAGGCTCAGCAACTGCCCCATATTGAAGTTCAGACTATCTTCAAAAGCCACTTGATTTTCTTTGAAGAATTCCCAGATAAAACGAAAGCCAAACACCCAGACCAACGATATGCCTAACATCGTACCTGATGCGAATTGATTTCGATACCGTTTCCAGTACCAAAATAGTCCAAAGGCTAAAATCAGGCACGATAACGATTCATAGATCTGGGTAGGGTGACGAGGGACCTGGCTAAATTCATGGTCGCGAAGAAAAACAAAAGCCCAGGGTACGTTCGTCGGTTTTCCAACTATTTCTGAGTTCATCAAGTTGCCAAACCGGATGAATGCTCCGGCAAGGGCCGCCATGATACAGATGCGATCTGCGACCCATAAAAACGTTTGCCCAGTTGCCTGACTGGATGCACGTTGCGAATAGAACCACAAACCAATACAAACACTTAGTATGCCTCCATGGCTGGCAAGACCGCCGAACGGGGGCGTTATGATTCGTAACGGGTCCTGAATGAGCATGTAAGGCTCATAAAATAAAAAGTGTCCTAGTCTCGCTCCCAAAATAGTTGACACCACCATGATCAATAGTAAGGAGTCAATATCAGAAAGAGGCTTCTTTTCGGTCTTGAAAATGTGCGTCATCATCTTAACGCCAATCAGGAAGCCGACAGCGAATAGTAGGCCATACCACCTCACCGGCCAGGAGCCAATACGAACGATTTCGGGATCAACATTCCAAATGATGTACTGAAGCATATTCGGTTAGGGATAAGGAGTTTGAGACTAGTTGACAGTTGATAGATACAGGTAATACATCTCGTCTCCTCCAAAGTAAGGAGAGACTTTGCCTAAGGTATTTCGAAATTCACCACTGAAGCTCACCTCTTTGCCAACAACCTGATAACTAGTAGGCAAATTACAGACTAGTCCTACCCATCGGCTATCAATTGTTCCGGGTACGGTATAAGCAACGGTGTACATACTCATATCTTTCCGGTAGCCAACAATGCCTTTGAGGTTCCGGGCCTGATGACTAACTGGATGATCCATAAAACAAGCTGGATTCGCAGATTCGGGTATGGGCAGGCTATCTTCTCGACAAGAAATGCTGACTCCGATTACTAGTACACCCAAGAGTTGACGGATTTTCATAAGGCTTATTTGCGTACACTAGTCAACGGATTATCAATTGCCCTGAAAGGTTGTAATCGTAAGTAATTTTTCTGTTAATGATAGCCAGTATCCCAAAAATTTGGGCTGCCTTCTTAAAATAACTAATTGCCTGATTCTATGGCTACACACTGTGCTGTTTTTCAGGATAAAAATCTCTCTCCTATAAATAAATTCTTATGCGATCGTTTGTTCATTTGGCATAATTCTGGCTTGATTTTAGGCGGCTAAATAGTTACTATTTGTAGTCTATATTGCTTAAAGAGTATTTTATTAAGGTAATATGTAGCCATATTTTAGTGAGGATGTATAAAATATAGGCGTATGCTCAACTTTACGATTAAACCAATTTGCCTGATTGCCCTTATTCTTTTCGCCTTGGTGGTGCAGTCGCAACCAGGCTTTGGGCAGACCATTACAGGTACCATTTTTCGGGATTTCAACAGCAATGGCCTATATGAGCCCATTACTGACCCTGTTTCCTACACCTATGGAGAGCCGGGCGTAGGAGGAGTAACGATTACCGCTTATGATGCCTCCGGGGCCGCCGTTGCAACCACGATGAGCAGTACTGTGGCTGCGGATTTGGGATCTTATACACTGACTGTGGGGAGTACGAATGCGTATCGGGTTGAATTTACCAATCTGTTGTCGGGCGATTTTGAAGCATTCAAAGGAGCCAATAGTGGCACATCGGTGCAGTTTGTGAACGGCGGAGACAGTAATGTCAATCTGGGAGTCAATTATCCGGCTGAGTATTGCGAATCGGTTACTCCTAATCTTGTCACTACTTGCTTTATAGCGATAGACCCTACAGCAGGTGCAAGCACTACTCAGCGAGTGGCCATAGTAGGAACACCGTATACGGTTGAGGAGAATAGTAAGACCATGACCTATTATGCAACGATAGAGGAGGTCGGGTCAACCTGGGGTGTAGCTTACAACAAATCGACCGGGCAGCTTTATTCGGCTTCGTTTACCAAACGGCATGTGGGCTTTTCGGTCAGTGGTCCCAATGTTATTTATGTAACCTCACCTTCATCCGCTACTAGCGGCAACACAACCGAATTTTTCAACTTTACAAGCGTTGGTGGAACGGCGGTAACCTCCTCTACCGAAGCCCATGGGAATGACCTGCCTACTACGACTGCCAGCCTGGCCAGTCACGACAGTATTGCCTTCGATGCAGTCGGGAAAACCAGTTTAGGAGGGATCGATCTTTCTGACGATGACAAAACGCTCTATGTAGTAAATCTGAAAGACCGGAAGTTATACGCCATCGATGTGGCAACAAAAACGGCCACAGGTGTGCTGATTCCGAATCCGGAATGCACCACAAGCAGTACGGCTACCGAAGGAAGCTACCGCCCATTTGCTGTTAAATTTTATCGGGGCAAGGTCTATGTGGGCGTCGTTTGTACCCGCGAGGATTTAGGCACAACAACTGTTCCCTATGGACCGACCGACGGCCTGAGTGCTACCGTTTATGCAATGGACCCGGCTGCCCCGGCATCGTTTACAACCGTATTGTCGTTTCCATTAACCTACCAGAAAGGGGCTTCGGGGGCCGATGTGCTGCCCGCCGACCCAACCAATCCGGCACGAAGTGAATTCTGGCGACCCTGGACCTCCATTTATCAGGCGGATCGAAACGAGGGCGTCGTGAGCTTTCCGCAAGCCTGGTTGACCGATATTGAATTTGAGCCAACTACAGGCGATATGCTGATTGGCCTCCGGGACCGTTTCGGCGACCAAACCGGTTATAAAAATTATAAACCTGCCAGCAATGATACTGATGTGATCAGCGGCATTACACCCGGTGAAATTCTTCGTGCCCGCAAATGCAACCCGACGGATATAGCCTGGACCCTTGAAAACGACGGGAGCTTATGCGGCAGTGTGACGTCGGCATCGGCTACACAAACGACCGTAGCAGGACCAGGAACCGGTAAATATTATTGGGGCGATCGGGTGCAGGATGGCGCTAACCATGGTATGAGTTCGCAGGGAAGCCTTGCGCAGCTAGGAGGTAGTCCTAAAGTAGCGATGACCGCCATTGACCCGACCGAAATTTTTAACACAGGAGGCATCAAGCGACTGATCAACGCAACAGGTGCTAAAGATGGGAATGCGACGGGGATTAGTCCAAACCCGGCGGGGGGTGTTATTCTTTACGAAGAAGATGAGTTTGGCTACGGTAAAGCCGATGGATTGGGCGATCTGGAATTGGTTTGTCAGGCTGCACCCATCGAGATCGGTAATCGCGTCTGGTTCGATGCCAACGACAATGGTGTGCAAGACCCCGGTGAACCACCACTGGCTGGAGTCGAAGTGACATTAAGTGGCCCAGGTCTTTCGTCGCCGGTTAGTGCAACAACCAACTCGACTGGCGAATACTATTTCTCCAGCGCCAATGGTACACCAACTCCCGGATTTGTCTACAGCTTAACCGGACTGACCGCCGGAGGGTCGTATTCATTAGCGTTTCCGACCAGTTTCAGCACGGTTATGCTCAGTAGCCGACATGATCTGGCTACAGGCCCAAATGCCGATAACATTGATTCAGACGCTAGCCCTGCGGGGATCATCACGTTTACATTAGGGCAGGCCGGACAAAACAACTTTTCGTTCGATGCGGCCTATGCCGTCTGCGCACTAGCTGTAACCGGAACACCCTCGACCTGTGATGGAACAACGGGCCAATATACCGTTTCGGGTACGGTCAGCTTTTCAAACGTTTCGGCCGGGACACTGACGGTAACGGATGGGACTGCCAGTACAACGCTCTCGGTAGCTGCCGGTACGCCATCCATTGCGTACTCGCTGACTGGATTAACAACGGGTAGTGGTTCGCACACAATTACAGCTACTTACTCGAGTACCGATTGTGCGCCCGCCAGTAGTACCTATACCGCCCCAACCGCTTGTCCGCAGCTCGATCTGGAAAAACGGGTAGATAAATCAAAGGCTGAAGTCGGCGAAATACTTAGCTATACACTCGTACTAACCAATACGGGAAGCTTAACAACGACCAACGTGACTATACGCGATTCATCTACCGTCGGCCTTACCTACGTGCCTGGTTCGGCATCGGCACCAGTGGGAACAGTTTTTACACAAGGTGCCCCGCTTAGTATCTGGACGGTAGCGGCTATTAGTCCGGGCGAAAGCCTGAGTCTGACCTTCCAGGCTAAAGCCGACAGTACGGGTATTTTGTACAATACGGCCAGTATCCCCGGCGATACCGCCAGAGTTTGTACATCAATTCCGGTGCACATGTGTGTCGGCGATGACTACGCGTTTGTCCTGACGGCACCATCGGGGCATGCTTCCTACCAATGGTACAAAGATGGTCAGGCGATTCCCAATGCGACAACCGATACGCTGGAAGTAACCGGGCCGGGGAGCTATAGCCTTGCTGTGGATAATGGCGGAGGAGCAGGCCAATGTCCGAATTTTAGTTGTTGCCCGCTCATTGTCGTGGAAGACTCATTGCCCAAGTTCACTGCTATGGCTTTGCCCGTCAGTTGTATTGGTAATACGCCACAAAGCAATGGTCAGATTGTGTTGAGTGCGTTTCAGATCGGGCATACTTATCAATACTCGCTGGGCGCTACCTTCAATGCGGCAGCATCATTATCAGGAGCCCCCCAGGCAATTCCGGCCAATGGCGTTATTGTAAATAATCTGGTGAATCCGGTTGCAGATCAAGTATACACAGTTCGCGTCTACAATGCGTCGGGCTGTTATACGGATGTGCAGGTAATCCTGTTAAAAACGACCTGCGGCTGCCCGGCCGACATCTGTGTACCGTATGTACTTAGCCAAAACAAACGGCCAGTCAGAATAGGAGATCCGAGATAAAAGGTAAAAAGGAGAAGGGAGAAAGGAAAAAGGAATTTAGGGCATACTCCTTCTCCTTTTTACCTTCTCCCTTACTCCCTTTTCCTTTACTCCTTATTTAAAAGAACCCTAGCTTATTCTTACTATACGAGATCAGCAGATTTTTGGTCTGACGATAGTGGTTGAGCATCATGTGGTGATTCTCACGGCCAAAACCGGACTTCTTATACCCGCCAAATGGGGCATGGGCTGGATACTGGTGATAGCAGTTGACCCATACGCGACCCGCCTGAATTTGACGTGGAATCTGGTACAGCTCATGCGCATCCCGTGACCAGAAACCAGCACCCAGTCCGTATAGTGTATCATTAGCGATCGACAGCGCTTCGTTCGCATCTTTGAAGGTCGTTACCGATACGACTGGTCCGAAGATTTCCTCCTGGAAAACGCGCATCTTGTTATTGCCTTTGAAGATCGTCGGCTTGATGTAGTAGCCCGATTCCAGGCCATTGCCCACCAATCCTGCGGGGCCACCGCCGGTCAGTACTTCGGCGCCTTCCTGCTTGCCGATGTCGATGTACGACAGAATTTTCTCGAACTGGTCGTTGCTGGCCTGAGCACCCATCATGGTGTCGGGATCGAGGGGGTGACCGAGTTTGATGGCTTCGGTCCGCTGAATAACGCGCTCGATAAACCGGTCGTAGACTTTCTCATGAACCAGCATCCGCGAAGGACAAGTACATACTTCGCCCTGGTTTAAAGCAAACATCACAGCCCCTTCAACACATTTATCGAAGAATTCATCATCGGCATCGGCAACCGAATCCATGAAGATGTTTGGCGACTTACCACCCAACTCCATCGTAACCGGGATCAGGTTTTCGGAAGCATACTGCATGATCAATCGGCCCGTGGTGGTTTCACCGGTAAAGGCAACTTTTGCGACCCGTTTGCTTTGCGCCAGAGGTTTACCCGCTTCTGGACCAAACCCGTTGACAATATTCACGACACCCGGTGGAATCAATCCTTCCAAAAACTCCATCAGCACCAGAATGGACGTTGGGGTTTGCTCAGCCGGTTTCATCACCACGCAACAGCCAGCCGCCAGAGCCGGGGCCAGTTTCCAGGTCGCCATCAACAGCGGGAAGTTCCAGGGGATAATCTGGCCTACTACGCCGATGGGTTCTTTAATGATCATCGAAACCGTATCGGCATCTAGTTCGGCAACGGAACCCTCTTCGGCCCGGATAACACCCGCGAAATACCGGAAGTGATCGACACAAAGGGGAAGATCGGCTGCCAGGGTTTCGCGAACAGCTTTTCCATTTTCAACGGTTTCGACGCGGGCCAGAAACTCCAGGTTCTGTTCGATCCGATCGGCAATTTTCAACAGCATATTGCTGCGTTCGGTAGCCGATGTACGCGACCAGGTCTGGAATGCTTTATGGGCTGCATCGAGGGCCAGTTCAATATCAGCCGCTTTCGAACGTGGAACACGGGAAATCAGGCTATCGTCAACGGGCGATGTGTTGTTAAAATATTCACCATCAACAGGGGCTACCCATTTGCCGCCGATGTAATTTTCGTATTGGGTTTTAAATACGGGCCGGGGTAGGGTTTTGCTGGGCGCTTCTTGTACTTCCATAATTCGTAGAAAAGTTATAAATAGGATTTGTTACAAAGTTTGATAGAATTGTTCAATCGCTAGTTGAGCAATCGTATCGTCAAACTGAACAATCCTATCAATTTTCTCTACGTCGTGTGGGGCAAGGCATCGTTCGAAGAATTAGCCAACTACCGAATTGAGCTACCTTTGTTTTCATCGAACCATAGAACGCAGATTATTATGATGGTTATGATTAATTATGATCTGTGTCAATCATATGGATCATAATAATCCGTGTTCTATCCATGTCAGAAACGATTCATTCTTAATTCGTATGCAGATTACCGTTGCCCGAACGCCGGAGCAGTACCTGGCCGCCATTGCTCTTTTTAAGGAATATGCTGTAGGGCTTGGCATTGATTTACAGTTTCAGAATTTCGATAAAGAATTGCAAACGCTTCCTGCCATGTATGGTCCACCAAAAGGTGAGCTGTGGCTTTTAGAAGATGACGGTAACTGGGTGGGTTGTACCGCGTTGCGGCAATTGAACGAGAAAACCTGCGAACTCAAACGGATGTATATCCAGCCCAGCTACCGAGGTCAGGGTTGGGCGGATGCACTGATGAAAACGGCCTTGACAACAGCCCGGAGCCTGGGCTATGAATGGATGAAACTGGACAGCTTACGGCGATTGACGCCTGCCCTGAAACTGTATCAGCGATATGGTTTTACAGAAATAGCTCCCTACAACTACAACCCGGAAGAGGACGTGGTGTATTTTGAAAAACATCTCTAAATGGATAGACCCGCGTCGGCGGACCGTACAGATGATTATGATCGAAGCTGTTTAAACTTTACCTAATCAATTCATAATGCATGTGCTTTGTCATCCCGACGAAGGAGGGATCTTCGGAAATTGACTATTCCATAGACTCACCTGAAGATCCCTCCTTCGTCGGGATGACAAAGGCGCTCATTTTAAGCTTATTTTCAGGAGTTTAAACAGTCTTAGTCATAACGATCATAATAATCCGCGTTCCATTCTTCGATTTTAACCATGGTTAAAATTATTGCGGGCTTTTCCCTGAACCTTTGTGTCGTAATCAAAAACGAACACGAAAATGAAAAAGCCCCAAACTATTGTTCTCATTCATGGCATGTTTGTGAACAACACCAGCTGGCAGGACTGGAAAACCTATTTTGAAAACAAAGGCTACACGGTTTATACACCTGCCAATCCCGGACACGAAGGGAACCCTGCTGACTTACGGACGCATATTCATCCCGACCTGACCAAAACAGGTTTTGAGGATGTCGTCATGAATATTGTAAAACTGATTGATACCCTGCCCGAAAAGCCTATAGTTATCGGCCATTCGATGGCCGGTCTGGTTGTGCAAAAACTGGTTGAACTGGATAAAGCTTATGCCGGTGTCAGTATCGATGGCGCACCGCCCAAAAATATAATGGCTCCGTTCTCTACGATCAAAATCGTATGGCCTGCCATTAACTTCTTTAAGGGAAACTCGGCTTTTCTGGGTACCCGCGACTGGTATAATCGTGCCTTTTTCAATACCTTATCCGAAGCAGAAGCCGCCAAAGCCTATGATGCCATTGCCGTTCCTGAAAGCCGAAAAATTGGCCGGGATACGGTGTTGAAAGCCTTTTCGAGCGTGGATCTTAAAAAGCCTCACCGACCTTTGTTCTTTATTGCTGGCGAAAAAGACACCATTTTTCCCCCAACACTTACCCAAAAAATTGCGTCGAGCTATAAGGATGCTGGAAGCGTAGTGGATTTCAAAGAATTTTCGAGCCGCAGCCATTTTATCTGTGGTGAAAAAGGATGGCAGGAAATCGCCGATAGTATTCTGGATTGGCTGAACAAGCTGAAATCGTAAACCCGGTTTATTTAGGAGTTAACGAACGGTTTGTATTCAGATAACTGACTTGGCGCAATGCCAAACAGTTTCTTAAAGACGAACGAGAAATGGGATAGGTTTTCAAAACCTAATTCCAGGTAGATGTCAGACGGTTTCTGCGCTTGTTTCTCAATCAGAAAAAAGGCTTCCTGAAGGCGTTTGCGTACGAGCCACCGGCTGGGTGTTTCGTGAAAGATGCGTTCAAAATCCCGCTTGAAGGCCGACAGGCTCCGGCCCGTTAAATAGGCGAATCGCTCGACGCTGACATTGAACCGGAAATGACGATTCATATATGCTTCGAGGTCTATTTTCTGTGGACTGCTGAAATCGAACAAAATCGTAGCCAGGTCGGGATTCGATTGCAGAAGAATAAGCAACAGTTCCTCCCGTTTCAGATCGGCAAAGGTAGGGTTGATCCTGCCTTCGCCAGTATAATAAGGATGCAGCGATTGCAGGAAAGTCGGGATCAACTCATTTTGCTGAAGGAGGAAATACGCATCGTTTGTACTGTATTTCGTCAGTGATAGGGTATGTTTTGCCTGATATGATTTCAAAAAAGCTTCATCGAATACAACCACTACTTTCTCGAACTGGTTGTCGGCCCTGTGCTTGGTATATTTCACCAGATGATTTTTGCGAACCAGACAGCATTGGCCGGGCTGTAAGTAATGGTGATTACTACCGTCGTAATAGTCGATGGAGCCTTTGATCAGGTACAGGAAGAAATGCTCGGAAACAAATTGCTCCGGCGAAATCTTTGGCCCAAGGTAGCAGGACGTAATGGCAGATACGGTGTTCATAAGCGTCAAGTTAGGCAGAACAAATCATAAATGGCCAAACTGCATTAGACTGTCGACCGTTGCCATAAGAGCCTCCTCGTTGGTTCGGGGATTCCATCCGAGCAACGTCCTGGCTTTTTCGTTGCTGGCAGTGCGGTACCGACTCAACATAGGCACTAGATTTTTAGCCGTGGGGCTGAACAGGGCCGCTATCCGAATAATCCAGTCGGGTATACGCTTCGTGGAAATATGCTTGAGTTTGCCACCGAATTTGTGGTTCATCAACTGGGCAATTTCGGGTAATGTCATGGTTTCTCCGGCTATAGCCAGAAACCGTTGCCCGTTGGCCACTGGACTGGTCATGGTGCGTATGTGCAGGTCGGCCACATCCCGTACGTCTACAATACTTAATGTCATATTCGGAACCCGCTTCATAGAACCATCCAGAATCCGCTTTAGCAATTCAAACCCACTCGATAGATCGGGGCCAAGCGCCGGTCCGAAAATACCCACTGGGTTAACAACCGACAACTCCAGATTACCGCCTTCTTTTGCCATAAAGTTCCAGGCTGCACGCTCGGCCATTACTTTCGATTTGTTGTAGGCCGACAAACCTGGCTCATTGGGATCTGTCCAGCTTTCTTCGGTAATTACCTTAGTTGTATCTGTATGGCTATAGCCGATGGCACCAAAGTTGGAGGTCATCACGACGCGTCGTACCCCACCATCACGAGCCGCTTTTAGTACCCGAAGCGTACCATCTACGGCCGGACGAATCATTTCATTCTCATCTTTCGGAATGCTTAGGTCAATCGGCGAAGCAACGTGTAGTACATAGTCGCAACCATCTACGGCTTTATCCCAATTGGCATCTTTGGTCAGGTCGGCTTCCACAAAAGTAAGGCAACTGAAATCGGTAATACCACCGTTTTTGAGCATCTTGACTACCTCATCCTTCCGCTTCAGCGAACGGACGGTCGTTTTTACGTGGTATCCTTTCTGGAGTAGTTGGAGAATACAATGCACACCGACAAAGCCGGTTCCGCCCGTTACGAGTACAATTTCCTGTTTATCTGTAGTAGTCATTTGTTCTGAAATTTGACAGAACAAATTTCCGCAGTTAGCAGACGGTTCGCTTTGTTCAAACGTCCAAACTTCTTTTGTTGAAACGTCCAGCAGCGGATTAGCGTATTAGAAGAACTTAGGCAACTGGCTAAATTGTATTAATGCCAATAAAAAATAGGGCAAAACCAATGGGGTTGTCAACAAAAAAGCTATACTTTGTGTTGCCTTACACGTGTTGGCGAATAAAAAGGTGAGTATATGTTGATTGGATACAGGACGTATCCCCAGTAAATCTCATGAAGAACGTACAGGCCCCATCACTGGATATTTCGCGTCATTTGCAGTCCCGTCGTCTGGAACAGGAGGTCGAAAATCGTACCGCCTATACCATCGATACGGCTGAACTGAATATTTACGAAACCCACCATGTGGCCGAAAAAGTAGAGTTGACGTTCAACAGTCCGGTTTTGGCCAGCATGATTCGTGGTAAAAAAGTGATGCATCTGCCAGGAACTCCCTCCTTTGATTTCTTTCCCGGAGAATCGGTGATCGTACCGGGTCAGGAAATGATGCGGATCGACTTCCCTGAAGCCGAAACCGACAACCCGACCCAATGCCTGGCCCTGGCCATTGACTCCGATAAAATACGTCAGGTAACGAATCTGCTCAACGAGCGAGTCCCGCTGATCGATAGTCCGCAAGGGTGGCAGTTTGGCCAGACCAATTTTTTTCTGACCAACGACGAACCGATTCATCAGCTTATTGCCCGGCTGATTTACATTTTCACGGAAAACAACAAGGCTAAGGACGTATTTGCCAATCTGGTTTTACAGGAACTGGTCGTTCGGCTGATGCAGACGCAAGCCCGGAACCTACTGCTCAGTCCCGATACAGTCTACACCAATGTCAATCGATTGGCGCACGTGGCTCAGTATATATCTCAGAATCTGGATCGGAATCTACACATCCGGGATCTGGCCGATAAGGCTTGTATGAGCGAACCCAATTTTTACCGCATCTTCAAGCAAACGTTTGGCCTGACTCCGGTCGATTACATTAACAACCAACGGATTGCGCTGGCCTCCCGGTTGTTGCGAACAACCGATCGCTGTTTGGCCGATATTAGCCTTCAGTGTGGCTTTAATAACCTAACCTATTTTATGCGATTGTTCCGTCGGGAAACGGGTTTGTCACCAGCTCAGTATCGGAAACAAATGCTGTCGTGCTGATTTGCCAGATCGTAATTTAATCGTGGTATATTAGTTTGCCAATACGACCCATCAGCTCCACGATTTTTCGGTCCATATTGGTTTGCTGCTTATGCCTGTCATATCCAGAAAGAAACTTATTTACCCGATTCGCAAGCGGCTTCAATCGTACCTGATTCAATACGACCGCGAACTGTCTCTACCCACTCAGTACGAAGATTTACTGCGTTACAACAGTGCCATCACGCTGTTCGACAAGCGCGACCGCGACACGCTCTGGGAAACCGTCTTCTTTGCGGGTGCTGAGGCCGAGGAAATGCAGCTTTCGTTAAAGGCTATTTATGCATTGCTGAAAGCCGATGGCGATTTGTCGATTACGCGGCACCTGACCATCGACCGGGTCGATCTGTGCCTGTATGGCAATACGAAGCCGTTTCGCATTCGGATTCGGAACCTGGTCAACGATAACTTCGATTATTTTTATATCAAACGAGCCGATGCATCCCGCATTTATGGGCTTGAGTTAGAGCATATTCTGTCGCCCAACCGCATCAATTACATCACCAGTGGCCAAACGTTGGTGGAAGAACATATTGCGGGTATTCCGGGCGATATGTTCTTCGAAAATCAACTGTTTGACCCGGCTCTGAATCCAATTCGTCTGTGTAAAGAGTTCGTTAAATTCAATGAACGATGTTTTGTCCGATTACTGGGCGATATGCATTCGAGCAATTTTGTGGTGGATATTACGCCCGACTTCGATGAGGTCTACTATCGCATTCGGGCTATCGACTTTGACCAGCAGTCGTACGAAGGCCGAAAATCAGTGTACATGCCCCAGTATTACAAGCAAAATCAGCCCATTATTGAATTGGGCTTACGATACATGACACCTGAAAGCGTTCGTCAATATCAAATTGAAGAGCGGGCACTGATTGCCAGTCGGATACGAGCCGAGACCGTTCGGCTTCATGACCTGATGGAAGTGATGCGACAGGACGAGATTGCACCTATGGCGAACGTTGTTAGTCTGCGTCAATCCTTAGCCAGGCACTACAATCATGCTGATTTTCTCCACTGCCAGACCATGGGCGAGCTGGTTTCACAAAGTATGGCAATGATTTCTGTTCACTAAACATCAATTCGTTAGGAGTAAATAAAAAGCCCCGGTATTGAAAAATACCAGGGCTTGAGAAGCGACGAACAACCTAAAAACGCTGCGATTGCGCTTTTATTGTGTACCCTGAAATAGAATCAACCTTATTTTTCACAATTTTTTTGTCTCGGCTGATAGAACCGCATCGGCGGACCGACAGATTGTCATGATGATTATGATGAACCTGTTTAAACTTTTCCAATTGTAAAAAACATAAGACTCTTTTTTGTCATTCCGACCGGGACGCGTAGTCGCAGGAGGAATCTCAAAGTTACTTATACGTCAAGCTTGAGATTCCTCCTGCGACTACGCGTCCCGGTCGGAATGACAAAAAATCGATCCAGTTATACTGAAAGTTAAAAAGTTTAAACAGGTTTGATTTATTAAGATCTGTGTAAATCATAATCATCATAATGATCTGCGGTTCTATTTGTACTCTAACAGAGCTGATGCCTCACAGGATTTATCGGTTTTAAACCGTACCCAGCGAGCCTGAAAATCCTTTGGAAATTCGAAGCTAAGGGTTTGCCCTGGTGAAACAGTGATTGTTTTATAGGTCATCCAGATGCCATTGCCTGTCGGATCGGCTTCAATGGTGAACGTAACGGGTGATGCGACTTTATGCGAAAGCTGTAAACTCCGCTGGTCGTAAAACCCAATCAGGTACGGGTCAGAAGCTTCGCTGGCTTTGACCGACGTGTTTTTCCAGGGGCCACCGTGTCCGGTTGGTTTTCCTAGTTTCCACAGATCATCGATCGCTCCTGCCCATACGGCTGCTTTTTTGTCTTCCGATACAACAATGTGCTCATTTTTACCGGCTGCTGATAGATCGATACCGGTCAGCACAAGCAGTCCTCGATACGATGCGTAATCGTTGATGCGCAGGTTGTGCGATGCTATAGGCCGAATTTTGGCATAGCCGTCGGCATTTTCGGCGGGCAGTTCGTAAAACGTACCGTGGCAGTTCAATAGGTCACGTTCGGTAGCAACTTCCCGGCAAATCCGTAAAGCGGCCTGATTGGTTAGCGCCGTATAAGCGTTGTTGCCTAAGGGGAGCCGCCAGCGACGGCCTTTATCATCAACAACCAATGCGCTTGCTTCATCAATGGTTACGGCTTTTTGCGGAATCGCGAATTTCTCTTTGACAAACGACTGCATGTCCGGGTCATCTTTTCGAACAAGCTGCATATGGCTGTTCAGTTCGTAATACCCAATATCGGTGGGTTGTCCCGTTGAGTAGGAGCGGGCTGCGAGGCCGAGTACCCGCCGATTTTTGCCCAGTCCGTACAGCAATCCGCCGGTAGTTATCGGTGAGTTGACGTTGGTTAGCCCGCTAAACATCGGATTTACTGCCGCTGTACGGGTATCGCTGGCGACATAGAAAAACTGGGCTGATATTGTTGCGTTTTTATTCGATTTTACCCGAACCCATTCGCCCAGCGCATTCGCGGCAAACGTTATATGAGCTGCGTTATGAGCACCCACGGTTGTTGTTTGCAGCGAAGTCCAGTTGCCAGTACCGGTTTTATCGACCTCAAACGTGATCGTTATGTCGTTATCGCTGCTGTTCTGTATCCAGGCAGACCGATTCGCCCAACCGGCAAACAGAAACGGTTCAGAAGGTTCATTGGCTTTTACCGCTTCGTTTTGCCAGACGGCTCCTTCAGCAGTAGTAGGACCAAGTTGATCAGGTGTATTCAACGAGGTAAACCACAAATTTGAATTCGACTGTCCTGGCCCTTCGATGTTACCTTTGGCTTTGCGTTTATTCAGAAATTCTTTTTGGGCAGAGTCGTCGCAGCCGAACACCAGTTGGTTATTCCAACGGGCAAAATCACCAATGACTTTCAGATACGCTGAGCGTGGGCGAATGCCAACCGTATTGGCCGCCGTGAATGAACCGGGAAACCGCCAGAACATACCATGCATGGTCATGAGGTAGTCGGGTTGCTGGTCGGTGCCGACGTTTCGGATACGGGGCCATTCGGTATTCCAGCCGTGGGCACCATCGTAACTATGGCTGGCTTTGGGCAGCCGGAAAAAATGCCAGCCCGTGGCTTTATCGCGAACACCCAACAGCACCGATTTATGGTCCCAGCCCGTGGTCCAGATGGGATCAGTATCCGGGTTTTTATTGCCATAAATGCCACCGGGGCCGGTTACTTCCACAAACTGATTTCGACGCACAACGGTCCAGTCTTTGCCGTTCCATTCCGAAAGCGATCCGGCGTCAATATCGAATTGCTCTAAGGCTTTGGCGCCCGGCTCGCCATTGTTGGAATACACCATAACGCCCTGCCCTGAATAAAATCCTTTGCCGTGCGCACCCGGCAACAGGCTCGAATGCTGGTTATTCGACTCGTCCGAGCCTTTCGGATTTTTAACGTTGTTGTCTTCGTAAAGCATCGTAGGAGCCAGTGTATTCACGTCGACTTCGTAAAACCCTTCTTCCATCGTGCCGTAGTAAATTTTGCCTTTCGGATCGGTCAGGTGCCGGGCGTTGCCAGTATGACGTCCGGGCATGGTTTTGTACGGGATCGTTCGCACATGGGCTTTACTATCAATGGCGTAGGGGCCGATGAATAGCTGGTTGCTTTCGGTATGGATCATGCGGTTGGCGGGCGTTCCTCCAATGCTTTCGGGCCGCACAATCTGTTTCAGGTCTGGCGTTATTTCGTAGAGTTTGTCCGATGAGCCGAAGGGTAGGTGAGGGCCATAGGTGACGACCCAGAGTTTACCTGCCCAGGGAACCACGGCGCCCGTACCGCATTCGCCTTCGTTGTTGTACATGGCCAGATGCGGATAAATGCCACTATACGAACGCTGCGCTTTCGATTGCGCGAACGACGCCCGGCTATGGAGAAACAGCAGTCCGGCGAAGCAGGCAGAAAGAATATATTTTTTCATGGATTTGTTTTTCTTCTGACAGGATTTACAGGATGAACAGGATTAAACGTTTACGAATTGAGCCAAAACAGGTGCAATTTTGTCATGCTGACGAAGGAGGGATCTTCGGCTGAGCCAATTGAATAGTAAACCCCGAAGATCCCTCCTGCGTCGGGATGACAGAAAAACTATTGCAGCAAAAGGTTAAACAGGTACCTTGTCAATCCTGTCAAAAAGTTACTCCCAACCGGGGTTTTGTGTGAGTTTTGGATTGGCCTGGATTTCTTCCAGCGGAATGGGGTAGTAGCGATGTTTAGCCTGTGGGGTACGCGTCGGATACACATCGTTTACGGCTTTGGGTATCACCGTCAGGAAGGTGTTGGTGCGTGTCAGGTCAAACCAGCGGTCGGCTTCGGCAAACAGCTCCCAAGAGCGTTCCTGAAGTACAGCCGCAATAAAGGCATCCTTACTAAGTCCCGGCGTTAAGTCGTTCAACCCGGCTCGTTTTCGAATGGTGTTGATGTAGCCGTAGGCAAGTGCTGTCGCGCCATTTTGCCGGGCTTCAGCTTCGGCCGCAATCAAGTACACATCGGCCAGACGAATAATTGGGAAGTTACAGTTGTTGGCTTCTGCAATCGAGTTGGGATCACGGTATTTGCGGATTAGTACCCCTTTGGGTGTAATAGGCGTAACATCTTTCTGGCGAACAATGGCACCGGAAACGTCGCGGTAGGTTGTATCCAGCAACTGACGACGCTTGTCTTTTGGATCGAAGGAGTCGAAGAAGGCCTGATAGGCAAACCAGGAGCCGTACGATACCTTGGCATAATCGGGGCCGCTGCTATTTTTGGGACCGGCAATACCCATCACCGTCAACCAGCGACTAGGTGTTACGCGATCAGCTTCTACGGCCCACATATTTTCGATACGAGCGGCATCTTCTTTATCGACGTCAAATACGTCCAACACGTTTGGCATCAGCGAATACTTACCTGAACTGATCGTAGCCTGCGCCAGTTGCAATGCCTTCGACCAGTCTTCGTTGTACAGCGCCACTTTGGCATACAATCCCTGAATCGCTTCTTTCGACGGACGACCTTTTACTAAGTTGGCTGAATAGGAAGGGAGCCCGGCAATGGCCTGATCCAGATCGCTGTAAATCTGCTTGTAGATGTCAGCCTTCGGGCTTTTCGGAACGAGGGCTTCGGTTTCGCTGGTGCTGGCTTTAGTTTTGACCGGCACCTCGTTGAACGTCTTGGCTAATGTCCAGTGATACAACCCGCGTAGGGCGTAGGCTTCGGCTACGATTTCGGTTCGGCGCTGGGCATCCATCTGAATAGTCGGTACCTTTTCGATGATCCAGTTTGTATTCTCGATGCCTTTGTAACTAAATCGCCAGATACCCTGTGGCCCTTCGGTTTCGTGTCGGCCCGAATTGCGTTGCGCCGTAAAATACGGATCGTAGGTGAATAGCGTAATAGTATTGCGACCAACCACCGCACGCGGATAGGCCTGATCGGCTGCGAAATCGGAAGCGGCTACCAGCGGAAACCCGTAGAGGTTAATCAGCGAACCCGCAGCCGACGCAAGGCCCGCTTCGGCATCCGAGGCTGTCTTATAAAAATTTGTCGTAAAGATGGACGAATACACTGACTCATCCAGCTTGCTGCACGAGACCGTCAGGCCCGACAACGCCATCAGCAGCAGAAAGGGTTTTTTCATAAATAGTAAAGAGTGAAAGAGTGATCTAACGAGCGGTCCGATTTCGCTCTTTAAAAGGTGATTTGCAGTCCGCTCAGATACGAGCGGGCGATGGGGTAGGTGCCGTTATCGATGAATTGCGTGGTGGCGTTGCCGAAGTTGTTGACTTCGGGATCGTAGCCGCTGTATTTGGTAAGCGTGAGCGCATTGTTGGCACTGACGTACACCCGTATCTGACTGATACCTTTGATTTTGGGTAAGGTGTAACCCAGCGATATATTTTTCAGCCGAACAAACGACGCATCTTCTACGTACCGATCCGAAAGCGGTAACCGTCCACCCTGAAAGCCGCTGGCGTATTCGTTACTGGGGTTCGTGGGCGACCACCGATTGGCCAAGCCTGCCAGTACATTCTGTTGACCCAGTGCTGTTTCGAAGGTGTAGCGGAACAGGTTCATAAGTTTGTTACCCTGCACCCCCTGCACGAACAGATTCAGGTCGAAACCCCGATAGCGAAATGAGGAGGAGAAACCAAAAATGTACTTCGGTTGCGCGTTGCCCGCAATAACCTGATCGGCGGCTGTGATGGTACCATCACCGTTGATGTCTTTTACCTTGTGGCCACCAACCCGTCCATCGTAACCCGATAAAATCGTTTCGCCCGTTTGGCTGATGCCGTCGAATACATACGTCCGGTAAAGACCCATCGGGTAGCCTACTTTGAGTAGGGCAAAGGCCGAACGAGGTAGTTCGTCGATTACACCGTCGAGGGCCAGCACTTCGTTGTTGTTGAAGGTAATGTTGGCCGACGCATCCCATTGAAGGCCACGTCCACCACCGGGCAAAATCCGCCCGTTGACGGCCAGTTCTACGCCTTTATTCCGAATCGAACCGAAATTGCCCGTTAGTGCCGTATAGCCCGACGACATGGGTAATACTTTCTGAAATAGTAGATTGTCCGTCCGTTTGTTATAATAGTCAGCTACGAGCGACAACCGGTTGTGGAACAGGCTGATGTCTAACCCTATATCCACCTGTGTCGAGCGTTCCCATTGCAGGTCTGGGTTTGGAATGGCGCTTGGATTGATACCCGTAACCGAAACGTGGTTGTAATTATAGTTCAGACCCGAAGCGCTGACGGTGGCCAATGATTGATACGGATCAATGGCACCCGCGTTTCCAGTGATGCCCCAGCTACCGCGTAGTTTCAGATCAGTAACAACCGGAACCGACTTCATAAACGACTCCTCGACAATTCGCCAGGCGCCTGCTACGGCCGGGAAGAAGCCATATTTATTGTTCTCGCCAAACTTGCTCGATCCATCGGCGCGGGCCGTCAGATCCAGAAAATATTTGTCTTTGTAGCCATAGTTGATCCGGCCCAGATACGAGTCTAGGCGGGATTTACTTTTGTCGCTACCAATCCGCTGGTTGACGGCCAGGCCGACCGAGTTGTTTTCTGTAACGTCGTTCGGGAAATTCGAAGCTGTTTGGGAATAGATCTGATTCACATTGGCTTGGGTGGCCAATACCGCCGTTGCCGTGAGGGTATGGTGTTCGGCGATCCGGGTGCGGTAGGTAAAAATGCTTTCGTGCAGGAGCGTACGACCATACGCGCTTACATTACTCGCACTGCCTCCACCCGATGCCAGTTGCGACTGACTTAACAGCGACAAAGGGGAATAGGACTCCGCCAATGTATTGCCCAGATCGGCGTTGAAACTCGGGCGGTACGTAAATCCTTTGAACAGCGTAAAATCAACGTACACATTTGCCAAAATCCGCTGAGTGGTCTGCCGGTTGATGGGCGTGATAAAGTTCAGCGGGTTCGTCACCTCCTGGTATTGCCCGTTCATCTGATCCTGAAATGGGAATACGCTGCCATCGGGCCGATAGGGAGTCAGTGTGGGTGGAGCAGCTACAGCAGCGCCCAGAACACCAGCCCGGCTACTCGTTACATCGGAGCCGGTACCGCCTACGCTCAGCCCTTTATTGACCGAATAGCCGTAGTACAAACTGGTGCCAATCTTGACTCGATCACTGAGCCGATGGTCGATGTTGGAGCGAAACGAGTAGCGGGTAAAATTGGAGTTTTTGATGATGCCGTCCTGATTGAAATAGTTCAGCGACAGCGCCAGTTGTGTTTTTTGGTTACCACCCGACACCGAAAGCTGATGACTTTGAATGGGCGCTTTGCGGAAAATCAGACTCTGCCAGTCGGTTCCCTGTCCGAGGCTGGTCGGGTCGGCATAGATCGACCGTTTGTAAACCTCATTTTCGAGTTGGGCAAACTGTTGGGCGTTCAGTACATTGAGTGTTTTATTGACCTGCTGCGTGCCACCATACCCATCGTAGCTGACGCGCGTACCGCCATCTTTACCTCGTTTGGTCGTAATCAGAACCACGCCATTGGCTGCGCGAGCCCCATAAATAGCCGTTGAGGACGCATCTTTCAGGACTTCAATCGACTCAATGTCGTTCGGGTTGATTTGTGAAAGCGGGCTCACATCCGTAATGCCACCACTGTTTGAAATCTGAATACCATCGATCACATACAGTGGTTCCGAGCTACCGTTGATGGAGTTGGTCCCCCGTATGCGAACGCTGACGTTGCCCCCCGGTGCCCCCGAGTTTTGCGTGATCTGGACACCCGCTACCCGTGCCTGTAACCCCTGCGCTACGTTGGCCACGGGGGTTTGTAACAGATCGGCAGCTTTCACGGAAGCAATGGCCCCCGTTGTTTCGATCTTGCGCTGCGTACCGTAACCGACCACCACCACTTCTTCCAGCGCTTTGGTGTCGGGGGCTAGTTGAACATCAATCGTTGTTCGACTGCCAACGGTCAGTTCCTGACTCAGGTAGCCAACAAAACTGACGACCACAACGGCCCCTTTTGTCGGAACAGCTAGCTGGAATAGCCCTTTGGTATCGGTTACGGTTCCGCGCTGGGTTCCTTTCAGCAACACGCTGACACCCGGCAAGGTCATGCCTTTTTCGTCAGTAATTGTACCCGAAATGGTTCGGTCGTCGGTAGGGCGGGCGGAGGGGACCGGCTGCGCCAGCAGGGGTGTAACCCAGCCCCAAAAAACAACGCAGTAGAGTAAAAGTTTTTGTCGCATAATATTCTGATATTTATAGTTTTTATGGCAAGAGTTCCGTCAGGTGACGGTGGTGAAATGCGAGTATGCAAAGGTAATTTTGGACTTTGCGTTGATCGTAGCATGGCCATAACCATTCTCCTGATCGAAATTTTGGATAAGCTAATACGTTGAATGATAGCGTATTGACGTGTATGATTACGGAAAATGGACAACATAATAAAGCCGAAGTCTTCTATCTGGTAGAGGTATGTTGTCAGCGCGTCAGTGAAGCATTTGGCAAACCAGATCGGGAGAAATGGACGAACAGTGATTACATTAACCTGAGTCAGGTCCTTTTTCGGAAAACACGCGTACGAATAAGTCCCAATACACTGAAGCGCATCTTTGGTAAAATCAAGACCGACTCACGGTATTATCCGCAGAGAGCGACCCGGGATGCCCTGGCTATTTACCTGGGTCATCGCGACTGGGAGCAGTTCGTACAGGTGCAGGAGTGGACAGACCGAATGGCAGATCCGAAACCGGCTGAGGTGGTCGTTCAGCCCCTTTCTGTTATTCTCGAAAAACAGCCGATAAACGCTGGTAAATCGGCAACGCGTAAGTGGTTGTGGCTTTTATTAGCTGCTATAGTGCTTCTGACCGGCCTGATTTTCCTATATACACAGCAGGTCGATGCAGACCCTGAACCGGCAACGCTGGTTTGCCGCAATCCATTGGGCGAAAATCCACATTCGGCGGTATTTGAGCTTAAACGACAACGGCCTGGCTCAGGAGAGTCGGCGCAATACACAATTCAATACGGCGATGGGAAGCGGGAGCGAACAAACGCTGCCGACAGTATGTACACGCATTATTACGAGCGGCCGGGCCGGTATTTTGCCCTGTTACAGCAAGATGGGATAACCATCGATTCGGCTACGGTGTATGTGCAAACCAAAGGATGGACCGTTACGGCCAATATGATGCACGACACTAGCCGGGTTTATCCTATAGAGATAAAAAATCTGTTTGCCAACGGACGGCGGAGTGTAAGCGCTCAGGAAGCGGCCCACGCGGGTATCGATACCAATCGCACATTCTTCATGGAGTTTATCAACAGTCAGCCGACCCGTATCGATGGGGATAATTTCGAGTTGACGACCCGCTTGGCTACATCACCCGATCGGGCTGGGGTTCGTTGTTCGCAGGTAGGATTAACGGTATGGGGCGAATCGTCACAACACTTGTTCGACGTGATGAAATCGGGTTGTGTGCACTGGATTGACCTGCAAACATCTGAGATCCATAAGAATGGACACCGTGATGACTTAAGCTTTCTGGGGGCCGACCTTCGTGGGGGAGGAACAATAAAGCTGAAAGTGATTGATAAACAGGCTCAAATTTTTATCAACAACAAAAAGGTGTACGAATCTCAATACACAAAACCACTCAAACGAATTTACGGGGTGCGGATTCAGTTTTCGGGTATTGGGATTGTTCATTCCTTTGTATTAAAGGATTTGCGAACGAATACTGGATTCGATGGTAATTTCTGAAGGCTTAATGAGCCAGCCTTCGTCTAAAAAAGAAAAATCCTCCTACTGTATACAGTAATATAGCGGCAGTTTCCAGGGTAGCTTCAATATGGTCATTTGCGTAAGCCCCCGTTTTATAATCCTGCACCCAGTCGATAAGGGCAGCACAATACACGAAAAGTCCAATGATGGTAAGCGTGACTATACCCAGGAGAAGCAGTGTCTGTCGCATAAGATAATCAAAGCCGATTTTGTATAGGCCCGACCGGACATGGCATCCAGCCAGAACCGATAGTATCACGGGAAAGCGACAATTTGTCTGCCAAATTTTAGAAACCCCTATCTATTTGGTAAGCTGAGCAGCCAGCATTCGTTTAAAAAGCCTGGATAAACGCAAATAGCTATTTATATATGCTAATGAATTCACGTATTTAGCTTACTGCTCTGGAAATCAGCCTATCTGTGTGGGGAATAAACTCTACAAAATTGAGGGGTTATACAAACAATTTTTCTACAACTGGCTTAATCGATCAGCTTGAAAAACAAGCTAAGCTAGCGGTAGAGGCTGTATAAATTCAAGTCTGCTGACTTCCACCAGGCCCTAGCTGTGATATACAATGCAGGCTTATTTTTTTGCTAATAAGCAGCTCAGTGAAACTAGTTTAGCATATGCTGCAAGGACGTTTCTGTCATCCCGAGGAACGAGGGATCTTCGGAGATGGTATAAAAGGTAATCTCCGAAGATCCCTCGTTCCTCGGGATGACAGAAATAACCTAATGTATTGTCACGAGCCTACTTAGATTTGCGCACTTAGGGTTTGTAAAAGACGATAGCAAGATTTTTTCAACCGGCAGACTAGACTGCTTAAAATCAGTAACTTCCAGACTATATAGCTTTTAAGTTCGATAGGTAGTAAGGTTGCAAAGCCCAAAGCTAGATATGATTGCTTGATAATTTTTTCTTGTAAATAAATGAGTTGCTCTAACCTTATCGCCATTAACTGGTTGTATTCTTCAATAAGTTACCACTTCCCATAATATGTAAAGGATATGTCTACTCGTGATTTTAGATTGTCTCGTCAGTCCGGTCCTGACGAACGTCCACCTGTACGATTGACAATTACGGCCTATGCCGTCTTATTTACCGCTTTCTTAGGCCTTTTAATCTTAAGGCTGAGCCGGTTTATAGACTGGTCGTGGTGGTGGATTACAGTGCCTCTTTGGGCTGGTCCAATTGGCCAATTAGTCTGGGTACTACGTGAGCGATTTCGGTCCAGACAATTCGATAGCCCCCGGTCAATTCGGTAGCCAGCCAATTCCGTTTTCTGCTCGCTGATGAATCTGTTCAGTGGGTTGTCCTTCCGTTTGAGAGTCGATTTTAGTACTGGCTTCCCTGCGTAATCGTATTTGAATAAACCGAAACGCCATATAACAATACGACAGAATGGCGATGGTTTCGCAGGTTACTTCTACAAGATCGCGTTCGTAAGCTCCTGATTTCATATCCTGAAACCAGTCGATCAATACCCAGCCATAGGCCGTAAAGCAGATGATCCCTGCCAGAATTATACTGGTGGTCAAAAAGGATTGTTTCATGACAATAAGTTAATGGGGTCCTGGACTGTAATCTCTTAGGCCAGCGCCGGTGAGGACCGGTTGATTTTGGCCAGGACTTCTATAATTCGTCGGCGCGATACTTTAGCCTTATATTCGTCAGGTAAACCGACCTCCATCGACTGTGCGTCGTGATGAAAAACGGTTTGTATAAACGTCGGGTTAATTAATTCTGATTTATGAACCCGAACGAAATCAGGCAATTGTTCCTCGAACCATTTCAGTGTTTGGGCCAGTAGAACCGGTCTGGGCTGGTTGGCCAGATACATCCAGCTATAATTCCCGTAGCCCTGTAACCGGACAATAGTTTTCAGCGAAATAACCTTTTTCAGACCCGGTAATTTGATAGAACCAGCGGTTTGGAGCATTGAATTGTTCATAAATAAGTCATCAGATTGAATGGATTGAGCCACCAGCCAAACGGTACTAACGTAAAGAGTAGACGCCAAGGATTGGTGATACACGATAGCCGATCCTACCTGTCAGACGAAACAATCAGGTAGATAGCCGATAGCCGCTAACCAAGACAAAGTTTCCTGATGAGTCGGAAAACTTGATCGGATAGGTATCAGATGTTCAGCAAATAACTCAAGGTAGTTGTTGCGAGAATCTTAAATCGGTACGAGAGACGTTCCAGGAGTCAGTCAGGGGAGGAGAATCGTAAAACAGGCTGGGTACGTCTTGATAAAAAGAGAATTGGCAAATTTGCTGGGGGGATTGGAAAGACAGCGTTGAGGGGAGGTGCGAAATAAAGCGGACAGGGTCAATAGCAAAAGCAGGCTTACCGTAGACAGCCAGTATCGATGAGCGTCTCTGTCGATCCTTGATCGACTGCAAGGGTAATTCTCCAACTAAAGGAGCCTTGCTGAAAGCATTAAAACAACGTTCCATCATCAATTTTATTAATGTTTACCACTTCTATGATCTATTCAGCAATGTGTGGTTTGTGACGAAAGTCAAAGAAGAATCGCTGACGATGGTCTTAGGTTGAACAGCAGATAAACCTGGTTCTGAATAAATTGTTTGAGCCAACCCGGAATAATATGGCTTCGGTTGATGGCTGTACAGGTAATGAATAACGGTATGATTCTGAAGTTTAGCCTTGAGAAAGCGTATTGACCGAATCCTTCGAAAAATATAATTAACTTCCCACCTGTTAGAAAATAGCTCCAGATGGCTATATGTATATTTTTTACGCCTTTGATTCAAAAGAACGTACGTAGCAGACTGGTTGGTAACGTTGCCGGGAACGATTGCATAGAAAAAGTCAATTATATACTTGCAAAAGTAAAGCATTAACAGAAGTTTACTAAGTGAAACATAGCTCACGGGTTTTGTAGATGAGCTATGTTTTATGTAAAAAGTACAATTCGTTGTACTTGCTTAAGTGGCTAAACTCTGTACGCTTGTGAATTACAAATCGTTACCGGACGAATTACTGCTGGTTTATTTGCGGACAGGGGATGAACTGGCTTTTCGGACCATTTACCAGCGCTATTGGAAAAAACTCTATTCCATTGCCCGGCGGAAAATTGAATCCATTGAGGTTGTCGAGGAAATTGTTCAGGATATATTTCTCAAGCTATGGGAGCGCCGGGGCACCCTGCGAATTGAGCAGTTAGAAGCTTACTTAGTTACAGCCGTTCGCTACGCGGCTATCAATCACATTAAGTCGATGATTATTCACGGGAAATATGCCGACTATGCCGTCGATTTTTTTTCGGAAGCCGTTAACACAACCGATGAGCAACTGGAACTGAATGAGTTGATGCGTGTAGTCGAAAAGCAGTTAAACGATCTGCCTGACAAAACCCGGCAAATTTTCCAGCTTAATCGCCTGGAGCATCAATCCATAAAAGAAATCTCTTCCCAATTGAAGGTTCCCGAACGAACCGTTGAGTACCATCTTAGTCTGGCTATTAAATCCCTGCGTGTTTATCTACGCGATTATCTCTCCGTGGTAATTTGTATACTCTCCTCCTGGTTGTCGGCCAACTAGTGCAACTTTAATTCGAAAATTGGAGATCAAAATCGTTTCTCTCCCTTCTTAAACTTTCTATAGTTACCAGTATTTAGGTTGCCTTTTGTCATTCCGACCGGAGGGAGGAATCTCAACGTCGCTTGTTAGTCAAGGTTGAGATTCCTCCCTCCGGTCGGAATGACAAAGGCACGCCAAGTTGTTCTCGAAAAAGATAAGGTTAAACAGCCTATGTTTTCTCACCGATACGAGACTTTACCATAAAATACGTAATAGGATATTCTATGATTTTATTGAGAATAATTATAGCCCAGGTCAATATTCATTGTATCTTTTGAATAAATAACTGGACCGATTGCGGTTGACGCCCCCTTTCATTGACTCTAAGAAAGGAAACCATCACTACAGGGCATGAGCCGGAAATCGTTCGGTCAACTTTTACAGAAATACCTTCGGGGTGAATGCACGCCCGAAGAAAAAGCCTTTGTTGAGCACTGGTATGGCCTGTTAGAAACCGAAACCGGTGAGTCAGGGCAGGAGCTCGACTGGACGAAGCTGGAAGATCGGCTCTGGAGCCAGATGCAACAGGAAATGCATCGTGACGAGACTAGCGACGAAGCACGGGTTATTCCCATGCCTACAACCCGGTACCGCTGGGTGGGTATCGCGGCCGCTGTTATACTACTCGTAGGCTGGTTTTTTTTCCGGCCTTCAACGCCAAAGGTAGGAGCACTTTCTGCGCAAACAACTCCGGTTGGGACTGATTGGATCGAGCGGACCAATACCTCTTCCAAAGCAATACTTGTCCGTCTGGACGATGGAAGTAACGTTCACTTAGCAGCCCGAAGCACCCTGCGCTTTCCTAAAACATTCGCTTCCGACAATCGAACAGTTTACCTGACTGGCGATGCCTTTTTCGACATTCAGAAAATGCCCTCACGACCCTTCTACGTGCATACGGGCGGTGTGGTTACGAAGGTATTGGGAACGAGCTTTTTTATTCGTACTCAGGCGGCTACCAAACTGGTTCGGGTGGAAGTAGTAACCGGTCGGGTAGCTGTGTATGAAGAAACGTCGCCTAAGAAAAAGGACGACAATGGTGTAGTGCTTACCCCTAATCAGGCCGCTACGTTTTTTGGCGAAGAACAGCACTTTGTAACCGGACTGGTCGACAAACCGGTCATGATTCAGAAACCGCCGGTTGAGGTCAAATCAATCTCCTTTCAGTTCGATGATGCGCCCCTGTCGGAGGTGCTGGAGCGATTGGAGCAGGCCTATGGTATAGCGATCGAAGTCGAAAATGAACAGCAACAGAACTGCCCGCTGACGGCCGATTTAACCAATCAGCCATTGTATACGCAACTGGATATTATCTGTGCCGCGCTTAAGTCGAGCTACAAAGTGCAGGGAACAACCATCTTAATCAGCGGCAAAGGGTGCGAATAATGGGTAATGAATAATGGAAAATGTATAATGAGAGTGTAGGTAAGTGGTTGATTATCAGAAGTTTCACTGTTCATTATGCATTGTTCATTATACATTTTCCATTACACATTATTCATTAAATCAAACAGGCCTATGTAACAACTCTTCTCCTAACTCAAAAAAAAGACGCTGGTCATGCGGCTAACATGGTCCAGCGCCGATGTACTCCCTGAACGGGCAGACCGCGAATCATGCCCCGTTACCAGGAATTCGTTGTCAAATTTCCATTTAACAAACCCTTTAAAGGTATGAAAAAAAGAGAACCTGTACCAACAGGCTGCTCAACCAGCCTACGTGCTCATCCATTTTTGTGGCTCATGAAACTATCGCTTACCCAGCTTTTCCTGATGATTGCCTGCACGAGCTTTTCGTTGGCATTCGATGGCAAGGCACAGGAGTTGATGACCCGGCCCGTTACGCTCAATGTTGACGGGCAGCGGCTGCGGGCGGTGCTCAGCCAGATCGAGCGGCAGACTTCCGCCCGCTTTGTCTATAGCTCCAAAACCGTCAATCCAAATCAGCCCGTTACGATCTCGGTCAAAGAAAAATCACTGACCGAAACCCTGACAGAACTGCTAAAACCCCTCAAACTGACCTATCGACTTGTAGGCGGACAGATTGTACTGGATACGGAGAATGAAGCGCAAACACAGGTGCTCAACCCGGCCGTTGCGCCCCTGGAACACGCGGTGGCCGGAACGGTTTCCGACGAAAAAAATACCCCTTTGCCGGGCGTCAGTGTGGTCGTGAAAGGCTCGACTCGTGGTGCCACGACCGATGCAACCGGCAAATACCGCATCACGGTGCCCGATGGCAACGGTACGACACTGACATTCTCGTTTGTAGGCTATCAGAGCCAGGATGTTGTGGTGGGCAATCAAACGACGATCAACGTGTCGATGGTGCCCGACGTTAGTTCGCTCGATGAAGTAGTCGTTATTGGGTACGGTGCCGTTCGGAAGAAAGACCTGACTGGGTCCGTTGTTCAGCTCAAAAGTGAGCAGTTGAAAGAGGTTCCGACCGCCAACGTACTGGAAGCTGCTCAGGGAAAAATTGCCGGTGCCGACATTACCCGTAACAGCGGGCAGGCCGGTGCTGGCGTCAGCATCCGTATTCGGGGGAACCGTTCGATTGGTGGTAACAACGCACCCCTGATCATTGTCGATGGTATCCAGTACAGCAACCTGGAAGATATTAACGCCAACGACATCGAAACGATGGATGTACTGAAAGATGCGTCGTCGATTGCTATTTATGGATCGAGGGGTGCCAATGGGGTTATTCTGATCACGACCAAGAAAGGCAAATTGGGCAAACCGGATATTTCGTTCAATGCCTACTCGGGTATTTCACAGGTGACCATGTATCCGAAAGCGATGGATATCAATGCGTTTCGCGATTTTAAGCGCGAAGCCTGGCGGGCTGCTGGTGTTTGGAAAAGCCCCGCCGATGATGCCGCCATTTTTACCAATGTAGCCGAATACAATGCCTTGCAGAATGGCATTTGGACGGATTATCAGGATGCACTGATTCATAACGGGTTGCAGCAGGACTACCAGGTTGGTTTCCGGTCGGGTACCGAAAAACTGAAGTCGTATGTATCGGTCGATTATTACAATGAAAAAGGGATTCTCAAGCTGGACGAAATCAAACGGTACACCGGTCGCCTGAACGTCGATTACACCATCAACGACTGGATGAAAATCGGACTGTCGACGCAGCTTACCTATTACGACCAGAGTGTCCGCCGTGACCCACTGAACCAGGCCAACAAAATCAGCCCGCTAGGCTCGCTTTACGATGCCAACGGAAACTTTAACTACATCATGCTCGACGGTCAGACGGCCAACCCCTTATCGGACGAGCAACCAAATGTATTCAACAACTCGATACTGACGACCCGTATTCTGACCAATGGCTACGTTGAACTGACGCCTTTCAAAGGCTTTACCGTACGGAGCAATATTGGCGTAAACCTGGCGTCGATTCGGAATGGTGCCTATTCATCGCCTAAATCCATCGATCGTTCCCTAACGGGCAAATCGTTGGCTACCTACGATGCTAGCAACAGCCGGAGCATCAACTGGGAAAACGTGATGACCTATCAGCGGACGGTAGGGCAACACGCCTTTACGTTCACGGGAATCGCCAGCTACATCGGCAACTCGTCGGACAACGTGTCGGCTTCGGGCGTCAATCAGTTGCTGCCATCGCAGTTGTTTTACTCGCTCGGAAGTGCGACGGAAGAGATCAAGATCAACTCGGCGTATTCAAAAAACAGCCTGGTATCGTTTGCCGGTCGATTGAATTATGCATTCCGGGATCGGTATCTGTTGACGCTGACGGCTCGCGAAGATGGTTCGTCTAAACTGGCGACGGGCAACAAATGGACGTTCTTCCCATCGGCCGCCTTTGCCTGGCGTGTGATCGAAGAGAAATTCATGCAGGGCGTAAAAGGGCTTAGCGACCTGAAACTACGGGCGAGCTATGGCGTTGCTGGTAACGATCCATCGGGCCCCTATGCCACCCAAACCACCCTGACCCGTATCGCCTTTGGGTATGATGATATTGCCGCTCCGGCTTACACATTCTCCCGGAACGTGGGTAACGCAGAACTGGGCTGGGAGTTATCGTACACCAAAAACCTGGGACTTGACTTTGGTCTCTTAAACGGTCGAATCAACACATCGATTGATTATTACGACACCCGAACTGAAGATCTTTTATTGGACCGTGGCTTGCCACCAACCACGGGTGTAACGACGGTGAAGCAGAACATTGGTAAAACCCGCAACCGGGGGGTTGAGGTTACGCTGGGGAGTACCAATATTCGCACGAACAACTTTAGCTGGACCAGCAACCTAACCTTCAGCAAAAACAAGGAAGAAATTACAGAACTGGTTACCGGCGGCAACGACATTGGCAATGGCTGGTTCATCGGAAACCCGATCAATGTATTCTACGATTACGAAAAGCTGGGTATCTGGCAAACCTCAGAAATTGATGCGGCTGCGAAACTGTCACCAACCCAATTGCCCGGCGAAATCAAGGTAAAAGATCAGAATGGCGATGGCAAAATTGATGCCGTCAATGACCGCATCATTCTGGGGACACCCCGTCCGAAATGGAGTGGCGGTTTCGATAACACCGTCAAGTTCAAAGGCTTCGACCTGAATGTATTCCTCTATGCTCGTATCGGTCAGATGATAAACTCCGACCGATCGGCTCGTTTCGATCAGCAGGGTGTGGGTAACAGCACCGCCGGACTGGACTACTGGACACCCGAAAACCCGACTAATGCCTACCCCCGGCCGAACAAAAACGGCGGTCTGAAATACCTCTCAACGCTTGGTTATGTCGATGGTTCGTACGCCCGGATTCGGAATATCACGCTGGGGTATAATGTGCCAGCTACCTTCCTGCGCTCGAAGGTCATTCGGAGCGTTCGGCTCTATGCAACGGGCAAAAACCTGTTCACCTTCACCAAGCTGAACTACGATCCAGAGCGTGGCGGTTCCGAAAACTTCCCGATGACCAAGCTGTATGTATTTGGCCTGAACGTCAGTCTATAATCCCAAAATCTGCAATTGATTATGAACTCATTTATTTTGAAAAGAACGGGGTTATTCGTGCTATCACTGCTCACCCTTTTCTCGTGTAAGGATGTGCTGGAGGAATATAACCCCAGTGGTCTGACTGCCGAAACGGTATACACGACCCCCGAAGGTTTTGAAACGCTGGTGAATGCTGCCTATACCTATCAACGCTGGTGGTACGGGAAAGAGGAAGGCTACAACATTGCTGAAACCGGTACCGACATCTGGACAAGCGGATCGGGCGAAGTGTATCGGGATCTAACGCAATACCTGAACCTTCAGGGAAGCAATGGTGCGCTGGTGAGCGAATGGCGGGAGTTTTATGCCGCTGTCAACCTGTGCAACGGGGGAATCAGCCGTATTGATAAGGCTGGACTTTCAGCAACGCTCCGGCCTATCCGCGAGGGTGAACTTAGGTTCCTTCGGGCGTTTTATTACTGGCATATTGTTGAAACCTGGGGTGGTGTTCACTTCACAACCGAAGAGACAAACGGTATTGTGTCGACGGCAAACCGCACTCCGGTCGAAACGTTTTACAACCAGATTTTCGAAGACCTGAAATTTGCCGTTGCGAACCTGCCTGTTACACAGCCGCAGTACGGCAAAGTAACGAAGGGCGCGGCTCAGGCGTTTCTGGCGCGTATGTACCTGACGCGAGGTATGAACAAAGAAGCGCTGGAAATGGCCCAGGCGGTGATTGCGAGCAACACCTACAAGCTGGAAGCCAACTACGCCGACCTGTGGAAGATGAGCAATCTGAAGACAAAAGAGGCTATTTACGTTGTCGACTATTCGACGAACCTGGCTCTCAACGACCTGGCTAACTCGACTTTCAACCCGTATGGCCATAGCCGGGGTAGCAACAACGGCCACCTGTTGTTTTTGATGAAGTACGACGACCGGCCCGGTATGACGCGTGATATTCTCAACGGACGGCCCTTCAACCGGTATATGCCAACGCGCTACCTGCTCGACCTGTACAGCGACAATGACGCTCGTTATGAAGGTTCTTTCCAGGAAGTGTGGTTCGCCAATTCGACCTCGCGTCCTGCCGGTATGAACCTGGGCGACACGGCCGTGTATTGTACCCGGAAAGAAATTCCCGATGCGTTTGAAGCGACCCGGAAATACCAAACCTACGACCGCAGCAAGATTTATAACGCCAATGGAGCCGTAAAAGACAACCTGCGTTACCCAACGCTGTCGAAGTTTATGGACCCAACACGGGCCAGCCTGAACGAAGCCCAAAGTGCCCGTGATGTATTCGTCATTCGACTGGCTGAGGTGTATCTGATTGCTGCCGAAGCACAAATGAAGCTGGGTAATCTGCAGGCGGCCGCCGATTATGTCAATGTACTGCGTACAAGAGCTGCTAAATCGGGAAAAGCCGCTGCCATGCAGGTGACTTCTACTCAGATGACCCTTGATTTTATGCTGGACGAACGCGCCCGCGAACTGGCTGGTGAGCAGATCCGCTGGTTCGACCTGAAACGGACGGGTAAGTTGCTGGAGCGCACCCGCGCTGATGCACCGGATAATGCCGTTAATCTTCAGGATTACCATGTATTGCGCCCAATTCCACAAACCCAGCTGGATGCGGTGACCAATAAAACCGAGTTTACTCAAAATGCGGGTTATCAATAGAAATTTAATAGAACACGGATTATTATGATGGTTATGATTTATTAAGATCTGTGTAAATCATAACCATCATAATAATCTGTGTTCCATCTTTTTACGATGATAAAAAGTCACCGATTACTCAGCGTTATTCTCCTGACGCCACTGGCTGTTTCGGCCCAATCGTATAGCTGGACGAATCTGCCGAAAATAACCCAGCCGACGTTTCGGAAAGACACCATTTCGATTCAGGCGCACGGCGCAAAGCCCGATGGCGTTACGCTGAACACGAAAGCCATTAATGCGGCTATTTTGGCCTGTAGCCAAAAAGGGGGCGGGGTCGTACTAGTGCCCGCCGGACTATGGATGACAGGACCCGTCGAGCTGAAAAGCAACGTTAATCTGCACCTGAAAAAGGCGGCAACGCTGCTCTTTACCACCGATAAAAGTCAGTATGCGCTGGTCGAAGGCACTTACGAAGGCAAAAAGGCCGCTCGTAATCAATCGCCTATTTCTGGGCTCAATCTCGAAAACGTGGCCATTACGGGTCAGGGCATTGTAGATGGCAACGGCGATGTCTGGCGAGCGGTCAATAAAAATCAACTGACCGAACCGCAGTGGAAAGAGAAAGTGGAATCGGGTGGTGTGCTGAAAGAGGATGGCAAAACCTGGTACCCGAGCGAGCAGTTCAAACGGGCCAGTGCCGAAAACAAAAGCATGCTGCTAACGGCTGGCAAGACCCCACAGGATTTTGTCGATATGAAGGATTTTCTACGGCCGAATCTGCTGGTATTGACGGGTTGTAAAAAAGTCCTGCTGGACGGCGTTACATTCCAGAACTCACCGGCCTGGTGCCTGCACCCACTCATGTGCCAGGACCTGACCATCCGAAATGTGACGACCAAAAATCCCGAGTACGCCCACAACGGCGATGGTATGGACATTGAATCCTGCAAAAATTTCCTGATTGAAGGCTGTACGCTCGACGTGGGCGACGATGCCATCTGTATTAAATCGGGTAAGGACGAAGAAGGTCGTAAACGAGGTATGCCGACCGAAAACGGCGTTATCCGAAACAACACGGTTTACAATGGTCATGGCGGGTTTGTGATTGGTAGCGAGATGAGCGGAGGGGCGCGGAATATTTTCGTCTACAACTGCACGTTCATGGGTACCGACAAGGGCTTACGTTTCAAATCGGTACGGGGCCGGGGCGGGGTAGTCGAGCATATTTATGCAAAAGACATTTATATGAAAGACATTGCCGGAGAAGCCATCTTCTTCGACATGTATTACTTCGTGAAATTCGCTACCGATGGGGAGCGCGACATGCGACCGGTTGTTAACGAAGGAACGCCCATATTCCGGGATATGAAATTTGAAAATATCGTCTGCAATGGGGCCACAAAGGGCGTTTTTATCCGGGGCCTCCCCGAAATGCCAGTCAAGAATATCGTGATGGAAAAGATGGTGCTGCAAGCCGATAAAGGTGTGGAACTGATTGACGCGAGTGGTATCACGTTCAGGGATGTTCAGCTCATCACCAAAAGCACAAAGCCCGTCATTCTGGTCGATAACAGCAGTAACCTGACTTTCGACGCTATCCGGTACGATCCTAAAGCGAGTCTGTTGTTCTCCATAAATGGCGAACGGAGTCAGGCCATCGAAGTCAGGAACACCGATATGACGAAAGCACAGACCAAGGCCGAGTTTGCCAAAGGTGCCTTGGAAAAGAACCTGTTGACGTCAGGTAAGTAAATAGTCATTTTATGGTCATGAAAAACCTGAGGAGATTTTTAGCTGCATGTAGTCTGCTGGTGCTTTCCGCTTTTGCCCCGCTACCCGGTAAAATTACCGTCTACCTGATCGGTGATTCAACCATGTCGATCAAGCAGGTGAAAGCCTATCCCGAAACGGGCTGGGGTATGCCGTTTGCCTATTTTTTCGATGAAACCGTTACGGTCGATAACCGGGCGCAGAACGGGCGCAGCACCCGAACGTTTATTGAGGAAAATCGCTGGCAACCGGTTGCGGATAATCTGAAAGAAGGCGACTATGTGTTCATTCAGTTTGGGCATAATGACGAAGTGCCGACCAAGAAGAGCTATACAACGGAAGCCGATTTTCGAGCTAATCTGATCCGATTCATTACTGAAACACGAGCGAAGAAAGCCACGCCGGTACTCATTACGCCCGTTGCCCGTCGGAAATTCGACGAAGCCGGGAAAATTGAAGGGACTCATACCGTCTATTCTGAACAGGTACGTAACGTAGCCGCTGATAAAAATACTCCCTTGATTGATCTGGACACACAAAGCCAACAGCTCTTACAGCAGTTCGGCGTCGAAAATTCAAAACTCCTGTTTCTACAACTGGCACCGGGCGAACATCCCAATTATCCCGAAGGCAAAGAAGATAATACGCATTTCAGCGAACTGGGCGCCCGCCGAATGGCCGAAATTGTGCTGGCCAATATTAAGTCATTAAAACTCGACCTGGCCGACCGCATTGTAAAGCCGGAGAAAGCTAAATGAGGTGATTGTGCTGGTAGCACGAGCAGCCGACGAGCGATTGTTTATGAATATGTGTTTCGGCCGATTGGCGGAAAAGCTTCTATAATAAGAGTCTGATTGTATATTCTATTTCCTATCAAATGAAACAACTGCTGCTTTTTTGCTTCGTCTTTTGCTCACATTTTGTCTGGAGTCAGGCAACGTTATCGCCTACCACTTCCGTTACGTTTACCGTCGCGCAGGATGGCAGCGGGAACTACAAAACCATTCAGGAGGCCGTCAACAGCTTTCGCGACCATATGCAGGTGCGCGTGACCCTGTTTGTGAAAAACGGTACGTATGCCGAAAAGCTCGTTATACCATCCTGGAAGCCTAATATTCACATCCTTGGCGAAAGTAAAGAAGGCGTGATTATTACGGGCGATGATTATTCGGGAAAGGCATACCCCGGTGGCAAAGACGGAACGGGCAATAGCAAATACAGTACGTACACCTCCTACGTTGTTCTGGTCGATGCGCCCGACATTATTCTTGAAAACCTGACCATCCGCAACACCGCCGGTCGGGTAGGACAGGCCGTCGCGTTGCATGTTGATGCCGACCGGTTTGTCTGTAAAAACTGCATCCTGCTGGGTAATCAGGACACGCTGTACGCAGCCGCTGAAGGCACTCGACAGTACTACGAAAACTGTTATATCGAAGGAACGACGGATTTTATTTTCGGTAAGTCCATCTCCGTTTTTCAGTCCTGTACCATTAAAGATCTGTCGGATTCGTTCATTACGGCAGCCGCAACACCTGATTACCAGAAGTACGGCTTTGTTTTCTTCGACTGCAAACTGATTGCCGACCCAGCCGCTAAAAAAGTGTATCTCGGTCGTCCGTGGCGACCAGGTGCCAAAACGATTTTCTTTCGGACGGATATGGGCGACCATATTCTGCCCGCCGGTTGGGAAAACTGGGGTAATGTCGCCAATGAAAAAACAGTCTTCTACGCCGAATATGGTAGCACTGGCCCCGGTGGAAACACATCGAAGCGGGTCGGATGGGCAAAGCAACTATCCGATAAAGAGGCCAGACAATATACACTGGCCAATATCTTCTCCGCGCAATCAATCTGGTTGCCTACCACCCAGCACCCCTAGTACAGAGAGCACACGTTGTGGTGGTTTTATTCATTGGTTCAAGCCTAACGTTTAGAAACTGATTATGAAAAAAGTGCTTTTCGTCTACTGGCTGGTATTGGTGCCAATGACGCTTATGGCCCAGAAGTCCGTACCAGTTAAGCCACGTATCCTTATTAGCACTGACATTGGCGGTACCGACCCGGACGATAATCAGTCCATGACCCATTTCCTGATGTACAGCGATCGGTTCGAAACCGAGGGGCTTGTTTCTTCTCCCTCCTACGGGAACGGCACGAAGCAGAATATCCTGACCATGATCGATCTGTACGAGAAAGATCTGCCCAAACTGCGCCAGCATAACAGGAATTATCCTTCGCCCGATGCATTGCGGGCCGTGTGCAAACAGGGACGTCATGGCGCGGCTCCGTTCAAAGGGTACACTACAGCTACCGAAGGGTCGAACTGGATTATCAAGTGTGCCAAAAAGCCAGGTAAACAGCCGCTTTGGGTGTTGGTTTGGGGTGGTTTGGAAGATGTTGCCCAGGCACTGCATGACGATCCTTCGATCCAAAACAAGATCAAAGTGTACTGGATTGGTGGCCCAAATAAAAAATGGAGCGCGAACAGCTACGCATACATTGCCGGTAATTTCCCCAACCTATGGTTCATCGAAGCAAACGGCTCCTACAATGGCTTCTTTTCGAATACGGGTGCGCCCGATAGTCTGAACACGCGCAACTATTACGACCGCTATATTCACGCTGCTGGCAATTTAGGCAACGATTTTAAGGGCTACTACAAGGGTAATCCCAAGATGGGCGACACGCCGTCTCTGCTCTATGTGATGGATGGCGACCCAAATGATCCGTTCAAAGAAAGTTGGGGGGGCAGTTTTGAAAAATTCACCCATAGCCCACGAACTGTCTTCAATCGTAATACGACCCTTACCGATACCGTAGGCGTGTATTCGGTTATGGAAATCCACTTTAAGGGACCGGAGATCAACATACCGACGGATTCTGCCTGCTTTACAATGGCCGTTCAGGCTCAGATTGGCGAGCAAAAATGGCCGGGTTATTATCTGGGTAAAGGACAGTATGCGATCATGTACGTTCCGAAACAGGCTGAAACACTGACCTACACTATCAACTCAACCATTCCTGGATTTGCTGTTCAAACCGGAAAATTTGTCGTCAACAACACCTGGCCGGGCAAACAGGATGCCGACGATTTTCGATTGGGTCCTAACTGGTTCACCGACCGATCTGACCCAGCACTTTTTGACGGCCGACAACAAGGGGGCAAAACCGTACTCAAATGGCGCAACGCCATCTTGCTGGATTGGGCCAAACGATGGACATGGTTATACTAGAGCTAAACCGCATAACAATTCGTAGCCGCATGAAATTCTTATCAGTCAGTAGTTTACTTCTTCTGGTAATACACTCAACATTAGCACAATCTCCTTCGGGAAAGCCCGTTTCGACCAATGGTTCAAGTGCCTACGTATCGAACGTATGGGTGTCGGACTTGGGAAACGGTACCTATAAAAACCCAGTCCTGAACGCCGATTACTCGGACCCCGATGCCTGCCGGGCGGGCGACGATTACTATATGGTCGCGTCCAGTTTTGATGCCATTCCCGGTTTGCCCATCCTGCATTCGAAAGATTTGGTCAACTGGAATCTGATCGGTCACGCCCTGAAACGTCAGCCGCCGTTCGAACATTTCGAGAAAACGCAGCACGGCAACGGCGTTTGGGCACCCGCTATTCGGTATCACAACAAGGAGTTTTACATCTACTACCCCGATCCCGATTTTGGTATTTATCTGACCAAAGCAACCAATCCGGCGGGGCCCTGGTCGGAGCCGGTGCTGGTGGAGAGCGGAAAAGGACTCATTGATCCGTGTCCGCTCTGGGACGATAACGGGCAGGTATATCTGGTTCATGGCTGGGCTGGTAGTCGGGCCGGTATCAAGAGCATTATCACGGTGAAGAAGCTGAATGCCGAAGGAAGCCGGGTGATGGACGAGGGCGTCATTGTTTACGACGGACACGAAACCGACCCAACTATCGAAGGTCCAAAGATTTACAAGCGCAACGGCTACTACTACATCTTTGCCCCGGCGGGTGGCGTACCCACCGGCTGGCAACTTGTGCTACGCTCGAAGAATGTTTATGGGCCTTACGAACGAAAAGTAGTCATGGATCAGGGGAAAAGCCCCATCAACGGACCGCATCAGGGGGCCTGGGTCGATACAAAGCCAATCAATGGTAAACCCGGTGAAGACTGGTTCCTGCATTTTCAGGACAAAGAAGCGTATGGGCGTGTGGTGCATCTCCAACCGATGAAGTGGGTGGCTGACTGGCCGATTATTGGCATTGATGCGGACGGCGATGGCAAGGGCGAACCCGTGTTGACGCACAAAAAACCGGCCGTTGCGGGACCTGCACCCGGTAAAGAGTACCCAATTATGACCCCGCCTGAATCGGATGAGTTTAATTCGATCGCTTTAGGGAGACAATGGCAATGGCAGGCGAATCCGAAGGGCATCTGGCACACCGCCAGTAACCAGGGTTTTCTGCGACTATATTCCTACAAAGTACCGGACGAAACCAAAAACAACTGGGATGTCCCGAATCTGTTATTACAGAAATTTCCGGCCGAACGGTTTATGGTGACCACAAAACTGACGTTCCGGCCGAATCCAAAGCTGGAAAACGAGCGGACGGGATTGATCATCATGGGGCAGAGTTACGCCAATTTGGTACTGAAAAGCACCAAAGAGGGCATAAGTCTGGTGTATGGCGTTTGCAAAAAAGCATCGGAAGGTAAACCCGAAGAGGAGACGGTTCTCGCCCGAATCAACCAGAATACGCCAGTTTATTTCCGCGTAACAGTGACAGAGGGTGCAAAATGTCAGTTCAGCTACAGCCTCGATGGGCAAAACTTTACGAAAACAAGTGACACGTTCCTGGCCGAAGTTGGCCGCTGGATTGGTGCGAAAATGGGCATTTTCTGCACCCGCACGACCCAGATAAACGATTCAGGTCATGCCGATTTCGACTGGTTCCGGGTTGAGCCTGTACAGGGTCTAAATCCTTAATGATAGATCTGTTGTAAAAAAATGATACCGTTTTGCGGTTTAAATCGGTAAAAGACGATGAAGCTATTGCCATGTTTTAATTCTGACCAAAACTCAATGTTTTTTTGTCATTCCGACCGTAGGGAGGAATCTCAAACCTGCCTAATTGGAAATCCTGAGATTCCTCCCTACGGTCGGAATGACAAAAAAACGGTTCTAAATCCGATCCGCTTTTTTGTGGCTCAGGTAAATAACTCACTGTTACTAATTATACTGACTGCCTTAACAACATTTGCTCAGCAAACCGGCGCAGACGTACCCTGGTCGGTGCGTATGGCCGATTCGGACATGAGCCGGAACCCGAAAGGCTGGATGCTCGATTTCTCGAAAGAACCGCGCTGGAACTACTGCCACGGTCTGGTTTGCAGCTCGCTCGAAAAGCTTTGGGCACAATCGGGCAATGAGAAATATTACAACTACATCAAGGAATACGCCGACGATATGATCAGCCCGGATGGCAGTATCAAAACGTACACACTCAGCCAGTATAACATCGACGCGGTCAACTCCGGCAAATTCCTGTTTGCTTTGTACGAGCGTACGCACGACCCCAAATACGAAAAAGCAATTCGGCTCCTGCGTAGTCAGATGCTTACGCACCCTCGCACGAGTGAGGGCGGATTCTGGCATAAAAAGCATTACCCGCATCAGATGTGGCTCGATGGGCTCTATATGGCATCGCCGTTTCTGGCGCAGTACGCCAACGTGTTCAACGAACCCGAACTGTTTGCTGACGTCGCCAATCAAATCCAGCTGATCGACAGGCACAACAAAGACCCCAAAACGGGTTTGTATTTTCACGGTTGGGACGAAAGTAAAGAGCAACGCTGGGCCAATAAGGAAAATGGCCAGTCTCCGCATGTGTGGGGGCGAGGCATGGGCTGGTACGCCATGACCCTCGTTGATGTACTGGATTACTTCCCGACCAATCATCCGCAGCGGCAACAGATTCTGGCCATTACGCAGCAACTGGCGCAAACCCTGGCCCGGTATCAGGACCCGCAAACCGGACTCTGGTATCAGGTAATGGACGTTGGTAAGCAGGAAGGTAACTACCTCGAATCGTCAGCGTCGACCATGTTTGTGTATTTTCTGGAGAAGGCCGCCAAAAAAGGGTATCTGGATAAGAAGTACCTGGGTGTGGCGCAGAAGGGTTATGATGGTATCTTGCCCCATTTTATCCGAACCGAACCTGATGGGCGCATTAGCATCACCGATGCCTGTGCCGGGGCTGGTCTCGGCGGAACTCCCTACCGCGATGGAACGTACGAATACTATTGCAAAGAAGCCAAACGCGACAACGACCCTAAATCCGTTGGTCCATTCATTATGCTGGCCCTGGAATTTGAGGGGCTGAAGCCTCGGAAAGAATAGCTTTGCCTTTGCTCGTCCGCGATTATATCGCGGACGAACTAAATCAACTTAATTTCATCATTCTGCGTCATAAAAAGTTTGCACAGCTTCATAGTATACATCTGCCCGAAAACGTCTTTCTGGCATAAAAACGGTTTTAATTCATGATAAAAACATACACGATTGGCTTGTTTTCAGTACTGTTTCTACTGCTCTGTATAAACAGTAGCGCCCAGCCATCTTCAAATACCTACCCCGCCCGGCAGATGTTGTTGCGTGACGAGGGACTCTCAAAACTGAACTACATTGATCTGGCGCATCCCGAACGGAATTATTACGTATCCGTTCCGGCTGGTCGCGATCTGCAACTGGTCGGGCAGGGGCGGGTGATGATCGGTACGGGCAAAGGCTACGAAGAGCGCGATATTAAAACCGGGAGTAAAGTGGCCGAACTTACTACCTACGACGGAACCATTGCCGCCCGGCGGCTGCGCAATGGGAATGTAATGCTCGTCGGGTTGAACTGGCAGGGCAAGAAGGGCATCGTTCTGCTCGAACTGGATAAAAATCAGACCATACAGCGAACCGTCAATTTTCCTGATTTCAACTATGTCCGGCTTATCCGGGAAACGGTCGATGGAAATTTTTTGATTACGTCCAATGACCGGGTGTTCGAAGGCAAGCCCGATGGGTCTATTTTGTGGAGCGCGCAACTTACCAAACAAGAGAAAGCACAGCATGCCTGGCAGGCCCAGCGACTGGGCAACGGCCAAACGCTGGTGAGTGGTGGTTATTCAGCCAATTTTCAGCGGTTCGACAGGAAAGGGGCCTTTGTCGATAGCATCAGCGGACCACCGGTCGTAAATCCACATTTTTTCGCTGGATTTCAAGTTCTGAAAAATGGCAACTGGGTTGTTGCCAACTGGCAGGGGCATGGTGCCGATCATGGTGGTAGCGGTACGCAGATTCTGGAATATACGCCAGCCGGTAAATTGGTCTGGTCGTGGAAACAGGACCCGAGCCAACAGTCGTCTATTCAGGGCGTATTGGTTTTGGACGGACTGGATTTGAGCCGCCCACACGCAGAGGATGCCCAGGGCCGCTTAGTGCCGAACTGACAAATACCCGCTTCTCAATAACTTCCGGAAAAAGAACTCAATGCAAGGCCCACACCTTATACAGAAAGTCGTTTATGTACGTCAGCGTGGGCGTGAACCACGGATTGAAGAACATGAACGTGTGGGGCGCGTTGGGAAACGTATGTACTTCTGAATACGTACCGAACGGCTTGAGTTTGGCAATCAGATCGTCGCGGCCCGCGTGCATACGGTCGACGGAACTGTTGATGAACAGGATCGGCGGAGTGCGCTTGTCGATGTGATTTAAGGCGGAAGCTTCCTGCCATAACTCGGGTTTTTCTGCTTTGGAGTAACCAAACCAGTACGTACCGGCAGAGATCGATTTTGAATCATTACCTTCGGCCGATTCAGGATGGATGAACGCCAGTACGCCATCAATATCGACAATGGCCTGAACATCGCTCGAATACTTAGCATTCTCTTTTTTCTCTTCAAAAGCTGGATTCTTATTTGTACTGCCGACCAGTGCCGCTAGCTGCCCACCCGCCGAAAAACCGAGTATAGCAATGCGCTTAGGGTCTATGTTGTACGTACGTGCGTTGGCCCGCATCCAGCGAATGGCGGCTTTCACATCATGCACAGCGGCCGGATACAAGGCTTCGGGCGACAAACGGTATTCTACAGGGATCGCTACAAATCCTTTAGCTGCCAACTGCCCGGCCAGTACGTTATTATGCGAACGGTCGCCCGAACGCCAGCCTCCCCCATGAACCATCAGAATAGCCGGTAACGGTTTGCTAGCGGTGGTCGCAGGTGCGTAAACATCCAGTAGCAACTTTCGATTGGCGACGGGTGTACTATAGGCAATGTTTCGAACTACGCGAACGCCGTTGGGTAAGGTCGAATCGGCCAGCGTAATTTCGGGATGATGTTTCTTTTCCTGAGCATACGATTTTTGTACCGTAAACGACGTATCTCGCCCGCCCGTCGGTCCAAGCTGTGCCCAGGCAGTGGTGGTTACCAGCCATGTAACGAGTACGAAAACTATTCGTTGCCTGAAGAATTGGGTCATAATTCCAGTTTATTTATTTTTAACGTATATTGATACACGTTACTTGATTAATGGAATGAAATTCATTTCCAGCAGCCAGCTTTCGCAGAGCGAAACCCATTCCTGCGTTGAGCCCGGATTGTTTCGGAGCGCAATGGCGTGAGCGCCCTGCGGGAAAATATGCAGACTGGACGGAATTTTCTTATTGACCAGCGCCTGATAAAAAAGCAAACTGTTTCGCTGATCTACGCCTGTATCATTAAAGGCATGTACCAGAAAACATGGGGGCGTATTGGGTGTCACGGCGTTTTCGAGCGAATAGGTTTTGAGCAGTTCGGCCGACGGGTTCGGCCCTAACAAATTTTTACGGCTACCGGCATGGGCATATTGGCCCATTGTAATAACCGGCGAAATCAGAATAGCGAAATCGGGGCGGAAAGCCTGCTTACTGATCGAGTCATTGATCACCGATACGTCGGTGGTGGCTGTGGCTAGTAGAGCAGCCAGATGCCCACCCGCCGATGTGCCCATGACACCTATCTTATCAGGCTTAATGCCCCATTTGGCGGCATTGGCGCGGATAACTTTAATGGCTCGTTGGGCGTCCTGAAGCGGCCCCAGTTCACGCTGTTTCAAATCGGGGGAGTTGGGTAGCCGGTAATTCAGTACAAAGGCACTAATGCCCATCGTGTTGAACCATTTGGCCATTTGCCAGCCGCTGATCATGTACGCCAGTCGTTCGTAACCCCCACCCGGACAGATGATGACGGCCGCGCCTTTGTTTTCCTGTACCGATGGTAAGAATGTGTAAAAACCGGGTGTGCCGACACGATAAACCCGTTCATTCGCTATGCTATCGGTCAGTCCCAGTCCTTTCGAATTGGGCATTTTGCCCGTAGGCCACAACGGCATAAACGTTTGCGCAGTAACCCAGGTATCAGAACAGAAAATTAGGAGGATCAGTAAGCCAATTTTGTGCATATGCCAGGAAAGGAGATAGGGCAGACAAGCCCATGCTGAGGAAAAGTCGGCCAAGGATAGAGAACCCAATTAGATTTAGCAAAGGAAATTTTGTGACTTTTTACGCAATCGTTGCCGGGAACGTTCTCAACCCGGAATTAAGCGTTCAAACGATCTACAGGTTTCTTCAAGGCCCCTTTTTTCGGGATAAGTATCCGTAAAAGCAGCCCTATTGCCCTCTTCGTAAATCGTTTGTTCAATCATTATCCGTATAAATTTGTGTACTTTAGCAAGCAGGTTCCAGCAGACTTAGGCAATCATGGACTATCGATCGCTTCCAGATACGACTTTATTGATCTACCTGAAAAAGGGCGACGAAGCTGCTTTTCAGGAGATCTATTTTCGTCACTGGAAAAAGCTTTACACCATTGCCCGCAACAAATTGCCGTCTACCGATAGTCCCGAAGACATGGTGCAGGACCTGTTCGTAAAGCTGTGGGAACAACGTGAAACGCTACTGATCGAAAACCTGGGCGCTTATCTGCATACCTCCCTCAAATATGCTGTGATCAATCTGTTTAAAGCGAGATTGACCCGCGAGAAGTACGTTGAGCATGCCCAAAGTTTCTCATCGGCCGAACACTATACCGAAGAACAAATTGCCCTGAACGACCTGATGGCTTCGGTGGAACAACAACTGAACGACCTGCCTGAAAAGACCCGGCAAATTTTCCGATTGAACAGACTGGAGTACAAGACAGCGAAAGAAATCTCGGCGCAATTGGATATTCCCGAACGAACGGTTGAATACCATATTAGCGTAGCACTCAAACAGCTCCGACCTTTATTGCAGGATTACTTTATGCTGGCCATTGCCCTATATTACTGCTAAAAGGGAATGTACTTCACGAAAAACTATTAGCTCATTGGTTCTTTAAGCTATAGTTTTGTGTCTATTTAAAAATAGAAATTATACAAAAGCTTGCCGTATTCAAAAACTATGAAAGTATGCGTGTACTGCGCTTCTAGCGCTAAAGTTGATGATGCCTATTTTGATGCGACAGAAGCGCTGGCTATAGAGTTTGTTAAGGCCAACATCGAAGTCGTTTACGGAGGAGGAGCTATTGGATTGATGGGTAAACTCGCCGACACCATTCTGTTAAACGGGGGGAAGATTAAAGGCATTATGCCTCACTTTATGAATGAAGTGGAGTGGGCTCATAAAAACGTTACTGACTTTGAGTTTACTCAGACCATGCACGAACGGAAAGCCAAATTTCTGGAGGGTATTAATGGGCTAGTGACGTTGCCAGGTGGAAGCGGCACCCTGGAAGAACTTCTGGAAGCAATCACTTTGAAGCGGTTAGGACAGTTTACCAAACCAATTGTTATTTTAAACACCAAAGGATTTTATGACCCGTTGAGGGAGATGCTAGAACGCTGCGTTCGGGAAAACTTCATGCATGAGAAACACTTGGATATGTGGTCATTTGTGGACCGCCCTGAAGATGTTATTGATGCACTGGCTGGTGCTGCAAGTTGGGATGAAAGTGCAATTAATTTTGCAACTAATAGGTAAGTTGTAGTGTGAAACGAAGCTAAGGAACGTACAAAATTTCTGTTGCCCAGAATCTTGTACGTTCCTTAACGTATGCGGCTCAATAAGACGCATTGACGGAATACTAGACAGATAATGATAAATCACTGTCTTCCCTCCTGAGTGAGACGCAGGAACTTGTTTATGTCTGTTTCTTAGATGGTGCGTGGCTGTTGCACAACTCCATTCAGACGGTAATCCGATAACTTCAGCTCCTAAGCGTAATTGGAAAATTTAGTTGCCTGGTTTAGTCAGAGATTAAAATAGGGCTGATACATACCGTCCGCCAACCTTACTACCTGATCGAATAATTCCCTTAGGCGACTGGCATTCAGGGATAATGTGTTGCGGTTTGAACTTAAGATTTCTTCTATTTGGTCGATTAGCTTATTGGGGCACCTGGGCATCTTAACGATGAGGTCAAGCGAACGTTTGTCACCCATGGCATACTCTTCATTGAGCGCAAAGAGGACATCTACAATATTTTTTACAATGCGGGTAAAACAGCCCATACAAGTATACAGATCCTGTTTGGCCGCGAATTTCTCCGCTTGCCAAAGGGCAAATGCAGCGGCCCATAATCCTTGCTGAACAATCGTTTGTTTAAGTTTAGGGGGGTATTGCTCGACTTGTTGTTTCAACTCCTTGATAATCCCATACGGGTCATAGAGCGGGTAACAATACTTCGTTTCGGCTAAATAGATAACCGAGGAAAAACCATAGGGAGGCTGTTGATCAAAATCAGTTTCCCATATACCATTCCTGGCTTTATCGATGGTCGCTTTTAGCTGTTCGATGTTGCGATAGATAAAATCAACTTCTCCCGATGCTGTGTTAATCCAGGCTCCCCCATTTACCCAGGCTCCCCATTGATAAAAGTCGGTAACCGTCAGGGTGTCTTCAACATGGTATTTGTTGGCAATAGACTTTACCTCATCAATGGCAAATGGAGCCGCTGGGTAGTAATACAGACCAACATCCAGGTCTGAACTCTCATTGGCCAAACCCATACAATGGGAACCACCCAAGACAATAGCCACCAGATTATCAATGGTTTGTAGCTCATTAACGAGTAAATCCAGGGTATTCCGTTTTGCCTGGGGGATTGTCAGTATAGCCATAGTACTTTTGCTGATGATGTATATGTCCTTCCAATGGCCTTATTCAGGTCGAGTATCTGCTGCTTTAAGCTGTTTTTATGGATCAACGCTGCAAAGTAGATGAGTCTAACCGGTTGTTGGTAATCAGAATTAATACTCGGTTGTTTTAGGGGCCTGTTTGCCTTAAATGAGTTAATGATTGGAAGGGGTGGTAAGCACGACTGGAATGCCAACGGTCCGCCGTTTGGGGTTAGATTTATAGCAATGATTATAGCAAAACTGTTATCGTAAAGTGGATTTTAAAATAACATGCTTTGGATTATACAAAGAATATGATAGTGAATATGGGTGTAGAATATAAATGTTCGACTAAATTATAAAATCATTTGCGGTCGGAGGGGAGGAAATCTGTCGTGTAATTGACGATAAACTCCAGCCGTATGAGTCGCAAGGAATTTGGGTTTCTTTTACAACAGTATCTGGAAGGGAAATGCACCGACGAAGAACGGACATTTGTCGAACATTGGTACGGCACGGTTCAGAATAACGATCGCGAACCAGTAAGGGAGACCGATTTACAGTCGCTTGAACCCTTGCTGTGGCAGCAAATCCAGAGTCGGACGCAGTCGCCGAAAGTGATTCCGATGCCGGCTACGGCCACTCGTCAGCCATGGGAGTATCGCTGGATGGCGGTAGCGGCTTCGGTCGTGCTGGTGCTTCTGGCCGGTTGGTGGTTCTATGGTCAGCAGAAAGATAGCCGGTCGGGTAATGAGGTAGCTCAGGGTATTAGCCAGCCGGGGTGGGTGCAGCACATGAACTCATCCGATACACCCGAAGCTGTCAAACTGTCGGATGGGAGTGAGGTTCGGCTAGCTCCCCGTAGCTCGATTGGCTACCCGGCTCAATTCGCGGCCGACAAACGGGAAGTACAGCTAACGGGCGAGGGCTTTTTTACGGTTCAGAAAATGCCATCGCGTCCTTTCTATGTGTATACGGGTACAGTAGTAACCAAAGTGTTAGGCACCAGCTTTCTGGTGAAAACGCAGTCAGCGGCTAAACAGGTAGTGGTTGAAGTGGTCACCGGTCGGGTGGCGGTTTATAAGCAGCCGAAAGTATTCGAATCCGTCGAATCCAGCAACACCATTATCCTGACCCCGAATCAGAAAGCGACCTATTCGTCCGATAACCAGCAGTTTGTAACCAGCCTGGTTGAACGCCCGCAAGTGATAGTCGCTGAAAAATCAGAAGCGAAATCCCAATCGTTTGTGTTTGATGATGTTCCGATGCGTCGGGTGGTCGACCGGCTGGAACAGGCGTATGGCATCACCATCCGGCTCGAAAATGAGGCTCAGAATGAATGTCCGCTCACGGCCGACCTGTCGAACCTCTCACTGTATGCCCAACTGGATATGATCTGTGCGGCCACCAAGTCAAGCTATACCGTACAGGGGACTACCATTGTCATTAGCGGAAAAGGCTGTGCTACTCTGTAAAATAAACCTCTAACTCCTGGGCCTATGTAAATTCGATACGCTGCTTCTCAAACAAAAAGAGCAGGTCATGTTTGCACCATAACCTGCTCCCGATTCTTCCCTCATGCTAGCCTGGTAAGCTATTCATCTGCGGCATTGCACTGCCCGATGACCGAGGGCCTATTTGTCAAATCGTCCATTTAACAAACCCTTAAAGGTATGAAAAATTTTGATTCAGCTCCAATGAGCTGGTCATGCAGCCGACGTACATCGTTTTTTTTGCTGCTTATGAAACTATCTGTTATACAGCTCTTTATACTGGTCACGTTTGTTGGTTTATCCTACGGCTTCGATGGAAAGGCTCAGGAGTTACTAAGCAAGTCGGTGTCGCTGCACACCGAAGGCCAACGGCTTCGGGCAGTGTTGGTACAGATCGAGAAACAAACCGCAACCAAGTTTGTGTATAGTTCCCGGAATATCGGTGCTGACCGGCCGGTTACCATTCATCTCAGTAACGTTCGGCTATCGGATGCACTGGACCAACTGCTGAAACCCCTTAATCTGAGCTATCAGATCATCAATGGACATATTGTGCTGGACAGCATTATATCGGAGACCGAAACCAGAGCCGACGTAGGATTAGTTGAGCCCGAAACCGTCGACCGAGCGGTTAACGGCACCATTACCGACGAGAAAGGGGAAAAGCTTCCTGGTGTCAGCATCGTTATCAAAGGCACTACGCGGGGAACCACCAGCGATGCCAAAGGCCAGTTCAGGCTGAACATTCCCAACGAAGGCGCTACGCTTACACTCTCCTTTGTTGGGTACAAAAGTCAGGATGTGGAGGTAGGCAATCAGTCGGTACTCAACATTAGTATGCAACCAGATCAGAATTCGCTGGATGAAGTGGTTGTGGTGGGGTATGGACAGGTGCAGAAACGGGACCTGACCGGGTCGGTGGTGTCGATCAAAGAAACACAAATTACGTCGACGCCGGTAGTTAATGCGCTGGAAACGCTGCAAGGTAAAGTCGCCGGTATGGACTTAACCCGCAGTAGTGGCGAAACGGGCGCTCCCCTCAATTTTACCATTCGTGGAAACCGGTCATTGAATGCCTCCAACCAGCCGCTGATTCTGGTCGACGGTATTCAATATGGTTCCTACATCGACGTGAACCCCAACGACATTGCTTCGATAGAAGTGCTTAAAGATGCGTCGTCGACCGCTATTTATGGGTCAAGAGGTGCCAATGGCGTTGTGCTGATTACTACCAAAACCGGTAAGGTAGGCAAAACAAAAGTAGAATTTAATAACTACTATGGGATCAATGATCCGGTTGCTTATCAGCACGTTACCAATACGGCGCAATACGTGACCATGACGCGGGAAGCCTACCGGGCGGCTGGACAATGGAGTAGCCCGGCCGACGATGAGAAAATTTTCAATGTCCAGATGGACAACATTCGGAAAGGCATTGATACCGACTGGGCCAAATTAATGACTCATAATGGAAGCGTTCAAAACAACCATATCGCCATTTCGGGCGGCAACGAAAAAACGAAGTTTCGCCTGTCGTCGGAATATTTTAACGAAAAGGGCTTGCTGAAATATGATCAGCTACGGCGGTTTGTTCAGCACCTGAATCTCGACCACCAGATTCTGAATAATCTGAAAGTAGGGGTAGTGTTGAATTTCAACTCGTCTACCCAGCAACGGCGTAACACCAGCTTCTGGAACCTCCAGAAAAACTCGCCGTTGGGTATTCCTTACAATGAAGATGGCTCGATCAAAACCTACCCATTTCCGGGAACGCTGGTGTATAATCCCCTCCTTGATGAAAGCCCTGACAATTATTCGAACCTGACCACCAGCAGCCGGATTTTTATGCTTGGTTTTGGCGAATGGTCAATCCTGAAAGACCTGTCGTTACGGTCTAGCTTTGGCATCGATATTTCCAGTAGTCAACAGGGTATTTTTGAAGGGAAAAACACCACCCTGGCGGGTGTAAACAGCGGCTATTCACGGGCAGCTCTCAACGACGTCCGAAACCGGAACTGGACCTGGGAGAATGTGCTGAATTATACCAAAACGTTCAACAACCATTCGTTGAATGCCATGGTCGGGACGAGTATGATCAGCTACCGAACTATCAATTTTTCGGGAGAAGGGAAAGATCAGCCCTTTTCGTCGTCGCTGTTTTACAACCTGAATACCAACACCAAAGACATCATTACAACCAGCAGTCTGGTCGAAAGCTCACTGGCATCAGTGTTCGGCCGCCTGAACTACAAGTTTAAAGATAAGTATCTGGTAACCGCTTCGTTACGTGCCGATGGCGCATCGGTACTGGCCGAAGGACATAAGTGGGCGTACTTCCCGTCGGTAGCTGTTGGCTGGCGTTTGCTGGACGAGTCGTTCATGGCGAGTGCCGGAAACCTGTTCTCCGAAATGAAGCTACGAGGCAGCTACGGTATTTCGGGAAACAGCGCGATTGCTGCGTATCAGACGCAGGGTGGGCTTAGTAAAATTGCCTATTCGTTCGATGAAACCCCTGCCTTTGGCTACTGGCCCAAGCTACTGGCCAATAAGGATTTAGGCTGGGAAAAAACAGCAACGGTGAACGTTGGCCTTGACTTTGGCTTTTTCAAGAATCGCCTGACCGGCTCTATCGATGTTTACAATACGAACACCAGCGACCTGCTGATGGACCGGATTCTGCCCTCACTGACAGGCTACAGCACGACGGTAGCCAACGTGGGGAAAACCAAAACCAGAGGGATCGATCTGCTGATTTCTACCCGCAATTATACCTCGCCGAAGTTTTCCTGGTCGACCGACTTGAATCTGGCAACCTATAAAGAAGAGATTGTGGCCCTGAGCGTTGGTGGTGACGACGTTTCGAAAGCCTGGTTTGTAGGCAAACCCCTTCGGGTGTTTTACGACTATGAGAAAATTGGCATCTGGCAAACGGATGAGAAAGATGTAGCCGCCAAATACAACAAAGTGCCCGGTGAGATTAAAGTACGGGATCAGAACAGCGATGGAAAGATAACCGCCAGCGACGATCGGAAAGTGCTGGGACAGGCATCGCCGAAATGGTCGGGCGGTATTACCAACAACTTTACCTACGGTAATTTTAACCTCTCGGTGTTGATTTATGCGCGGGTTGGTCAGATGATTAATAGTCAGTATCTCGGCTATTTTTATCCGGGTGGTACCACTGCGGTCGCTGATTATTGGACCCCTGAGAATCCAACCAATGCGTACCCACGTCCGTGGCTGAGCCATACCGATCAGTACATCTCCACGCTTGGGTATATCGACGGCTCGTTCTGGAAAATCAAGGATATCCGGCTGAGTTATAACCTGCCCAAAAACCTGCTGAAAAAGACGCCACTAAGCAATGTAACGCTCTATTCGACGGCGAAGAACTTTTTCACGTTCAGCAAGCTGAAGGACTACGATCCCGAACGCGGTGGTTCCGTCGATTTTCCGCTGACCAAACAGCTTATTGTTGGCCTGAATGTCAGTTTCTAAACTGAAGCGCGGGTTTCTATCCGCGGCTGTTATCAACTAATTGCGGGTTTCCACCCGCGCTACTCGTCTTTCCTGAATCTTATTATGAAAAAGCTCTTTAACTATATACGTCTTGCCACGGTTTGCGCCGGGATGTTGGGCCTGAATGCCTGCTCCGATTTCCTGACCGAAACCAACAAAAACACCGTAACTGCGGATGTCTTTTACAAAACTACCGAAGGCATTGAGAGCCTGGTAAATTCCTGCTATGCCCCCACGCGTATCTGGTACGGCAAAACCGTTGGTTACCTGCTGACAGAAGCTGGCACCGACGAAATGCTCTTTGCCAATACGGCCAACGGAACCTACCCGTATTACGATTACAACTCGAATCTACAGGCTACGGAAGGTGGGTTGATTTTTGCCTGGAAAAGTTTTTATCGGGGAATCAATGCCTGCAATACCGCCATAGCCCGGATTAAAGATTCTCCGCTTCCTGCCAATCTGAAGTCCGTTCGGGAAGGGGAAGTTCGGTTCCTAAGAGCATTCTATTATTACCACCTGGTCGAAACGTTTGGGGCTATTCCGTTGCGTACGCAGGAAACGACCGGCCCGGAAACAACCGCACTGAGAGCACCCATTGAGGATATTTATAAACTCATCTTCAGCGATCTGGAAACAGCATTGACGGGTTTGAAAGGCGTTGTGGCTCCGCAGGGAGGACGCGTAACGGAACCCGCTGTAGCCGCTTTTCTGGCACGTCTGTACCTGACTCGGGACAAAAACACGGAAGCACTGGCCATGGCCGACCGCGTCATTAAGAGTTATGACTTCAAACTGACCGAGAATTATAAGTCACTTTGGGACATTGCCAACAGCAGTGGTAGCACCAACAAAGAAGTGATTTGGTTTGTCAATTACTCCGAAAATAATACCCTCAACGACTACGGCCGGTACGACGATCTGGGTTATTATTGGCTCTGGGAGGGCGGTCATCACGGACACCTGATGTTTATTCCCTATTTCAACGGTCTGAAAGGCTGGCAATATGACCTCGAAACGGGGCGCTCGCTACTTCAGTACATGCCCTCGAAGTATTTACTCGACCTCTACGACGAAACCAAAGACGCTCGCTGGGCCGGTACGTTCCGTACAGTATGGTTTGCCAACGATGCAACGACTCTTCAATCAGGGATGAAACTAGGCGATACCATTGCCGTAGTCTCAAAACGGGCCGTGTCGGATACGTATCGCAAATCGAAGTCGTATGCGATTTACGATGTGAATGATGTATATCAGGCCAACGGCGTGCCAACCATTCCACGCTGGCGTTACGCAGGACTCTGGAAATTTGCCGATCCAAGCCGTTCGGCAAAAGATGTCGTGAATAGCAAACGGGATGCGTTCGTCTTACGTCTGTCCGAAATGTACCTGATTGCGGCAGAAGCCAGCATGAAACTAGGTAATACGGGTGCCGCAGTCGATTATGTCAATGTAGTCAGAAAGCGGGCAGCTCTGCCTGGAAAAAGCAATGACATGCTCGTAAAAGCTTCTGATATGACGCTCGATTTTATGCTGGATGAGCGGGCTCGTGAGTTTGTGGGTGAGCAACTGCGTTGGTTCGATCTGAAGCGTACGGGCAAGCTGGTCGAACGGTTGACAAAGTATAATCTGGATGCTGCGCCGAACGTAAAGCCATATCACCTCATCCGGCCCATTCCTCGTGTTGAGATCGATGTGCTCCAGAACAAGACCGAATTCGTGCAAAATCCGGGGTATAACTAGTCCACTGGTAGTCAACACGGGTACTATATAGTGAAAGTTTAAGTAAGAGATGCCTTATAGGTTGGATTGTTAAAGCCCTTCTGGTTTCCAGGAGGGCTTTTTTAGAAGTTGTCATTACGTCTGCATTTGAATCAGCCTTCTACCTGTTGACCCTTCGGAATCAGATGATTAAAACCGAAAGACGAGACCTGCTCCAACGCCAATACTGTTCATGGCTACATTGAAGCTTAAGGCCTGATTCGGTTGGGATGCGGTGGTGGAATTTACAATATTTCCCTCATCCTTGTAATCTGTGATCACGACACTATTAACGGGTTTTCCTCCGATGACATTGGCGTTGGTAACTTCGAGTCGTTTGGGTTTGAAGGATTGATTATAAGCCACCACTTCGGCAAACCCCCGAATGGCCTCGTTTAACCGGAATTGAATTCCCAGAGCAGCCTGATACCCCAGAGCCAGGGAGTTTGCTGTATAGGCACTGGTGGCTTGAAATGTATTGCTGGTCCCGTTCTTGGACAGGCTAACCGCATTGTCGACGGTCTTGTAATCCAGCACTACTCCTCCCACCAGGCCGAGTCGATTATAAATGTAGTAGCTCGGACGGGAAAGGGCCTTAAACGTAATATTAGGGATCACAGACAAAACATTCAGCGTTGTAGTCGATGAGTTGGTGTACGAATAGGTGCCATCATCATAGCTATTCGTAATCTTTATTGCTGAGCCAAACAGTATATCGGCATCAATCCCCACATTAATGAAGTCGCTGGCAATCAGGCCAACGCCGATACCGGCGCGCGGACCCGCTCCTAAGCCTTTGTTCGTTGTTTTGAATGGAAATGCGATACCTGTCTGGCTTTGTGACTCGCTGTACCTGATCTGTACCCCTGGCGTTAATAAGCCATACAGGCCATAGATTTTTACATACAGGGGCGACTCTGCGGCCTTTGTCTTGTCAGGAACAGCCTTTGGGGCAACGGTTTCTTTCGGCGAGGTTAGGGCAGTTGATGCAAGAATAGATTGGGCCTGGCCTGATACCGTATGGACAAGCAAGGTAATGAGAAGAATGATGAATCGGTTCATGATTGCAGATTTGACGATTTATCTACTATGTATAGTCAGTTAGGGACTATTGTATCGCATTCGAGTGACTAGCCGGTACGCAGCTAAAACCGGACTACCAATCCAGCCCCTACACCAACGCTGTTGATGGCTACATTGAAGGTTGGTTGTTCGTACGGGTTCATTTTGTTGTAATCGCCTATGTCCTTGAATTCAGTTGTAGATTTCTGTGTGGTCGTAGCTCCATTCGTTGTACTGGTGCTCGAGCTCTGGAGTTCTCTGGGTTTGAACGATTGATTATACGCTACCGCTTCGACAAACCCCCGGATGGCCTGGCTCAATCGAAACTGAATTCCCAGAGCCGCCTGATACCCTATCGACAGGGAGTTTTTTGTATACGTGGTATTCCCAACAATGGTAGTGGTTGCTCCTCGGCTGGGAGTTTCGAGGGCATTACTGATCGTTTTATAGTCCAGCACAGTTCCACCCACCAGCCCCAGCCGATTATAGATGTAATAGTTGGGTCGTGAGAGGGCTTTAAACGTAACGTTGGGAATAATGGACAAGACCCTCAGCGTTGTATTGGTGGAAATATTGTAGAAACTGGCTGTACTACCGCTGCCTACGAAGACATTGTAATCAACCTTAAGCGCTGTTCCGAATAGCATATCGGCATCAATCCCAATATTGATGAAATCGCTGACAATAAGACCAATGCCAATACCAGCACGCGGGCCTGCGCCCAGGTGAGTAGTGACTGGCTTGTAAATAGTGGGTGATGTAACCTGGCTTTGTGACCCGCTGTAATTAATTTCCGTTCCGGGAGTCAGCAGGCTGTAAAATCCATACGCCTTTAGAAAAAAAGGATTCTCGCTGGCTTTTGTGGCGCGGGGGCGGATTTCTGGCTTATTCGCTTCGGCTGAACGGGTCGTCGTATTTAAGGCAACGATCGGTTGTGCCTGAATGGTTGAAACACGTAGTAGAAAGCCAATGAGTATCAGACTATATCGACGCATGGTAGTCATTAGTTGTTCAGGTAAAGGACTTTGCTTTATGTATAATCCATGGTAGACATAACTCGTAAATTGTGAAGGTGTTTGAGGTATACTGTGCGTTTGACGGAAACGTGAAGTATACCTCAAACCAATCGAGTTATTGTCATGAACAGTATATAGTTCCGCTCCGTACAGGGCGGGGTGGTGGAAAAGGCCCTGAGCGGAAAACAGCGAATGCTTTGGTTCGCTGTACTAATAGAGCACAAGCAGTATAGCCAGTGCCGTACAGTTACGTTTTTGGGTGGGGTAAAGCTTAAAAACAGGAGTAAATTAAATGACCGATCCATACAAAGAGTAAACCTTTGATTAAATGGTCATAGGAGATTTGAGTAGCAGGAAAATCGCAGGTAAATCTATAACCTGAGCGCTACTGATCGGGAGTAAAATCGGAGAAGGTGAAACCAACGATCAGTTGAAAATTCGCGTCAGGAACTGATAGGCTGACTACTCCTGAATTTGACAGACTAGTCCAGAGGTGCCTTCAAATTCAGGAGTGTCTGGCTCTTGTTGCTGGGTGGCCGCGTAGTCAGATTGATCTGAACTACATGGCGTGGATAGAAGGGGCGTTTTGCCAGATCAAATGTCTTCATTTGTCCATTCGTATCCTGTCAGATCTGGGGCAGATATTGTCAGATTTGGGGCATTGAATCGATAAACGCTGGGGAAAACCAGCATCAGGTGTTTTTTGTATGACTGGCAATAAATTCAGAAGGAGTTTGCTGGTAAATCTCTTTAAAAACAAGAGTAAAATGAGAAGGTGTATTAAAACCGACCAGATCGGCGGTTTCGGCCACATTGTGTCCTTCCTTCAATAATTCAGCCGCTTTTCGCATCCGATACTGGCGAATCAGGTCGGCAGGGGCCAACTGGATCAAACTCTGCACTTTGCGATACAGTGTCTTCCGATTCATGGCCAATTGATCGGCTAGCCACTCGACGTTGATCGATGAATCATCCATGTGTCGATCCAGCAGTTCATAAATCCGCAATAGAAACGGGTCGTTGGTTCCGTCGGCCGGGGGAGTTGTTGCTATGGAAGGCAAAGCAAACTGTTGCCGGTAATGATCACCTAGTTTTTGCTGACGGGCAATCAGGTTGTTGAGCCGCAAATGTAACTCGTCGATTGAAAAGGGCTTCGCCAGATACTCGTCGGCTCCCTGCTGGAGACCTTCGATCCGGCTCGGCTGGGCCGTTTTCGCCGTCAGTACCACGACCGCAATATGATCAGTATCGGCATTTTCTTTAATGAGACGCGTTAATGTGAACCCATCCATCCGGGGCATCATCAAATCGGTTAGTACAATATCGGGTAGTTCGGCCTGAGTGATTTCCCAGCCGACTTCCCCATCCCCAGCCTGGAATACCTGATACGTTCCTTCCAGCTCACCCACCAGAAACTCCCTTAACTCGTCATTATCTTCGACAATCAGGAGCCGGGCTGCCGAAAGATCCGCAGCAGGCAGTTTCACAACGGGCTTGCTTTCACTTATGTGCAGTGTATCCGCTGGGTTTAGTGAAGGAGCCGCCCAACTGATTTTCGGAATGTCTGTGCGAGTGGATACGGATTGGACGGGCAGCGTCAATTGAAACGTAGTTCCGATGGTTAACTGGCTCTCTACCTTAATTGTACCGCCCAATAGGTTGACCAGTTCATGGACCAGTGCCAGGCCAATCCCCGTTCCTTCATACGTGCGTGTGCTGGTGGTATCGACCTGATAAAATCGGCTAAAAATATGCGGCAAATGCTCTGGAGCAATCCCAATGCCGGTATCGGTCAGTTGAATTTGGACTCCTGCCAACTCGTTCATAGTCCATTCGGGCCTGATCGTCAGCGTAATGCGGCCACCTGTATGGGTGAATTTAAGGGCATTGGCCAATAGATTGGTCATGATTTTTTCCCACTTGTCGGCGTCGAATAGGTAATCCTGGCGGGGTAAATCCTCTGCCGTAAACAGCAGACTAACTCCTTTCTGCTCAGCCGACCGCTGGAATATAGCCACAATAGGCTCCATGAAGTCAGTGATAGTCCCTTGTTTCAGGGAAATGACCATGTAGTTGCCATCCAGTTTCGACAGATCCAGAAGTTGATTGATGAGCCGTAGGAGTTGCCCGGCATTGCGATGAACCAGCATAAGGGAGGACTCGTCGAACCGGCGCTCCTTCAGAAGTTTTTCTACCGGCGAAAGGATCAACGACAACGGGGTGCGAAACTCGTGTGTAATGTTGGTAAAGAAACGGCTCTTCAATTCATCCAGTTCCTTCAGTTGTTCGGCCTCCCGTCGGTTGAGAATCAGTTCCTGGCGTTGTTTTATCCGATTGGTAAACACGACGACACTCCCCCAGACGGCCAGACCAGCCAATAGCGTGTACAGCCCATAAGCCCACCCGGTAGCCCACCAGGGTGGTTGAATAATGAGTTGGATGGACGCTGTATGGCCGCTCCAGATTCCGTCACTATTGGCCGCTCTTACCTGAAAAGTATAGGTCCCCGGCGACAAATTGGTATAGTTGGCTGAATGGGCATATCCGTTTTCAACCCAGTCTTTATCAACTCCTATGAGCTGATAGGCATATTGATTTTTACCAGAAGATGGATAATTCAGGGCCACAAACTCAAATGAAACGAAGTTTTCGTCATGCCTAAGCTGGACTCGGTTTTCGAGCAAAGGTTTTTTATGATCAAAGACACTAAAATGGGTAATGTAAATGGGAAAGTTGGCTTCCTGATAAAGCTGGTTAGTATGCACCTGCACAACCCCATTCAGGCTACCGAACAGCAGATCACCGTTGCGCCCGTAGGAAACCTTGCTCAAAAATACGTCGTGGGGTAGCCCATCTTCGGTAGTATAGCTATGAACGGTTTTGGTTTTCTCGTTTAACCGACACAGGCCACGCGAGGTACTTATCCACAAATAACCATGCTGGTCGTTGATAATAGCCGAAATATGGTTGGCTGGCAAACCCTGCTGAGTGGTCAGGCTCCTGAATTGGCCGGTAGCTGGGTCGAGCCAATTTAACCCACCCTCATTGGTGCCTACCCAGATTAGTCCGTTGGCATCTTCAAACAAACTCGTTACCTCTCGATCATTCAACTGACCTTTTGCGGCTGGTAGTACGGGATAGTAAGGGGTGAACTGGCCGGTTTTAGGGTTTAGCCGACCCATTCCTTTTCCGCGGACTGCCATCCATACATCGCCCTTTCGACTGACCATAACAATGGGCACATTCGCAGTGTCTTTGGGATTATGGAAGTAATACCTGAACTGTCCGATTTTAGGGTTAAACTGAGCCATTCCATCTTCGCCACCCAACCATAGTGCACCCGATTGATCTTCGGCAAACGAAAGTATTCCGTGAATGCGGGGCTTGTACTGGACAGATCTGCCGGTATGTCGATCCAATTTCAATAGGTAATCATTTGTACTGACCCATAGCTGCCCGGAATGGTCTTCATAGACTCCCTGGAGCCGATATGGGAGGGTCGGATTGGTTGGCGTTACCGGATCGATCGGAATAAAGGCCTTCTCTCCCGTTTGTGGATTGTATCGATGGAGGGTACTATTTCGGGAGCCAAACCAGATGATTCCGGTACGATCCTGTATCAGCGCCGATACATGGTTCACAACGGAAGGGAATTCGGCCGTGGATGGTACGAGCTGAATGGTGGTGAACTTAGCTGAGGGGCGGATTTGCTTATTGATACCCTGATACGTACCGAGCCAGAGTGTACCGGCCCGGTCCTGAAAAACAGCCTGTACCTGATCGTTGCTCAGGGTCGAGGGTAAGGCCGGATTAGCCTTATAGGTAGCGACCTGATGCGTTCGGATATCGAGGTACTGCAACCCTTCCGTTGTTCCCAGCCAAAGTTGACCGGGCTTGCTCTGATGGATCGCGTTCATAAAGATTCGGGGGTGAATAGGCTCGCTGGCAACATACCGGACAAGTTCAACGGCTCTGTCCCCGGATTTGAGCTGCATCAGGCCATAGGTGTTGGTGCCGACCCATACATTGCCTTCTTTATCCTCAACCAGTGTACTCACCCAGGGCTGTTCGCCCGCCAGAAATCGAACCAGCGTGAACCGCCCCGACTGACGATCGAAGCGATAAAGACCTTTGAGTGTGCCGACCCAAAACCGATGTTGAGTATCCTCAAATGCACAGATAACCGATGTGTTGGGCTCCGGTGATGGATATAACGCATACTGGCCTGTCTGGGGAGCATATCGGATCAAACCACCCCATGACCCAATCCACAAAATACCCTGCCGATCTTCGAAGATCCCCATCGTTCGTTTCCATAAGACAGACGGAACTTTGATGGGTATCGGTATGGCCTTTCCTGTACGTTTATCAATCTGATGAAGCCCTCCTCCTTCTGTTGTTGGTCCACTGGTTGTGGTTGCCCAAAGTCTACCGGAACGATCTTCGTAGAGCGTCGACAGTTTATTGCTGTGGAGTGACGAATCGGGGCTGGCTGGATCTTGCTGAAGGATAGTAAACGTGTACCCATCATATTTGTTAAGACCGTTGTTGGTACCGAACCAGAGGAATCCCTCCCGATCCTGCACGATGCAGTTGACGGAATTATCGGATAGACCGTCCTTTATCGTTAAGCGTTCAAATTGATTGAAGATCGGTACCTGCGACGATGTTGATGGAGAAAGATTTGTAGAAGAGTTTAACTGAGCAAAGCCAGGTAGTTCGCTAATGACCAGTAAGATTAGTAAACCTAAACGTATCATTAGTAAGTCAATCGACGTGAGTATAGGGGCCTTTTAACACTAAAAGCCTTATCTGGAAGTAAGGCCTTTTCTAGCTACTATATACTTGAAATACTTGAAAAAAGGAACATTTACACTATAAGTATAGGAATACCCATGATTATGCTGGCCGGATTCATTCTATCCCGGTGTGGAAGTCAGATTGTTGGTATTACCCCAACGTGTCCTTGACAATAATTCGGGAATCATCCAGCTCATCGTTAATGGCCAGCTCGCAGGACAGGACTCGCATACCATCTACGTAAACGACACAGGTGCCACAACTGCCCATTCCAGAGCATAAGCCAAAGCCCGGAATAGAAAGATAATCCGAAAGCAGGCTCATCAGCGAAGGATGGCTATGATGGCTGGTCTGTACCGCAATTTCCTGCTGATTATAACCCACCGTAAAATGAATCATGATCTTCGTGACGTGTATGGCTGAGTGAACGACCGTCTCATGCAAACTAGCGACTTCGCCGTATAAAACACCCTATTTGCAACGGTACGTATTGCATTATACCAGGTAGTAGCCTGTCTATTACCAGTCCTCATTCGAATTTACGTCGTTCAACAGTCCCGAGCCAATTAAGGTGTAGTCGTCAAAGTCATCAGTGGGTTTCCGCCCCTTGGGTACAAATTCAGTAAAGGGTCTGTCGCGAAACCGTTTCTTTTTGATTCGGTCTTCCTGGGTATAACCTATAGAACCCATTTGCGTAAACTGTTCAGCCTGTTTGGCTGAGTAATAAAAATCATATTGCTGCGCTATTGTTTGAGTCCGCAGGGAGCTATCGCTCTGAAAAACAGAGACGATTTGGTTTGGCCTGGAGGTCTGAGCAAACGTAACAGATGTAATCAGGAGGCATACTATAACTTTCATAGTTTATTCTTGTTGACAGGGAAATTGAAACTGATCGGATACGCTTTGCAGTGGGTTCATTTAACACAGACTTAGCAGCAAGCCTACGCTTTTATGATTAACCGGTTGGGCCGTCATGTAGGCAATGAACCCCATGGAATGCATTCAGTATGACGCTCAATTGAGGTAAATTGTTAGGATAGTAATCAAAAGAAATAACTAATCACTCTATGCGTGTAAAAGGGGACACTGAAAACCAGCTCAACAGATGAAAATAGCCACGTATAATGTCAACGGCATAAACGCCCGATTACCTGTGCTCCTGCGCTGGCTGGCCGAAACCACACCCGATGTGGTTTGCTTACAGGAATTAAAAGCACCCCAGGAAAAATTCCCCCATCAGGCTATCCACGAGGCCGGATATAGTGCGATCTGGAAAGGCCAGAAAAGCTGGAATGGCGTGGCTATACTGGCGCGAAGTGCTGACTTGCAGGAAACCCGGCGTACACTTCCGGGTGATGATGAGGACGAACAAAGCCGTTATATTGAAGCTACCATCAATGGGATACGGATTGGCTGCCTTTATTTACCCAATGGGAATCCGGCTCCCGGGCCTAAATTTGACTATAAACTGCGTTGGTTTGACCGATTTATTCAATATGCGGCACAAGTAGTCGAAGCCAGAATCCCGGCCATCCTTGCAGGTGATTTTAATGTCATTCCAACGAATCTGGATGCTGCTCATCCCGAACGATGGATGGCCGACGCCCTGTTTCGCCCCGAATCACGGACTGCGTTTGCAAAACTTCTGGAGATGGGTTGGATTGATTCGCTTCGACAACTAAGCCCAACCCAGCAGATGTACACCTATTGGGATTATTTTGGGTATGCTTTTCAGCGAAATGCCGGACTTCGCATCGATCATTTATTAGTAAGTCCACAACTTGCCAGCCAGTTGGTGGAGGGCGGTGTAGATCGATCGGTAAGAGGTTGGGAGAAAACCAGCGATCATGCTCCAGCCTGGATAAAGCTGTCCGTATAGACCTTATGAGCCTGATTGACCAGTTGCTACGCCAAAAAGACCTTCAGTTGTTGACTACTTCATCGCCTGGGTTCATACCAAACGGATGTGTGCATCGGAATCAATACACTGTAATGTAAGTTTTCCAATATTACAAACGAGAGCCTTCCCCGCGGTCTGTGTCCGCACAGACCGCTTGTGCGCCAGCCTGGTTTGCCTGCCGGATGAACATTCTGTGAGGACACAGAACGTGGAGGAGAAATATAAGAAAACTTACCTTACAATGTAATCAATACAGCAAATCGGATTACTGACTTCCCAGCGTGCTAAACCTCGCTTTTAATTGCTGATTGGCCTTCGGCTTTAAAGGCGAGCCATGACCAAAAACTGCTTGATCGAAACTGCACTCCGCCATTGCCAAAATGCTTTGCAGACCCACCGAGCGATCTTCGTACACGGTGCTGAAGTCCAGCCCCAGTATATGAGCACACGTATCGCCGACGATCATGACCCCTTCTTCTTTTAACCATAGGGCAATATGACCAACGCTATGCCCAGGCGTATGCAGTACCTGAAGCCCACCGGCTACCGGGATGATGTCATTATGGTGTAGCCGCTCATCAACGGTCACGGGTGAAATTGCCCCGTCTCCGCCTTTTATGAAAAGGTGGTAAATCAACCGATTAACCAGACCCGGTGATGGATAGATAGGGGACTGGCCACTAGAACCCGCTTCCAGGAGCGCGGCTTCCAACTGATGAGCTAGCAGGGGCACACCCAGCTTTTGTTTTATCGCCGATGCACTACCGGCATGATCCGGATGAGCATGAGTCAGAATCACTTGTTTTAGGGCATAAGGATCTTCTCCGCTTTGTTGCAGGGTGGAGAAAATAGCTTCCATACTGCCTGGGTAACCCGTATCAATCAACGTGAGGCCATCATCTTTAATCACGAAGGCATTCACGGCTCCCAGACTAAGCTGATACAGAGAAGACGTGATGGGTTTTAAGCGAGCCATACGATACATTTTTAGTTTTTAGATTTATTCCCTGAAAGAGCATCACGCAAGGAGAGCTAGGGATGAATCGGCAAATAAACCGTAAAGACGGCCCCTGCTCCCGGTTGGCTGTGCACGGTGATCTGGCCCCCATGATTCTCAACAACTTTTTTGACAATAGCCAGGCCAATCCCCGTCCCACTGTACTGACTACGACCATGCAACCGGTGGAATAAATCGAAGATGCGTTCTTCCTGCGATTCATCAAAGCCAATCCCATCATCGGTTACCCGGAGCGCGATCCACTCCTCGGGCTTGGTTACCGATGGGCGATGAGGTAATTCACTGGCCGTTAAGGAGAAACTGTCCACCCGAACCTGGGGCGGCTGGCCAGGTTTGGTAAACTTTAGCGCGTTGGCCAGTAAGTTCTGGAGCAACTGGCGAAGCTGGGTGGCATTACCCGGCAGGGTGGGTAAGGGGCCACTACTGATCTGAGCCCTGGTTTGCTGGATGGTAGCTTCCAAATCACTTAAGACATCCTCCAGCAGCGTTTGAAGCGATACCGATTCGATAGGAAGTGATGGGGTCGATAGTCGGGAATACTCCAGTAAATCCCGGATGAGGATTTGCATGCGCTGAGCGGCATTCTGTTGCCGACGAAGCAGATCCTGGCCGGCTTCATCGATTTGGTGGGCGTGCTGAGTCAGCAATAAATCGGCGAAGGCATGAATTTTTCGTAAGGGCTCCTGCAAATCATGGGAGGCTACGGAAGCAAACTGCTGTAAATACGCATTGGATCGACTTAGAGCCTGGTTGTTGGCTTCCAGTTGCTGTTGGTAAATCCGAAGGGGCGTAATGTCGGTGGTGATCATCAGTATTCCTCCCCGAAACGGCTGGATGTCATAGTCGTAGGTGAGACCCAACTCCGGATAGTCGACGGAGGTATGGAGCGGCTCTTTGGTATTTACCACCGAAAGCAGCGCCCCAAATAGCGCCCGCTGCTTTATGGCAGGAAAAAGCGTCACCAGCGTTTGATTCGTCAAGACTTCCAGCGGCCTGGCCTGGCCTAAAAAGGGAGAAAACAAACCCAGGGTGGCCGGATTAGCGAGCGGAATGTGAAAGTCGATAAGCTGCCCCTGCTCATCGGTTAGAGGTTCCAGCACCACAATGCTACTAGTCGAACTGTTGAGTACACCCTGGATTAAATCTGCCTGGCGCTGCCTCTCCAACTGGGCTAGCTTACTGGCTGATATGTCCATAAACGTGACAATCAGTCCTCCCGGTATGGCTACGGCCGATATCTCATACCAGATGGTGGTCGTATCGTTGCTCCACTCAAAGCGCTGAGAAATTCCCGTTTGGGCAACCATGGCGTAGCGGTCGAAGAGGCCATTGACCAGTTGATGGGGCATAAGTTGAGATAGGGGTTGGTCCTCCAGGCTTTGCGGGGAACGTCCCAGCGTTTGGGCCAGGGTTGCATTGGCCTTTTTCAGGATAAAATCCACCAGTTGCCCATCGGGATTAAACTGGCTTTGGAACCAGGCGATACCCGTTAGGGAATGATCCAGGACCCGTTGCAACAGCTCGGCTTCCTGCTGCTGAGCCATCTCCGCTTCTTTCTGAGCCGTGATATCCAGCGTCGTTAGCACAAAGCCTGCGCCATGACGCACCGCCCGGCAGTCGAACCAGACTGTCCGGGTAGTCAGTTGATGCGTGGTTTCGAACTGATCAGACTGCCCTGTCTCAACGACGGCTACGTAGCGATCAAACAAGCCATTGGTTTTCAGGTAGGGATACAGGTCCAGCATGCGTCTGCCAACGGTTGAATCCGCAGGTCGAAAGGGGCGGTAGGCCGCCAGTTCATTGCCCGTACTAGTCATGAAATCGACAATGCGGCCCTCTGCATCCCGGATGGCCTCGTAATAGCGAACCGAGGCTGGCGAACTGCTCATCACACTTTCCAGGAGAGAGGCTGTCTGTTGCCCCCTTGTCACATCCTGAAAACAAACCAGCAGGCCATCGCTGTACTTGACCACCGATACATCCAGCCAAAGGTCTTTGGTTGGGAGATAGAGTAGCTGCTGATGGGGTTTTCCTGTCGTGACTACTTGAACATATTGATGAAATAAATCATAGGCCTGCATGTTGGGGTAGCGTTCGCTGATGGGCCGGGATAAAATATACTCCCGCGACTGACCGGTGATAGTAGCGCCGATTGGATTGCAAAGCATCGCCTGGAAATCAATAATCTGCCCATCCTGCTGGCGAATAGCCCGAAACAGGATCAGTCCAGCGGGCAATGCGTCAATCACTTGCTCGAGTGAATCCGGCTGCTCACCGACCGGCTTTATCAACAGCAGGGAAAGGACTACCCGCCCAGGGGCCGCTTTCATCAGTTGACACTCATAGCCGTTGGCACGGCTGGCAGGGTGGTCAGGTTGTTGCAGGTAAACGTACACATGTTTATCCTGCTCGATAACTTCCTCAAGCTGGCTGATTAGTTGAGGGGCGTTAAAGGGAAAGGGTAACTGCTCAAGCGAAGCTCCTGGCACCGAAATTCCCCCAGCTAATTGCTGAGCTGCTTTATTAGCCTGAATCACTTGCCATGAGCCGCCAGAGCCTCGGTTGGCTTCCAGAACTAGAAGAGCATTATTGATCTCGGCAGATTGATCAGCACGATGTTGAGTAAATACGTTCACAAGCTAGTTCGTAGTCGGTTGGGATAAGGGATGCGAAGTTAGTCATAAGTGTAAAACCACTTATTAAAAAAGGAACCTATATCAATGGGAACTGGATTGTCGTTGACAGACAGTAAAATTTAAGAAGAATTACCGGTTGAAATGGTAACAGTGTGAGTAAACAAGACCTAAGACCTGCCTTATCCAAAGGCAGCTATACGTTAACCGTCTCGGTTAGGGCCGACTGGGGTAACTGGTCTGATAAAACGACTACGGTTTTCGTCTGACGGTCATTGTTAATGTGATCGGTCACTGTAACATTCAGCCATTTTGTGTTCATTTGTACTTTCCCCTAAACCTACTCATGAAACGCTTCTCCTACCCGGCCTTACTGCTGGCCGTTGGTCTGCTCAGCCTGACCGAAAAACCCGCTGCCACCGACTGGCCTGAATACAACGGTGGGCCAGATCGCAACCATTTTTCGCCCCTCACCCAGCTAAATCCAGGCAACGTTGCGGGCTTGAAGGTCGCCTGGGAGTATGCGTCGGGTGGAGTCGATACGCTTAAAAATAACACTCAGATTCAGTGCAACCCGCTCATTATCGACGGTGTGCTGTATGGTGTTTCGGCAGGGTCGCAGGCCTTTGCCCTCGACGCGGCTACGGGCCGGGAGCTTTGGAAAACGGCCTTCACCGATGATACCTTCGCCATGAATAGCCGGGGTGTTACGTACTGGACCGATGGGCGGGAAGCCCGAATTTTCTTCGCTTATGGTTCGCTGCTCTATGCCCTCGACGCCCGAACAGGAAAGCCGGTGACCAGTTTTGGCCAAGGCGGGAAAATCAACTTAAAAGAGGGTCTGGCCCGGCCCGGAGCCGACGACTACGTGGTAAGCAATACGCCGGGCGTCATTTATAAAAACCTGCTCATTATGGGTCACCGGGTGTCGGAGGTAGCCCCGGCTCTGCCCGGCGACATACGTGCCTACGACCTGCGCACGGGGCGGATCGTCTGGACGTTCCACACCATTCCTCATCCCGGTGAGTACGGAGCCGACACTTGGCCCAAAGATGGCTACCGCAACTTTGGGGGAGCTAACAACTGGATGGGCATGGCTATCGACCGGCAGCGCGGCATCGTGTACGTGCCCACGGGGACGGCAGCCTTCGATTTATACGGTAGCACCCGACCCGGCCAGAACCTGTTCGGCAACAGTCTTATAGCCCTCGATGCCACTACGGGAAAGCGGCTTTGGCATTTTCAGACGATCCACCACGACATCTGGGATCGCGATATTCCGGCTCCTCCCAATTTATTCACTGTCGTTCATGACGGCAAAAAGGTGGATGTCGTTTCGGTTTTATCCAAGCAAGGGTTTCTCTTTGTTTTTGATCGGGTCACAGGTAAGCCGCTGTTTCCGATTGAGGAACGGCCCATGCCTGCCTCCAACGTGCCGGGGGAAAAAGCCTGGCCTACTCAGCCGATTCCTTTGAAACCCGCGCCGTTTACCCGCCAGTCGTTTTCGGAAAGTGATATTAACGACTTTGTCGCCGACCGCGACACGATCATGGCCCAGCTCCGGCGCTGGCAAAAGGGTAAGGAGTTCATTCCCCTTCCCCTGAGTCCCAACCGGACTGTGTTCTTCCCCGGCACCGATGGTGGTGCGCAGTGGGGTGGAGCAGCGGTAGATGAAGCTGGAATTATGTACGTTCCTTCCAAACAGATTCCGGTCACCATGGGGTTGGTTCCGACCCCTTCCGGTCCGGCAAGGGTTGTTGAGCGCACCGGTAGCCAACTCTACCAAACCCATTGTTCCGCCTGCCACGGCCAAAACCGCGAAGGTAGTCACGACGGTAGCTATCCAGCCCTGATCAGTATTGCCCAAAAACGGAACGAGACATCGGTGGCCCAGGTGCTGGCCAAAGGTCAGGGCATGATGCCTGCATTCACCTCTCTGAAGGAAGCCGAGCGGAAGGCCATCGTGGATTTTTTATTCGGTAAAACAACCTCCGTCGCCAGCCAGGCAAACTTGAACACGTCTCCCTATCACCACACTGGGTTTACCCGCTGGTACGACCGGGCCGGATACCCCGTGAGCCGCCCACCCTGGGGTACGCTGACGGCGATTGACATGAATACGGGCGAACACCGGTGGCAAGTCCCGCTGGGCGAATACCCCGAACTGGTGGCGAAGGGCATACCCCCAACGGGCACCGACAACTATGGCGCACCGGCCGTTACGGCGGGCGGGTTACTGTTCATTGCCTCCTCCCGCGACGAACTGATTCGGGCTTTCGATCGAAAAACGGGCCGTGAACTCTGGCGTGCTAAACTGCCGGCAGCCGGGTATGCTTCGCCAAGTACCTACGCCGTCAATGGCAAGCAATACGTGGTGATTGCATGCGGGGGAGGCAAACTCAAAACGAAGTCGGGGGATCGGTACGTGGCATTTGCGTTGCCGTAATCAGCCGTGCCACCGTTTAAAATGCACTCCTAAACGTTTTATGAGAAACAGGAATCCGGGCAGGTAAGTTGAAATGCTAAGCTTAACTTACCCCGTCCTATAGCGAGCAGCTTCACTGTATACGGGGAGCCAATGCTTTTTCAGAGAAACGGTTGATGCTATTTTGTTGGTAGGCTCTGGAATAAGAATAATTTATTCATAAAAAAGGAATATTTTTCTTGTATTTAATCGATTAAGCGCTATTTTTGGCCTGCCTACCAATCTATGAAGTACAAGAAAGTTTCACTCAGTGATATAGCCAAGAAAGCAGGGGTCTCTACAGCTCTTGTTTCCTATGTTATGAGTGGAAAGGAAAAGGAAGAGCGTGTAGGGCTGGAAATCGCACAAACGATTAAAGCGATTGCCAAAGAACTGAATTATCAGCCAAATCTGCTGGCGAAGAGCCTGCGAGATGGACGAACCTATACGATTGGGTTGATTATTGCCGATATATCGAACCCATTCTTTGCCAACATTGCCCGTGAGGTAGAGGATGAGTCGCGTCGAAATGGTTATACAGTTATAATAGGAAGTTCGGATGAGGATGCCGACAAAGCCTGGGATCTGATGAATGTATTGATTAATCGTCAGGTTGATGGGTTTATCGTCGTATCGTCTGAAAACTCAGAACGCCTGGTGACACACCTGCAGCATATTCGGATGCCGTTTGTATTGCTGGACCGTCACTTTCCGGAATTTGAAACGGATTTTGTCGTTACCAACAACGCCAACGCATCCTATGAGGCAGGTATTCATCTGATTAATAACGGGTATCGGCGAATTGGCTTTATAGCCTATCAGTCAGCCATGTTTCACGTCAAAGAACGTATTCGAGGCTATCAGGAAGCATTGCGTGATCGAGGAATTGTAGCAGAGGAAAGCTGGGTAAAAAAGATTCGGTTCGATGCCATTGAGACTGAAATCCGAACGGCCATCGACGAATTGGTATCGACTGAATCGCCGATTGATGCCATTATTTTTTCGACCTATGGGCTGGCCGTCAATGGGTTAAAGTACCTGAATGAATTACGATTGCGTGTGCCTGATGATTTGGGAATAGTCAGTTTTGGACAGGCTGAAGTATTTGATCTGTACTACTGCCCGATCTCGTTTATGCGCCAACCAATTGATATACTGGGTAAAAAAGCCGTTGAAGTACTGATGACCCGATTGAAGGATTTTGAAGGGGCACCGCAGCAATACACCATTGATGCACAACTAATGGCCCGAGAATCGTCACGTAAAAAAGAGAAACACAATAAATAGATTTTTTTAACCAATTGCTTAAACGTTTAAGCATAGCAAATTAGCCACCTTAATCTCCCTGCTTGTATGCAACGAAGACGTTTTCTACAATCACTGGCAGCAGGTTCTGCTGTTGCTTTAACTGGCTTTCCGTTCCTTGACACACTAGCAGCTCCTCCTAAACTTAAGATTACCAAAATTCGGTACTATGCCGCTCCTGGCTACAATAAACCCTTGTTCAACCAGGCTAGAGGTATCGTTGAAATTGAAACCGATGGCGGCATCATCGGGATTGGGGAAGGCGGTTCGAAGGATATGATCGAGCAATTGGCCCAGATGATGATTGGCGAAAACCCGTTCCGTATCGAGCACATCTGGCAAAACCTGTACCGAGGGATGTTCTATCCGCCAGGCCGCGAAAAATTGCACGCGCAGGGAGCGCTGGACATGGCCTTGTGGGACATTAAAGGAAAAGCACTAGGCGTTCCGGTTTACGAACTTCTGGGTGGGGCTACCCGCGATTATGTCGAATGCTATGCTACAGGCTTCCGGGCCTCAAAAGGAAAAACCGAAGAAGAACGCGCCCGCGACTGTATTGAAGCTGGCTTACGGGCCTACCGGATTGGCCCAACCGGTGGAAATGGGGAACAGCCATTCGATTTTTACGACAATGCCAAGAAAACCATCGAGTTATGCAAACGGATCGATGCGGCTGTCGGTGGGGGAGGCAAATGGGCTATTGACCTGCATACCCGGTTTGATACAACAGAAGGCATTAAAATATGCAAAGCGCTTGAAAGTCTGGAGCCTTACTTTGTCGAGGATATTGTCCGTTCCGAAAATCCGGATGTCTACAAAACCGTGCGTCAGATGACCAATGTGCCGATAGCCGTAGGTGAGCAATTCGGTGACCGCTGGGATAGCAATACATTTATCGAGCAGCATCTGATTGATTACACGCGCTTTACGGTGCCCAACACGGGTGGGATTTCAGAATTTAAGAAGCTGGCGTCCATGTGCGAAACGCACTACGTGGGTATGATTCCGCACTTTACCGGGCCGCTGGCTACGGCGACACTCGTGCATGTATTAGGCTCCAGCAGCCCCATGCGTTGCCTGATGGAGCTGGGTGGTGGTGAGCCCGAACGTCCGGCCTATTTCAACGAGGATTTCGTCAATTTCAAAAACGGCAAACTCTATCTCAATCCAGAACCCGGTTTGGGTGTGAAGTTTGATCCGAAGAAAGCGACGTTCCTCTTCGAAGTAAAAGAGAATACCAAATTCCCGCACCCCGTTCTGAAAGCCCCTGATGGGTCGATTCATAACTGGTAATTTCTAGCCAAACGAAAGACACAATTTGAATTCGCGTGAGGGCAGGTTCTTAAACCTGCCCAGTGAGGTTTGTTAAAGCCGAACGATCCCTTATCTGTTGGGAATCTGACCTCACAAAAAAGCTCTTTCAAGAGTTTCGGGGCGTGATAAATTACTAGCCGATATTATCCATAGAAGAGCTGTTGTCTGTTGAATGTCAGTTGATTATATATTTTTCGCTTGCCTTTTATAACCATAATTTATTCCTAAATCATGAAAAGACGTGTAAAACTATTGGTGTTATTCCTGCTGGTTTGCCAGGGCTTCGGCTTTGCGCAAGGCAACAGAGTAACCGGTAAAGTGACCGGGCCTAATGACCAGGGATTACCTGGGGTCAACGTACTCGTAGGAGGCACATCGGTCGGGACAGCTACCGATGCAGACGGTAATTATTCGATAAATGTTCCCACCAATGCTTCGCTGATTTTCTCGTATATCAGCTACGTCAGCCAGACCGTTCCGGTCAATAATCGGTCGGTGATCAACGTAAAACTGGCTGAAGATGCGAAAGCCATCGATGAAGTGGTCGTAACCGCACTGGGTATTAAACGGGAGGCCAAAACGCTGGGTTATGCCACGGCTACCGTTAACTCTGACCAGATTTCAGTGAACCGTACCAACAACTTTGTCAGTGGTTTGCAGGGGAAAATGGCCGGGGTCAACATCACAACGATGGGTTCGGGACCTGCCAGTACCGCAAAAATCCGGATTCGGGGTCAGTCATCCTTCAGTGGTCAGAACAACCCGCTGATTGTTGTAAACGGCGTACCCATTGACAATTCTAACTATTCGCTTGGTGGTGATTATGGTTCCCGAGCCATGAATAACTCCGATGGGGGAGACGGTCTGAGTAGTATCAACCCCGACGATATTGAAACCATGACCGTCCTGAAAGGCGGTACGGCCGCTGCGCTTTACGGCTCCCGCGCCAAAGACGGCGTTGTGATGATTACGACCAAAAGCCGGGGTGTTGGCAAAGGAATAGGCGTTACCTATAACACCAACTTTACCACCGAAACAGCACTGGATTACACGGATTTTCAGTATGAATATGGCCAGGGCGAGGGTGGTAAGCGCCCCACTTCTGCCAATCCAACCTCAGGTGTCTGGAGCTTTGGCGAGAAATTTCAGCCGGGCATGACCCAGACCCTATTCGATAACGAAACCTGGCCGTATGAGCCGGTTTTCAATCGGGTAAAGCAGTTCTATCGCACAGGTACCAACTTCACCAATACGGTTGCGGTGTCCAATAATGGGCAGAATGGTGGTTTTAACCTATCGTTCAGCAATACCGACAATAAGGGAATCATGGAAAATAACACCTTCAACCGGAAGGTGATTAACCTGGGTTTTTCGCAGAATATCGGTAGTAAACTGACGGCTTCGGGCAACATCAATTACTCGAAAGAGAATAACGTGAACCCACCCCAGTTGAATGCGCAGGATTTTTCGGTATCGACGGTGATTTTCACCCTGGCGAACTCCATGCCGTTCCAGGCTCTTCGCGAGAACCAGACCATGCCCAATGGCGACGAGTTTGTATTTTCTCGCTTTCTGGTACGGAACAACCCGTATTACTCAATGAATTACCACTTCGAGAATATTCTGCGTGACCGGATTTTCGGCAACCTTGCCCTCCGCTATCAACTGACCGATTGGCTGTATGTACAGGGTCGTATTGCGCAGGACTATTACATTCGAAATCAGGACTATAACATTCCAAACGGTTACGCACCCATTGCCAAAGCACCGGTTGGCTACGTGAATGGTTCGTATACGCAGGACGTGCGGCAAAATACCGAACGGAATCTCGACTTCATTCTGGGTGGTAATAAAACCTTCGGTAAGATTGGTGTCGATGTAACGCTGGGCGGGAATGCCCGCTATGCCCGAAACGATTATAATAGCGTAACTGTACAGGATTTTGTGCAGCCGGGTTTGTATACGGTAGCCAACGGACGGGTTAAAAATCCAATTTATCAGCTTTCCGAGAAGAAAATCAACTCACTGTTCGGTTCGGCTACCATCTCCTACAACGATTACCTATTCCTGACCGCTACGGCCCGAAACGACTGGTTCTCAACGCTGGCCCCCTCTAACCGAAGCATCTTGTATCCATCGGTAACGGGTAGCTTCGTATTCTCGCAGGCCTTCGATAAACTGCCCGAATGGATTTCCTTCGGCAAAATACGGGCGGCTTATGCACAAGTAGGTTCGGACAACGTAAATCCTTATTCCAACGCACTCTACTATCAGGTCGATAACAATTCGTTCCCTAATCCAGCAGGACAGCTCGTGCCGGTGGGGGGTATCAACGTGTCGACCGTTCCGAACAAAAACCTGCGCCCGCTCCGCATTCAGGAGGCCGAGGTTGGTCTGGAACTGAAGTTGTTCAACAACAAAGTTGGCTTCGACTTTACATACTACCACAAAACCACCAACGACCAGATTCTGGCGGCCCAAATTTCGGATGCCTCGTCGTTTACGAATAAACTGATTAACGTAGGTCGGAGTATGAACCAGGGGCTCGAAATGTTGCTGACATTCTCACCCGTTACCACGAAGGAGTTCCGGTGGGATGTGAGCGCCAACGTATCATACAATACTTCGAAAGTATTACAACTCGGTTTATCGCCCAACGATACGGTCATTACCGTAAGTGGTGGTAGTGGTCGCGTACTCAATCAGGTGGTCGGCAAACCCATCGGGCAGTTGTACACCTTTATGTACCTGCGGGATGCGCAGGGCCGAAAAGTGTTCGATGCCAACAGCGGAATGCCACTTCGTAACAATACACTCGTAGACGTCGGGAATGCACTACCTTCTTATTTCGGCGGGATTACCAACACGTTCACGTACAAAGGAATAACCCTGTCGGCTCTGATCGACTTTAAGCTGGGTCACAAAATGATTACAGGCCGTAATATCAACTACCTGCGTCATGGCCTGTCGAAGCGAACGCTGCCGGGTCGCGATGTTGGCTATGTCATTGGCGACGGTGTGAATCCAAACGGCGAAATCAATCAGACCAAAGCGGCCGTACAGCCCTTCTATGAATCGCTTAATCCGCTGGGGATTCACGAAGATTTCGTCAACAACGCCGGATTCTGGAAACTGCGGCAGATCACTCTGGGCTATGATTTCACCAAGTTGCTTCCTGAACGGCTGTTTATCAAAGGGTTGAAGTTTAGTGCCGTCGCCAACAACGTACTGATCATCAAGAAATGGACGGAGAACATGGACCCTGAAGAAGCGATGGTTTCATCGGACAACTCCGTAGGGCTTGATTTCTGGCCTGGGCTACCTCCAACCCGTACGATGGGCTTTAACCTCAATGTTCGATTCTAAACACTTTGTCATTCCGCGATAGGAGGAATCTCAAGCTTGACTTGTAGGAAAATCTGACCGGGTCGCCGGAGCGGATTCCTCCTATCGACTACGCGTCCCGGTCGGAATGAAAAAAACTAATGAAGAAACTCATGAAAACATCCATAAAATACATCCTCACATTAACCCTCTCGCTGAGCCTGTTAACCGGCTGCGATGAGGGCTTTACAGAGGTCAATACCAACAAGGTTGACCCGACTTCGCTGGCTGCGTCGATGGTGCTGAACAAGGCCATCATCAATACCAATTATCTCGACGGATTTGGTACGTTGGGCATGTTGTGCTACAACTTTGGTATTGTGCAACAGATCATTACGCCCTATGGCAGTTCCCTGTCAGGTGCTAATTACGACCAGGTCAACAATAGCAATACGCCATTGGTCTGGCAGAATTTTTACCGCAACGTTCTAAAGCAGCTCGTATCCGTGCTTGACCAGACCAAAGCTGATCCGTTGCAAATCAATACGTATCAGGCGGCCCGAATCTGGCGTGCGTATATGTTTATGATTCTGACGGATACCTATGGCGATGTGCCGTATTCGGAAGCAGGGCAGGGGTACACAACCGAAGTGATCAACCCCAAATACGATGCACAGCAGGATATTTACAAGGATATTCTGAAAGAACTGGATGAGGCCTCGGCTGCACTGACGACAGCCCAGCAGCCCGTCGTAACGGACATTCTCTACGGGGGCGACGTCGCGAAATGGAAAAAGCTGGGTTACTCGTTTATGTTACGCGCGGCCATGCGTCTGACCAAAGTAGATCCGGCAATGGCAGAATCATACGTCAAGAAAGCGGTAGCGGGTGGGGTATTCCAGGCCAACGCCGATAATTCGATCATTCGGCATACGTCCCTGTATAACAACTACATTGCCAATCACTTACAGGCTCGCGAAAAAACGAATTTCTACCTGGCAGCGCCGTTTGTCGATTACCTGAAAGCCAACAACGATCCTCGGCTGCCCATTTTCGCGGTACGCTATGTGGGGGCTAAAGGCGGTCAGGAGCAGGTTGCTGCTCGGGCTTCATCGGAGCCAGCCGTTCAGATTGGTATGCCCATGGGGTATAATGACGTATCGATTGCGAACACGTTCCAGGCAAATGGCGTAGTCAGTTTGTGGGATTATACGCAGGTGAATCTCAATACGGTGCTGAAACTGGATGCGCCCGAGTTTCACATTACCTATGCTCAAACCCTACTTCTGCTGGCCGAAGCAGCTACACGGGGTTGGGTATCTGGTTCGGCTGCTGATTATTATGCAAAAGGCATCCGGGCTAATCTGGAACAAATGGCCTCCTATGGCACAACCATTCCTGAAGCATCGATCAAGGCCTATCTGGATGCCCACCCGTTCGATACGGCTAAAGCACTGGATCTGATCAATACCCAATATTGGGTTGCCAGTTTTCTGGATGGGAATGAAGCGTGGGCCAATTTCCGGCGCAGCGGTTTTCCGGCGCTGAAGAAAAATCCGTATCCGGGTTCTGAGGTGAAAGGGGACTTCATTCGTCGGCTACCCTATCCTGATAGTGAGATTATTGTCAACTCGGGGAAACTGAACGAAGCCATCACCCGGCAAGGGCCTAATACGATGGATACTCGCGTGTGGTGGGATAAAAAGTAGAATCAATTCTCCATTTTTCTTTGTCCTTTCGACCGGGATGCATCCCGGTCGAAAGGACAAAAAACCTCAATCACTTTACCTTATGAATAAACCTGATCAGAGCCGTCGCGAAACGTTGAAAATGCTGGGCTTTGGCTCGTCGGCCGGAGTGCTTGGTCTCTTTGGTGGCCCATCAACTGCCGAAGCGCGCGAACAACGGGGCACACCGCAGTATGCAGTTGGCGCGGCTCCTGTAAAAATTAAGAGTGTAAAGGCCATCGCTACGGCCCCGCAAGGCTCCAACCTGATCGTTGTGAAAGTGGAGACCACGGAGCCCGGTCTCTACGGTTTAGGGTGTGCTACGTTCACCCAGCGGGCTGCGGCTGTCGTCGTGGCTATCAACACGTATCTGAATGAATTTTGTGTCGGCAAAGACGTCGATAACATCGAGGATATGTGGCAGTCTGCCTATGTAAGTTCGTATTGGCGGAACGGACCGGTACTCAATAATGCCCTTTCGGGTTTAGATCAGGCACTGTGGGATATTAAAGGAAAGCGCGCCAAAATGCCTGTGTATCAGCTATTAGGTGGGAAAGTTCGTTTTGCTATTCCCTGCTACACGCACGCGGGTGGCAATACGCCCGAAGCTGCCGCCGACAGTGTGAAAAAATTCATGGAGCAGGGCTACAAATACATCCGTATTCAGCAGGGAGGCTACGGGGCCGTAGGGTCAACCACGGATAAGCCCGATTTCAAAACGGCTAGTTTTGGTTACGAAGGTGATGCTTACATGAACGTACAGGGTTACCTGAAATCCGTTCCCAAAATGTTTGAGGTGGTCCGTAAAGAGTGTGGCGATGAGATCGAACTCCTCCATGACATACACGAGCGCGTACAGCCGATGGAAGCGATCAACATGATCAAAAAGCTAGAAGATTACCATCCATTCTTCGTCGAAGATCCGTTCTCGCCCGAAAACATGAAATGGTTCGCGCAACTCCGTCAGGCTACCTCTGTGCCGATCGCGATGGGTGAGTTGTTCAATAATATCAATGAATTCAAGGAACCGATGGTAAACCAGTGGTTCGATTTTATTCGGATTCACGTATCACAGATTGGCGGTATTACACCGGCGATGAAAGTGGCTCGGTTGGGCGAATGGTTCAACGTACGCACAGCCTGGCATGGTCCCGGCGATGTATCGCCAGTAGGTCACGCAGCCCACGCACATATCGATCTGGCCGTCTGGAATTTTGGTATTCAGGAAGCGGTGCAGTTCTCCGACAAAATGAAAGAGGTTTTCAGTGGCTGCCCAACGATGGACAAAGGGTATATGTCCGTGAACGAGGTGCCGGGTCTGGGTGTCGATATCAACGAAAAAGAAGCGGCCAAGTACCCGATTACCACCAAATCGAACTGGCAGGTGCGTAAAATGGACGGGACAATCATTCGCCCTTAATTGACAACGCAGTACCACCGTGGCGTCGGGTTCATAAACCCGGCGCTGAGCGGTTTCTCAAAACCGTCTGGAACAGTACACACGGTTTTGAGAAACTAGTCAATGTCAGGTTTGAGAACCTGATATCACGGAAACCACAGGAAGCATAAGAACTTAAATAGGTTGGTAAGCCCACCGTAAACTTGTACTTAACTTTTTTTTGACCCCTTGCTTAAACGATTAAATAAACCCTTTAGCTGATAAAATGTATGAAAAAAACAGGCGTGTCCCGACGTAGCGCCATCCAATCTGTACTGGGCGTGGCTGGTCTGAGCACCATGGTGCTGCCCGAAACTTCGTATGCCAGTAATCCGGCTCCATTTCGCGATTACAGCAAAGTGAAGATCACCAAACTGGAAACGTTTCTGGTCAAACCCCGCTGGATTTTTCTGAAAATCCATACCGATGTGGGCATTCACGGCTTAGGCGAACCGCTGCTCGAAGGTCGTGCGTTGACGATCCAGACGGCCATTAAAGAAATTGAGCCATATCTGATCGGCAAAGATCCGCGTCAGGTGGTACATCACTGGCAGGCCATCTATCGCCATGCATTCTACCGAGGAGGTCCTATTCTGACGAGTGCGCTGAGCGGTATCGACCATGCCTTGTGGGACATCAAAGGGAAGCTCCTGAACGTGCCGGTTTACGAACTGTTCGGCGGCCCCACCCGCGACCGGGTGCGCGTGTATGGTCGAGCGAGTAATGCGGAAGAAATCAAGAAACGCAAAGCGGAAGGCTATACCGTCATCAAGACGGGCGTTGCCAAAAAGAACCCGGCCAATATCGTCGAGAATCCCAGATTCATCAAATACGCTGTCGATAATTTCGCGTCGCTGCGGGAAGCTGGGGGCGACGATATGGACATTGCCATCGACTTCCACGGCTCCGTTCCTCCCCAGACCTCCAAGTTGCTGATCAAGGAGTTGGAACCGTACAAGCCCATGTTCATTGAAGAGCCCGTTCAGGCGCAGAACGTGGATATTCTGGCCGATATAGCCCGTGGTACGCATCTGCCGATTGCGGCTGGCGAACGGATTTTTACGAAATGGGGCTTCCGCGAATTGCTGGAAAAACGCGCCGTGAGTATCGTTCAACCCGATCTCTGCCATGCGGGCGGCATCACCGAAGGACGAATCATTGCGGGTATGGCCGAAGCCTATTACGTGCCGGTAGCACCGCACAATCCAATGGGGCCAATCTCACTGGCAGCCGGGCTTCATCTGGCGGCTAGCGTACCCAACTTCCTGGTTCAGGAGCAAGTCTCGTTGGGCGAAGGCTACATCAAGAACCCATTCAAACTGCAAAAAGACGGTACCGTCCTGATTCCGCAAGGGCCTGGACTCGGTATCGAACTCGACGACGCCCAAATGAAAGACAAAATCGGTCACGACTGGAAAAACCCCGAATCCTACAACGCCCTCGACGGCTCCGTAGTCGACTGGTGACCGGAACCGGGATTTTTGTGATTTAACTGATTGAACTGATTTTGTTTTTCGCTTCGAAGAAGCACTCGCACACTAAATCATAGTCAGTCAATAAAATCACATAAATCCCGGTTCAGAAACATTACCTCTAAAACCTACATATACATGAAAAACTATGTAAATCTTTTCCTGCTGGCATGGCTGCTCAGTTCGAGCGTGGTCTTTGCCCAGAGTAGCCGGATTACCGGAAAGGTAACCGGTCCCGATAATCAAGGCCTTCCTGGTGTCAACGTTCAGGTGAATGGCACAACAACCGGAACGTCGACCGATGGGTCGGGAAATTATTCCTTAAATGCGGCCGGCAATGCAACGCTGGTGTTTTCGAACATTGGTTATGTCGGTCAAACGATTGACGTTGGTGGTCGTTCCGTGATCAACGTTCAACTGGCGGAGGATCTGAAAACATTGAGTGAAGTGGTCGTGGTAGGGTATGGTACGCAGCGAAAAACCGATGTGACGGGGGCGCTTACGGCCATTTCGACCAAAGAATTTGCCCAACAACCGGTTACTCGACTCGATCAGGTTCTGCAAGGTCGGGCGGCAGGGGTACAGGTAAGCCAGACAAATGGTGCACCAGGGGGCGATGCTCGGATTCGGATTCGGGGGGCTAACTCGGTGTTGGGCAATAACAACCCGTTGTACATTGTTGATGGATTCGTAGGGGCCGATTTTAACTTTGTTAACCCCAGTGATATCGAGACCATCCAGATTCTGAAAGATGCCGCTTCGACATCGATTTACGGTAGTCGCGGGGCCAATGGTGTGGTTATTATCACGACGAAAAAAGGGTCGAAAGGGCTGAAAGTTAATTACGAAGGCCAGTTCAGTACATCGGAAGTGATCAAACGATATGATGTATTACCTGCTGGCGAATTTGCCGAAATCGTGAATGCACGAGCTACGGCTGTTGGTTCAGGTTTGCCGTTTACCGCCGACCAGATCGCTCAGTTCAAACAAAACGGTGGTACCGACTGGCAAAGCCTGGTGTTCCGTAATGGGGGAGGGCAGCAGCACCAGCTTACTATATCGGGAGGTGGTGATAAAACGACCTTCCTGGTATCTGGCAACTATTTAAACCAAAATGGTATCGTCAATAATAGCGGCTTCAAACGATATATTCTGCGTACGAATCTGAACACGAAACTGAATGACAACCTCTCATTTCGGGTGAATTTGTGGGGCACACGAGCGCAGAACCACAACACCCTTGATGGCGGAGCCATTGTTCAGGCGTTGGCCTGGGCCCCGACAACACCAGCCTATGGTTCTGATGGCCAGCCTACGTTTACCGACCCGATCGGTTCTGTTTACCGTAATCCGCTCGATTATCTGTATGACCAATCAGTTGATGCGAACCGGAGCAGTATTAACATCAATGCGGGCGTAAACTACAAGCTTCCAATTAAAGGACTGTCGCTCGATTTACAGTATGGCATCAATTATCTGAATGCGCAAAACCTGAACCTGAATGGCAAACGCCTGTCGAACAATAACCCAACGGCAAGCCGGTATTCGTCAGAACAGTTAACCCTGCAAAATACGAATACGCTGAATTACGATCTCAAAGTAGGCGATCATTCAATCAACGCCGTTGCGGTTCTGGAAACACAGCAGTTTACAGATTGGAACTTCACCGCCAGCGCGTCGGGGCTGAGGTTCCCGCAACTGGGCTACGACAATATTGGTCTCAACACAGCCGCTACAGTGGCATCGGGCTATCAGAAATGGACACTGTTGTCGTTGCTGGGTCGTATAAACTACGGATACAAAGACAAATATCTGGTAACAGCAGCCGTTCGGCAGGATGGCTCGTCTAAATTCGGCGCAGCTAACCGTAATAGCATATTCCCATCGGTTGCAGTGGGCTGGCGTTTGTCGGAGGAGGAGTTTATTAAAAAGCTGGACCTATTCAACAACCTGAAATTACGGGGAAGCTGGGGTATGACAGGTAGCCAGGCAATTAATCCGTATGCTACCTTATCGACCTATAGCACAGCCGTTGTGGCTTACAACAACTCAGCAGCTACAGCCGGTGTACTCCTTGGCAACCCCGGTAACCCAGATCTGAAATGGGAAACAACCAGGCAGGTCGATGTCGGTTTGGAAATGGAATTCCTGAATGGTCGGGTGCGTATTGAAGCCGATTACTTCAAGAAAAATACGACCGACCTGCTCCTGAATGTAGCTATCCCGAGCTATGCCGGTGGCGGTACGCAGGCCCGGAACGTAGGAGAGATTGAGAACAAAGGCTTTGAGCTTTCTATCGGTGGTACACCCCTGAGCGCAGGTAGCTTCCGTTGGGAAACGAATTTGAATTTTTCTACGCTGAAAAATCAGGTGATCAGTTTGGGTGGGTTACCACGACTAGGCCAGGGTACGGGTGTCGGTGCAGGTATGTCGACGACTAACGAGTTTATGCTGATACCGGGTGAACCGCTGGGTTCTTATTGGGGACTGAATTACCTGGGTACCTGGAAGCCAAATGATGCCGATGCAGCCGCCAAGCAAGGACGCGTACCGGGCGATCCGCACTATCAGGATTTAAACGGCGACAACGCGATTACAACCGACGACTTTCAGATCATAGGTCGGGCGTTCCCAAAAGCAACGGGTGGCTGGAACAACACATTCACCTACAAAGGATTAACCCTGAACGTATTCTTTAACGGCGTATTCGGCGTTGATAAACTCAACTACACACGGGCGGCTGCGTTATCCGGTTCGGGTGATGCCCGGCAATTTATTCTGTCGGAAATCCGGGATTACTACCGGCCCGGTAACGAAACCTCTAATGTTCCGGCATTTACGAAAACGTATCAGCCCTTCACACAGTCGAGCCGATTCCTGGAAGATGGTAGCTTCGTTCGCCTGAAAAACGTAAGCCTCTCGTACACAGTGCCAACGGGTTTCATTAAAAACAAAGCGTCCATCCGGGTATTTGCCAGCGCTACCAATCTGTTTACGATCACGAAATACAAAGGTCCAGATCCAGAATCGGCGCGGGTTGGCTCAAGCACCGATACCGCTATCGGAATTGACTACGGTTCATATCCAAATGCCAAACAATACACGCTCGGTGTAAACCTGGGCTTCTAACTCCTTGATAAACCATGAAAAAATTAGTCATAGTTGGATTAGCCGCTTTACTCACAGCAGGCTGCAAAGGTTATCTTGAAGAAGATACAACCGGATTGTTATACGGCGGAAACGTACTCTCAACCCAGGACGGATTGGAATCAGCCCTGACGGGTGCCTATCGTGGATTAGGTAACCAGTGGACCTACGGATTCCTGCACCCATCGGCCAATGCAGCCACCATCGGCAGCGACGACGTAACGACACACCCCGCCAGTAACAAAGCCGACTGGCGCGAATTTGATCAATTCAACGTATCGACCACAAATCAACGTTCCGGGGCTGTTTATACGGGTTGCTACAAAGCGATTCAGGGGGCTAACAACGTCATTAACAATTACCAGAAAACTGTTGGCACCAAAGCGACAATTGACATCATTGCCGGAGAAGCGTACTTCATTCGTGGATTTTCCTACTATTGGCTGACGCGTTTTTATGGTAGCATTCCACTGGTTACGGCAGGTGAATACTCGGCTGATCTGCTCACGATCAAGAAATCGACGCCAGCCGAAGTGTATGCACTGATTGTCGAGGATTTGAAGAAAGCCGAAACAATGCTGCCCAATACCCGACGCGATCCCGGTCGGCCCAATGCCGGATCGGCGAAAGCGTTTCTGGCGGATGTGTACCTGACAATGGCAGGCTGGCCACTCAAGCAAACCGATAAGTACGACCTGGCTGCGGCTAAGGCCAAAGAAGTCATCGACAACCGCGCTGCCTATGGGTTTTCGCTGATGCCCACCTTTGCTGAAGTATTTGCGAACGATCCAGCTGTGGCCATCATCCCGGAATCGGTTTTCCAGATCAATGGCTTTACGGGTGGTAGCGGCACGGCAAATGCGACCTATGGCAACACCACCATGCCGGGTGAAGAAGGTGGTTGGGACGACATGTTTGCCGAGTTGAATTTCTTCAAGAACTTTCCCGAAGGACCACGCAAAGACGCTACGTTCCGTACGCAATTTGGTTTAGGCGCAACAACGATTCCCTGGCAGAATAGCCTGACCAAGCATCCGTACTACAAAAAATGGTATATCAAGGGTAATGTTGTCACCTCCAGCATTTCGCTGCCATCGGTTATGATGCGCTATCCACACGTGCTGACCATCTATGCTGAAGCAAAAGCACGCGGAACGGGTGGCCCTGATCAGGCTGCGTATGATGCGTTGAACGCCGTTCGGTTACGGGGCTGGGCTGCCGGTACTAAAGCATTGTCGCCGGGAGATGGCCTGACAGCCGCTCAATTTGCGGATGAAGTGGTGAAAGAACGTGCCTGGGAATTTGCCTGCGAACGCACTCGCTGGTTCGATCTGATTCGGCTTGAACAGGTAGAAGCAGCTAATGCAGCCAAAAGCCCCGACGATTTGCAGCCGATTAAGCCCATCACTAAGGCAAATTACTGGTTCCCATTGCCCTACACAGATACGTCGATCAATCCGAATTTGTAATCGGGCGTACTGATGCGAAAGTAGATTCTCTGGGTTTTGTTGTCTATAGATTGTTAATAAGTGTCCTAAAGACAACAAACCCAGAGATTCCTAACCAACCTAATTATGAACATGCTGAAACGAACACTGATCGCCCTGCCTACGCTGCTGGGGCTTGGGAGCGCTACACTACCCCTAGCCGATTTTCCACAGGCTGATCTGTCGAATGGGATTCTGCAAACCAGTTTATATCTGCCCGACGCTGGTCAGGGGTATTATCGGGGTACCCGTTTCGATTGGGCCGGTTCGTTTAAAAACCTGGATTATAAAGGACATACGTTCGTTGAACCCTGGTTTGAAAACTACGATCCTAAACTTCACGATGCGATCAGTGGCCCTGCCGAAGAATTTACGCCCTTGGGCTATAGCGAGGCCAAAGTAGGGGACACGTTTGTAAAAATCGGCGTGGGCGCACTTCAGAAAGCGGAGGACAAGCCCTACGTTTTTAGCAAATACTACGAGATTACCAATCCGGGCAAATGGACTGTAAAACCGCATAAAGATCACGTTGATTTTACCCACGAACTGACGGATGCCGCAACGGGCTATAGCTACGTCTATCAGAAAACGGTGAAACTCACAAAAGGCAAGCCCGAACTGGTTCTGGAACATCGCCTGAAAAACACCGGTAAGCTGCCGATTGAAACCAGTACCTACAATCACAACTTCTTCATCATCGACAAACAACCCACCGGCCCTACGGTCAATGTACAGTTTCCATTTGAGGTGAAAGGGGAGGGTAAAGGATTTGGTAGTACCATTGTTGCACAGGGAAATCGGTTGGCCTACTCGCGTGAGCTGGACAAAAAAGAACAGGTCTATAGCGGTGGTTTACAGGGCTTCGGGCCGACGGCGACAGATTATGACATTCGGGTTGAGAATCAGAAAACGGGTGCTGGCGTCCACATTACGGGCGACAAACCCCTGCAAAAATTAGTCTATTGGGCCTGTGCGACAACGTCCTGCCCCGAGCCCTACATACAGCTACAAGTAGCACCCGGTCAGGAAGTGAGCTGGAAAATAGCGTACGAATTTTATACCAAAACTCAATAAACTGCTGGCAACCAGCCACTACTAACACGATAGCTTTTCCTAAACTATAACTGCATTTTCAATACATGCATTCCTTTTTGAAAGTCTGCTTTGGCTTATTGATGCTGGGAATTTACTGGCCGCTGAACTGGCAAAGTCAAACCATTACAACGTACGAGTCGGGTAGCGATTGGCCAACTTATGGTGGAAATAATGCCGGGAACCGCTACTCACCGTTGACCCAGATCAATACGCAAAACGTCAAAAATCTGCAACTAGCCTGGACGTACGAGACGGGTGATAATACGAATCCGGCCCAGCGTGGCATGGACATTCAGTGCCAGCCGATTGTCGTAAAAGGGGTACTCTACGGCACATCGCCCCGCATGAAATTATTTGCGGTAGAGGCTGCAACAGGCAAGCAGCTTTGGCAATTTGATCCCTTTTCTGACCCGGAAAAACGTCCCCGGTTTCATCCGTTGCGAGGTGTTGTGTATTGGGAAGATGGAGCGGACAAACGTATTCTTTACGCCGTAGGCTCAACCTTATACGCGATTAATGCCCTGACAGGTAAGCCCGTTGCGGATTTCGGAACGAATGGCGAAGTCGATCTGCACAACGGCCTGGGTGATTCAGAAACAATGGGCCACAATATGGCGAACCTATCCATTCGGATGACAACGCCTGGGGTTATTTACAAGGATTTACTCATTACCGGTGCCAGCGTATCCGAAGGGGGAGATGCCCCTCCGGGCTACATCCGCGCGTTCAACGTACGGTCGGGCAAGCTGGCGTGGGTGTTCCGAACCATTCCGCTCCCCGGCGAATATGGCTACGACACCTGGCCGAAAGATGCGTATAAAAAAATCGGGGGAGCCAACTGCTGGGCGGGTATGGTTATCGACGAAAAACGGGGCATCGTGTATGCCGGTACGGGTTCGCCTTCCGTCGATTTTTACGGGGGAGCCCGAGCGGGTCAGAATCTGTTCGCCAACTGTGTCATCGCCATCAATGCGCAAACGGGCAAGCGGGTCTGGCATTTTCAGACCGTACACCACGATATGTGGGATCGCGATTTACCCTGTCCGCCCAATCTGATTCGGGTAAAACACAACGGGCGTATGGTCGATGCGGTGGCACAGGCCACCAAAGATGGGTATGTGTTTGTCTTTGATCGCGATACCGGTAAGCCGCTTTTTCCGGTTAAGGAAGTTCCCGTTCCAACGACCCCCGCTTTGCCGGGCGAAAAACCCTGGCCTACGCAACCCGTTCCGACCAAACCTGCGCCATTTTGTATGCAGGAATTAACGGAGGCAAACATCACCGACCGCACTCCCGAAGCGCATGCCTACGTGCTGGACCGCTACCGCAACAGTCGGCATGGCAGCAAATATATGCCACCGAATGAAGAAGGTACCCTGTATTTCGGGATGGGTGGCGGAGCTGAATGGGGTGGTACGGCAGCCGATCCGAATGGTATTTTTTATGTAAATTCCAATAACATGCTCTGGTGGCTGAAAATGCGCGATGTTCGTCAGAATCAGGGCGTTGCTATGACGAGGGGAGCGGCTTTGTTTAATTCGAATTGTTCGGTTTGTCACGGATTGAGCGATAAAAGTAAGTCGAAAGCGACGGCTAATGCGGCCAATCAGGCGTACCCCGATTTAACCGATGCGGGCAGTCGTTTGTCAGGCGATCAGATTCTCAGTTTGTTGGCTACAGGCCGTGGGCGGATGCCATCGTTTGGCCATCTTTCCAAAGAAGATCGGGAGGCCATCGTTAATTTTCTATTAAAAAAAGAGACGTCAGCCGCACCGCCAACAGCCCCGGCCGTGGTGGATGTGCACAGTTCAGTAGGCTCGGTTGCGACGGCCAAAAACGCTGAATTCCCCTATTCGCCACCGTTTCTGAACAATGGCAATACGCAGTTTCGGGACCAGGATAATTACCCGGCGCTCAAAACGCCCTGGGGCACGCTGAATGCGATTGATCTGAATACCGGTAATTTTGTTTGGCAAGTGCCACTGGGCGAATACCCTGAGTTGGCTAAAAAAGGCTTACCAACAACTGGAACCGAAAATCACGGTGGCCCTGTCGTAACAGCGGGTGGACTGATTTTTATTGCTGCCACGTATGATGAAAAGTTGCGGGCTTTCGACCAGAAAACCGGCAAAATTGTCTGGGAATATCAACTCCCTGCTGGTGGTTTTGCGACACCGATAACGTATATGGTCGATGGGCGGCAGTACGTAGCCATTGCTTGTGGCGGTACTCGATATGGCTTAAAGTCAGGAGGTTCTTATGTCGCATTTGCCTTACCTTCAACCAACAATTAACATGAATGGCAAAGCTCTTCATTCAGATCTATCCCCCAATAACCGAATGATTACTTATCTGTTATGCTGTGACTGGGGCACCTCTTTTTTTCGATTACGACTGATGCGGGCGTCTGATTATCAGTGCATTGGTGAGGTGTTGTCGCAGACTGGTATTGCGGGTACGTTCGGAAACTGGAAAGCGGTTAATGAAACGCAGCGAATTTCGCGAGACCAGTTTTTTCGCCATCAATTGAAAATTCAGATTGACCAGCTGGCCCATAAACTGTCGATGGATCTGGCGTCGATTCCGGTCGTTATTTCGGGGATGGCCTCATCATCCATTGGCATGGAAGAGCTTCCGTATGCCAACCTGCCATTTGCCGTCGACGGTTCTCAGGCCAGCATTCGCCATTTTGAGCCTATGACCGACTTCCCACACGATATTCTATTGATTTCGGGCGTCAAAAGTCAGCAGGACGTGATGCGGGGCGAGGAAACCCAGCTTATCGGACTGATCGCTTTGCTCAACCGGACGGGCGATAAACCGAACGAAGCCATCTGTATTTTTCCCGGTACGCATTCTAAGCACATGTACATTCAAAATGACCAACTAGTTAATTTCGATACGTACATGACGGGTGAATTATATGATCTGATGGCTCATCGAAGCATTCTGAAAGATTCTGTGGATACGACAAAACTGACAAATTTGACCAAAGCTGATGTGTTGGCGTTTAAAAAAGGGGTGAATCAGTCCAAATCGTTGACTATTTTGAATAGCTTGTTTACGGTTCGGACCAATCAATTGTTCGATAAGTTCTCCAAAAAGCAGAACGCGCTGTATTTGAGTGGACTCCTGATTGGCACAGAGCTGAATCCGCTCCTGAAAAATAAAAATGCATCGCTGGTATTGTGCAGCGGTACGAAGCTTTCCGCTTTCTACGAACTCGCCCTGGAGGAACTCAATCTGCTGTATCGAACCATCACCATTCCGGCCGACCTGATTGATCAGGCCGCCAGTATTGGCCAAATCATCCTATTCCAGAATCAGACCGCCAAAGTAGTCACGAAATGAATCAGACACCTTTTTCCTGGGAATTATTCACCCAGATGCCCCTGGTTGGTATCATCAGAGGGCTATCCATTGACGATATCCACCAGATTCTTCCCATGTATCACGAAGCCGGGCTGACGACAATTGAAATAACCATGAATACAGCGGGGGCCGAGCAGGTTATTCAATACGCCAGTAAGCAGTACCAGGGGCGCTTAAACGTCGGTGCCGGAACTGTCTGCAGGGAAGAGGACCTGGAAAAAGCGCTGGCGGCTGGCGCTCAGTTTATTGTGACGCCCATTCTGAACAAAAAAGTGATTAAGTCCTGCGTGAAAAGTGGCATACCGATCTTTCCGGGCGCTTTTACACCGTCGGAAGTTTATAAAGCCTGGTCACTGGGTGCTTCCATGGTAAAAGTGTTTCCGACAACAGCCTTAGGGCCTGGCTACATCAAGGATTTGAAAGCTCCGCTTCACCAGATAAAACTGTTACCAACAGGCGGGGTGAGTCTGGACAATATGCATCAGTTTATAAAAGCTGGTGCCAACGGGTTGGGAATTGGTAGTCAACTGTTTGACAAAGCGCTGATTGATCAGAAAAATTGGCCGGGTCTAAAAGCCCATTTTCAGGCATTCGTGAATCAGTTCAGCCAGGCTGTTTCTTAAACATCTTTCAGAAGTTCTCCCGTGTCTGTGTCCTCACAGACACGGGAGTCGACGGACTAACTAAAGCCATTTTTTGTTCTCATTTCTTAAACTCTTACCGTTTTGAAAATCCGTAACTATCGCTGGATCATTGTTGTGCTGCTGTTTCTGGCCACAACGATCAATTACCTCGACCGTCAAATCATCGGTTTATTAAAGCCAATTCTGGAAGTTGAATTTGGCTGGAGCGAAACGGATTTTGCCCGCATCGTGATGGCTTTTCAGGCGGCTTATGCTACAGGCTTATTGCTGCTCGGCTGGTTTATTGATAAAGTCGGCACCAAGGCTGGCTATTCCATCACAATTATTTTCTGGAGTGTCGCCGGTATGTTGCACGCTGTAGCCCGAAGTGCCATTGGCTTTGGGATTGCCCGGGTTGGCTTGGGGTTGGGTGAAGCCGGTAACTATCCGGCTGCGGTGAAAACGGTTGCTGAATGGTTTCCCAAAAAAGAACGTGCGCTCGCAACAGGACTTTTCAACGCCGGAACCAGTGTTGGCGTGGTAGCTGCCCTGATGATTGTGCCCTGGATTTTAAGTAATTACGGTTGGCAGGAGGTTTTTTGGATAACAGGCGCTTTAGGCTTCGTCTGGTTAGTTTTCTGGGTTATTTTTTACGACGTTCCGGCCAGGCAGAAACGATTAACGAATGAAGAATATACCTACATCGAAAGTGGTCAGGAAGCGGAACCCGAAGCAAACGCATCGGTAAAGTGGGCTAGTCTGTTTGCCTTACCACAGACCTGGGCGCTGATTACGGGCAAAGGACTCATCGACCCGATTTACTGGTTCTTTCTCTTCTGGCTGCCCTCTTATTTTTCATCCATGTTCAAGCTGGATTTGAAGAAACCAAGTCTGGAATTGATGCTGATCTATCTGGCGACTACAGTGGGCAGTATTGGTGGCGGTTACTTATCATCCTGGCTTATCAAAAAAGGCTGGCCAACGCTGAAAGCACGCAAGACGGTCCTGTTTGCGTTTGCCGTTATCGAGCTGTCCGTTATTCTGATTCAATTTGTTACGGATGTATGGGTAGCCGTTGGGCTGATAAGTTTAGCAGTAGCGGTTCACCAGGCCTGGGCTACCAATGTCTTTACCATGGCCTCGGATTTATTCCCCAAGCAGGCTGTCAGTTCGGCCGCCGGTATTGCCGGGATGGCTGGCGCGGTTGGCGGTATCTTTTTTCCGATGCTGGTGGGTAGTTTGCTTGATTCGTACAAAGCGGCTGGAAATCTGGGTGGTGGCTATAATATCCTCTTCACAATCTGCGGCTTCACGTACCTGACTGCCTGGGCCATTATTCACCTGCTCACCCGAAATATTCGCCGGGAAGACGCTGATAGAGTGGTTGGTTAGGCTTCTTTAGTTGTTGGACAAGGACGGTCTTTTTTATGCAGTTAACCTCATCTAAGATCTTCTGCCAAATCTGCTGACCGGTGTTGCGGTTAATAGCCGTTAAAGTACCCCAGGACGGTTTGATGGCGGGGTATCCTTTACTATCTAAAAAATTCGTGTAACCGTTAACGTGATAGAAATGTAGGGGCCATGTTTAGCGGGCGCACCGGGGGCGTAGCGACTGTTTCCACTTTCTCATCGTTAAACAAAAACGCCAGTAGCTCCTGTTTTGAGCGGTCTTCGTCGTACGTTCGGCGTGGTTTTACCACGTTGTAGTTCCTGGTACAGCTAAGTTAAGCAACTCAACTGTCTGTTAAATCTGGACTATCTCAACTAGATAGCTCAATAGTAAGCCGTTACAAACTAGGCGGTTTGCTTAGACCAGCCATTTAATGAAGGCCTAACCCCATAGAGACTCAAAGCCATTTTGCCTCTAGTATTCGTTCTGCTTATCTGTAGTAGTTAATACCGTTCCGAGCTTATTGATCAGCAAGTGGCCAATTACTTAACCAGTTTGGTGCCCGTTGATAGTTAATATAAACTACGTAATCCATATATTGACTTCATATGATTACTTCATTTTTTTAATCCGTTGAGTACCAATTATATTTCCTGCCTTTGTTGCCACCGTTTCTTCTTTGCTGACGATGATAGGCCGACGGATTGTGTTAACTATCCTGCTATGGAAATACGTTCCATTGGTATTTGCTCAGGTAGGGCCATCTGGAGACCGAACACTCACGACTGCCAATGGTCTTCCCAACTCGACAATAACAGGTCTGGTTCAGGATCGTACGGGCTTTATCTGGATCGCTACTGCCGATGGACTAGCCCGCTACGACGGACGGAGTGTTAAGGTATTTCGCCATGAAGATCAGCCCAATTCATTAGGCGAAAATAACATCATTAACCTCCAGAATCTTAGCGATGGCACGCTACTGTTGCAAACACGTACCGGAGATTTCCAGCGCTTTAATCCGGTAACTGAGCGTTTTTTTCAATTTCTCCCACTTAAACAGCAAGGTGAACGACGAATTGAAGATGGCTATTTAACTTCGGACAGAAAGGGTTTTTGGGCATTATGGCGCGGAGGGAAAGTGCAGCATTATGACCTTCAGCAGCACAGAATTCGCTTCTGGGACAAACGAATTCTGGGGGCTAATACCCGGCATATGGATACGATGATGCCCGCTTCTAACGGATCTGTTTATGTCCACTATTACAAAGGTATCATTGAGATCAACCCAAAGACCGGGACGCACCGGGAGATACCGTTTACAGGACCCATTACGCACTGGATGAGTCGCGAAATGTTGGCTCCAGACGGAATTATTATGGCCGAACGGGGCAATGGCGACATCATCATTATGGGCAAACACCATCTGTTGCTATTAAACCCGAAGACAAGTCAGTATCAGGATATTGTCATGCCGGGCTCATTAAATCCCAACAGCGCCTATGGCCTTCGCGTATTAGCCGATGGGAACGTATACGTAGGGATTGGGAAGCAACTCTACCAATTTACGAACAATAACCGTTTTGACCTGATTCATGAACGTCAGAAAGGAACACGCGAGACCGTAACCTATAGTATTCCTTATCTACTCGACCATTCGGGTGTATTCTGGATGCTGACCGAAGCAGGAATCGTTCAGTTCAATCAGCATCAGTTGCCCTTCCAGACGTACACCTATAAAGTGGACTGGAAAACGGATTTGTTGCAAATCGTACTAGGTGTTAAGCCACCTTCCTGGAAAATGTCTTCCGGCGATAGCTGGACACGGTTCACCTACGCCAACAATCATTTTTGGTTTATTGATGTAGCCTCACTATACCGCTGTAACCCAGCGAGTCATCGGCTGGAGTGGTCCTCAAGCGATTTGACCGGCGATAGATGTGCCTGCAAGATCACCTTAAAACCCGACCAGCGAGATCGGTTGTGGGTGTATGCCAATGAGAAAGGAGGACTGACCGAAATGGACTCAAACGGTCGGATAAAACAGTTTTGGCCGAATAGTCTGGTTCCGCTAACCTTTGTAAATCCGGGCCTGGACTTGTCTGATATTCAACCGATGGGATCGGTAGTCTGGATGGCATCCAATCAGGGCAAAGGCTTATACAAATATGACCTCCGGCAGAAAAAGATTGTGACCCAGTTACTGCACAGCCCTTCCAACAGTCAATCGCTGCCGACCAACCAATTACTGTGTTTACTGGCTGATCCGAAGCAGCCAACAACGGTACTTTGGATCGGAACAGTAGACGCTGGACTAACCCGGTTTGATACAAAAACCGGTCACGTTAAAACGTTTACGGAGAAAGACGGCCTGCCGAATAACACCATCAATAGTTTGCAGGCCGACAGGCAGGGTTTTATCTGGATGGGTACTAACAAAGGATTGGTACGTTTAGACCCTCATTCGTTCCATAAACGCGTTTTTACGCGGGAGGATGGCCTACAGGACAACGAATTTAACTTTGCCGTTTCGGCTCAATTACCAGACGGGCGCCTGGCCTTCGGCAGCCCAACGGGCATGACTATTTTCAATCCCGCTGCTATCAAGGAGGATACATTTGAGCCCCCCGTTGTGCTATCTGCCTTACGAGTCAACAACACCATAGTGGAACCCAACCAGACTGATTCGCCCTTGTCAGCACCAATCAACGCACTCACACAATTGTCACTCGACTACACACAAAACTTTCTGACAGTTGAGTTCGCGGGTTTGGAGTACAGCAAGCACGATAAAATTCAGTACCGATACCGATTGATAGGTGTCGATAACGATTGGGTAGATGCCGGTACGCAACATACGGCCAACTACACGCAGCTTCGACCTGGCAACTACACCTTTGAGGTGATGGCTACCAATACCGATGGCAGGTGGAACAGCCACCCTAAACAACTGGCCGTTGTTATTACACCCCCATTTTGGGCAACTTGGTGGGCTTATGCGCTGTATACATTAATCTTGGGTGGAGCTATTTTTAGTTTTGTTCAATTTCGGGTTCGGCAGGGGCGTCAACAACAGGAAATGGAACTCCGACGTCGGGAGTCTGAACAGCTAAAGGCTGTTGACGAGCTAAAAACGCGCTTTTTCTCGAACATCACCCATGAATTTCGAACACCTTTATCCTTAATTCTGTCACCAACTGAAAAGCTGTTACAGGAAACAAAGCACGATACCCTCACCCGACAGACACTAACATCGGTACAACGAAATGCCGGACAATTACTTCGGCTGATCAATCAATTACTTGACCTGTCGAAACTGGAAGCCGGAGGAATGACTATCTCACTGGCACGAGGTAATGTTGTTCCGTTTATCGAACAACTCGTCGAATCCTTTCGCCCGGCAGCCGAACAAAAAGGGGTAGCGCTCCTTGTTCGAACTGATACCATGCCCGAAGATCACGTATTCGACGCCGATAAATGGACGACAATTATTACCAACTTACTCGCAAATGCCCTCAAATTTACTCCAGCGGGAGGACAGGTGAGTATAGAGCTGATACCCATCGGTCAGGAAGCTATCCGCCTGATTATTAGCGACACAGGGATTGGTATTTCGGCGGAAAAGCTCCCCCATATTTTCGACCGTTTTTATCAGGTTGATGACACGCGCACTCGGGCTTATGAGGGTACGGGTATTGGCTTAGCGCTTGTCAACGAACTGATTGACATACTGGATGGCACTATTGCCGTTGAAAGTCAGCCTAATAAGGGAACAACCTTTACAGTACAACTTCCTGTTCTACCTGCTTTAGTCGACGCTGACATCCCCATGGTTGTTTTGCCAGCCCCCATAAAGCAGGAATTAACCTACCTTCATAATCACGCAGAAGTAACACAGCCCAGCTCGCAGGTTGATCAACCACTGATCGTAGTCGTTGAAGACAATACCGAATTGCGTAATTTCATTGCCAGTGAGTTAGCTGCATCGTACCGCATACTAACAGCTAAAAACGGGCATGAAGGCTGGCAACTGGCCCAAACCGAACTGCCCAATGTGGTGATTTCAGATATCATGATGCCTGGCATGGACGGTTATGAACTTACTCGTTTACTGAAAACCAATTCCATTACCAATCATATTGCAGTAATGTTGCTAACTGCCCGAGCCTCACACGAAAGTCGTATGGAAGGGCTGATGCAGGGGGCGGATGACTACCTGATTAAACCCTTCCACCTCGATGAATTGCACCAGCGAATACGCAATCTGCTGACCCGTCAACAAAGTCTCCGGGAGTATTATTATCAGCAATTTACCCAACCTGATGATGCGTTTAATCCCGACGTGGTGGAGGATAAATTTTTGCAACAACTGCACACAGCAATTGATACCCACCTGGCCGACAGCACGTTTGGCGTCGATGAACTGGCCCGCCAGGTAGGTATGAGTCGCCGAACGCTCCACCGCAAACTAGCTACTGTTGCCAATCAGTCGGCGAATGACATTATCCGTCAGTATCGGTTGAAACGAGCGGCTCAATTGCTGCTTGCCGGTCATAATGTATCCGAAACAGCCTACCTTGTCGGCTACGAAAGTCCAGCCCATTTCTCTCTCATTTTCAAGGAGTTTTTTCAAAAAACACCTACGGAATATACTCAGCGCTGAGCCTGTCCCAAAACCGCTCACATTTGGCTTAAAACCGATAGTGACTTTGTGGTAAGTAGGAGAATATTGTACTGCCGTCAGCAATGGCTGCTGGCAGTTATACTATCCTCTTTTTTAACCATGAACCAACAATCAACCTATCTCAGCACCTTAACACCCCTGCGTGGCATTGCTGCTTTGCTGGTCGTCATTTTTCATTCTGGACTTTATGTTACCCCGGTTATTGATCCTGCCATCACACTCTTTATTAAACAAGGCTGGCTATGGGTCGATTTCTTTTTCGTACTCAGCGGCTTTGTGCTCAGCCATGTGTATGGCCATTACTTCGAGCAATCTGTAACCAGGACTCGCTTTCTATCTTACGTAGGCGCACGCTTCGCCAGGGTTTATCCGCTCCATCTGTTTACCTTGATTTGGGCGACGATGACGGCTGTATTAATCCGCCAGGAAGCGGCCGAAATTGACCCTTTTCTGCAACCCATCTTTAGTTATTGGGGTATTCCTGCGTCGTTGCTCCTGATTCAGTCGATGCATCTCTTTCCGCTTGCACCACTGAATGCGCCCTCCTGGTCATTGAGTACAGAATGGTGGATGTATATGCTGTTTCCGCTGTTGGTAAGGCCACTACGCAACTTATCCATTTCCGGGAAAGTGCTTGCCTGGCTCGGACTAGCAGCTTTTTACAGCTTCCTGATGTACTATATAGCACCCCATTATAGCTTGACGCATGAGGTAACCATCAATCTAATTGCCGACTGGGGCTTTTTTCGTTGCGGGGCTGGTTTTGGCCTTGGTATGTTAGTATATGATGCGTACCGGCAAAACTGGGGAAGGCAGATTGCCGGAAATGGCCTGTTTTTCATGGGAGCGTTTGGCGCCGTATTACTGTCTATGCATGCCGGGCTACATGAGCTACTGACCATTGCCCTTTTCCTGCCCGTGATCCTGTCAGCAGCTTACCAAACTGGCTGGGTGAAGCACGTATTCAACATTCGGCCCCTACAACGTTTAGGCGATTGGTCTTTCTCTATTTATATGGTCCACCTCCCCATTATAAATATATTTTATGTACAATGGGTTCACAAAAACCCAATGCTGCTGGCTCATTATTCACTAAGTGGGCCAACGAATCCCAATTACACTCAGGGGCAGATATTCTGCCTGATGCTCGTTGGTATCACGCTGACAGTAGCGGCACTAACCTATTACTTCATCGAAGTTCCCGCCCGCCGATACCTCAACACCCGATTCAATGCAAAAGCCGTCAGCCCATCACCGGTTTCCGTACACTGAGTTCATTTTCCATTCACTTATATAAACCCTGTTTACCAATGAAATTCCAGTTTTTCCTGTTGGCTCTGTTGTTCAGCAGCACCGCCACGTTTGCCCAAACATTGGAGCAATCGTTTAGCACTATGATGGCGGAGTACAAACAGAACCCCTACGCCTTTATGCAGGCCCGTATGGCACCCGATGTCCGATTCATTGCCGGGCACAACGGCGAGTTTATGGACATCCACAAACTAATTACACCCGATCAGAAAGTTGAAGATGCGCAATGGAGCGACCTGAAATTTTTCGAGTCGGGCGATCTGGGTGTTGTAAGTGGCATCAGAACCACCCGGTACGCTAATCCGAAAGGAGCGGCCCTCACTTACAAAGACGCCTTTACGTACACCTACAAAAAGCAGAACAACGACTGGAAGGTTGTCGCCATGCAACACACGAAGATGGAGTACAAATAAGCCATACGACTTAACCGATTTTACCTAAACCAATAACCATCGTTTACTATGAAAATCAATTCCTGCCTTCCTGTGCTGGCTATGCTGGCTATTGGTTCGCTATACATCAGCTCGTGCCAGAAAAAAGAAGAAAGTGCAAAAAATGAAATGCAGAAATACGTGACCATCAGCGACAGTGCCGATGCCAACGCCAAGTTGCTAATGGACTACCAGACTGCTCTTACCGAGGGAAATTATGCTAAAGTTCGCACGTTGCTGGAGCCCAGCTTCAAGAGTTATGGCCCATCAGCCAGCGATTCGGTTAATGTCGATAGCCTGATCAAACGGTGGGAAGGTACACACAGCGCCTACAGTGGCTTGAAAATAGTGGACGCAAATCCGCTGGCGTTTACCTCCTCGAACAGCAAAACCAAAGGCGACTGGGTGGCTATCTGGGGCCGTTACAGCGCGACGTATAAGGCTACCGGTAAAACGGTCAATTTCCCATTTCACTTAATCGGTAAAGTTGAGAACGGCAAACTGCGGCTCACGGGCGATTACTGGGATAAAGCCCAGTTTATTGGCCCAATGGGCAACAAATTAGTAAAAGCCAATTGATGCCAACACCTTTTATGATCACCCTCTGATCCAGGTCGGAGGGTGTTTTCCCTTGCCCAATTCTTCCAAAATCCCAATTTAATCATGTCTACCATTCTCATTACCGGATGCAGTACTGGCATCGGATTCTCCACCGCCGATGTATTAGCCCGTAGCGGCCACACCGTTTATGCGACCATGCGCAATCCACAGCGATCGCCCGAATTAGGGCAACTTGCTGAAAGTGAAAACCTGCCCATTACCATTTTACCAATGGACGTTGACTCCGACGAATCGGTGAAAGCAACCGTTGCTGAGGTGCTGGCGCAGGTGGGACACATCGACGTGCTGGTAAACAATGCCGGTATCGCACCAATCGGTTCGGTTGAAGAATTACCGATAGCTACGTTTCGCAATGTGATGGAAACCAACTATTTCGGAACGTTACGGTGTATTCAGGCAGTGTTACCCAGTATGCGGGAACGCCGGAGCGGTTGTATCATCAATGTGTCGTCGGTAGCGGGTAAGCTCTATAGCCCTTTTCAGGGCGCTTATTCTGCAACGAAGGCCGCTGTCGAAGCCGTGAGCGAAAGCTTAGCCGCTGAACTTCAATTATTCGGCATTCGGGTAGTGCTTGTTGAGCCAGGTGTTATGGATACGCCCATTCTTGGAAAATTAAACGAAACGCCCGCGAATACTCACTATCCAACCATGAATCGGCTTCAGGCGTTTTATGCAGCTTCACGAAATAACCACGTATCCCCCGCATTAGCTGGTGAGTTGATTCAAGAAATTATCGTGGGTAATGACAATCGATTACGCTATCCTGTAGGCCCGGATGCGCTTCCATTACTCGGCTGGCGAGCTTCCCTCTCCGACGAAGACTGGATTGCCTCGGCAGGCATTGATGATGAAACCTGGATTGCCGGAATGGGACAGTTGGGCTTAGATGTACGACCCTATCTGGAAGCAGGGGTTCAGGCATCTTCCGTTTAGATTCAACTCCTGCGCCACGACTGACTGGATCACGAATGCCATATCTTCAGGATATGGCATTCGTTCAAGTAACTGCTCAGCTAAAATGTCTCTAACGCTTTATGTTTCAAAGTATCTGCCTCTTTTGGCGTTACGGTCTGACCACGCCAGAGAGCCGATTCCCAGTCGCCGTAAATGGCGTTAGGTAAAATAATGAACCTGGTGCCAAACTGCTTCTGATAATCAGTGACTAACTGATTTCGTTTGGTCGATGTCTGCTGGTAAAAAACCTTGTCAAAGTCATTCAGGTTATCGCCCAGTAGCATGACAATTCGATGGGTTTGGGCCACAGCTTTCCGGCGCGGTTCTTTATCCGACGATTCCGCTTTCATCTGCACGTGCTGCTCATCGGCCTGCGGAAAACCAGCAGCTTGCATGTTTCGGATAGTAGCCGCTAATTCATCCTGACTACGATTGCTGATGTAAAAAATCTGCACGCCATTTTTGGCCGCAAACTGGAAAAACTCAACGGCTCCTGGTAGTGGTTTAGCAGTAGCTTTAGCGGTCCAGGCTTTCCAGCTTTTTTCCGTATAGGTAGTATGATTCAGTAAATCGTGGGCTTGCTGCGGACTGTTGTCCAGAATGGTTTCGTCGATGTCGGTAACAATGGCTACCGGTTGTCCAGCCGCCGGAATTTGACGCAATGTATCCTGAAGCTGCATTTTGGCCAGCGCAAATGCCTGATAACAGAGCGCTTTGTATTCGCCCGAATGTTGTTGCCAAAGCAGGGCGTTCAGACTATAATCAAGCGTTGTAATACTCCTTGACGTACTTTTATGCGTAATGACCGACGTTGTTTTGGGGCTACAAGCCGATAGGAGAAAACAAAGAACAGTACTAGCTTTCAGAAACTGTATTTTCATTTGTAGTAACTAGTTGCTTTTTTGGTAACAGATAGATATTCAGGTCAATTAGATTGAGCAAATCAATTACATTGACCTGATGCTGAAAAAAATTAGCACGTCAGTTGCTAGATTAGGTAGTTGAAGGGTACTAAAAACGGATCGAAAGTGATCTTGGCTTAATCAGTTAACTCGCTGGTTACTTTCCGGAATTTGCGGAATACGTAACCCGCTAGCGTCTCGTCTTCGAAGATGATGTTGCCGCTTCCCTTCATGCCGATCCGCATGAGTTTACGCAGGTGATGATAATCCGTCACGTTTGCTGTTATCGTAAACTGCCCATTTTCGTCTGGCGTCAGCGATACATTAGAAACCTGACCTTTCACCGCTCCCCATTCATAGACCGGATAGGCATCTAATTTCATCACGACAGACTGCCCAATTTTGATCTTTCCGATTTGCGATGAGCTCACCTGTATATGCGCATAAAGCGGAGCGTCTTTATAGATGAGCTTAGCCAGAATCGTACCTGCTGGAACCTCTTTGTCGCCATTGAATACAAACGAAACCGTTCCATCTTTCGGCGCTTTCAGTAGCAGATGATTGTTTGCTGTAACGTCAAAATCACCAAATGAGCCATTGATTCGCTTTTCAGAAGCGTTCACTGAACTGCGTAATCGTTCGCCTTCTAACGATACATCAGCCTGATTTTTAGTGATTTGCTTTTTCAGGCTTTTAATTTCGAGCTGTAACGAAGCAATTTGTTTGGTCAGCGTCGTATGGTCGCTCTGGTAGGTTTGTGCGGCAACTTCCTTTGCATTCTGGCTTCTTACATGAGAAACTTCGGCCTGATTCAAATCATTTTTGCTGACATCCCCCGACTTGTATAACCCTTTCATCTGGTCCAGCAGTTGGGAGGCTTCTGCTGTTTCAGCGGTCAATTTGGTTGATTCCGACCGCCATTTGGCTTCTAAAGACGTTAACTGGGCCGTTTTTAGCGCGATTTCCTGCTCTATTTTTTGAATGGCCACTTCCTGAATTGACCGTTCGGCCTGGGCGGATACCGTTTTAAAGTCCCGAAAAGCCCGTAGATTATCCTGCGCAATGACTACCTCATTAGCCAGGGCCGAAATATCCGGAGCGCTCAACTCCAGCATGGGCGTACCGGCCTTGATGGATTGTCCGTTTTGAATGTGCAGCTTTTCGACGTACACAGCCGATGGGAAGCGGTAAATCTCTTCAGCCACTTCCGATTTAAGCACAAAAGCTGTCTGGATCATATCGGGAATTTTCACCGTAAAGCTCGTAACTACCCCCGCAACGGTGAATACTACGGCCCACCATCCGAACCGGCTAAGCGCTTTCTGACGGACATCCGCAATGGGTGCATCATCGACATGGTACAGATCTTCGTACTGCCGTTCATCTAATTCTTCGAGCAAAGCGTTCATAAGATGTATGAGGTAGGATGTATGCTATAGAATGTATGATGTATTGCTCACGTTGAAGGAACATACATCATTCATCCTATAGCATACATCAGTTAGTAGTCGATGTAGGTTTTTACAAATTGATGATAGATCCCTTGTTGGTCGATCAGTTCAGCATGGGAGCCTTGCTCGGCGATGGTGCCCTGATCGAAGACCAGAATCCGGTCGGCGTTGCGGAGGGTGTTGAGTCGGTGCGCAATCGAAATGATCGTTTTGCCTGCAAACTTCTGGTACAGGTTCTCCAGAATCCGTTGTTCTGTTTCTACGTCGAGAGCGCTGCTGGCTTCGTCCAGAATAATCACATCTGGTTCAGGGCTGCTGGCAAACAGACGGGCAAAGCCAATTTTAAGCACCTGCCCCCCCGACAGATTCGCGCCAAAACCGCCCACCATATGATTGTAACCCAGATGATTGGATTTTACATACGAATGTAAATCGGCTAATCGGGACGCTTCGACAATCTGCTCATTGCTGGCTGATAAGTTTCCGTAGCGGATATTTTCTTTGATCGTATCGTTGAAAACGTACGTATCCTGGGGGAACAAATAAATGTGTTTCCGAAGTGCTTTGGGGTGAATCTGACGGAGTTCCTGCCCATCGCACCAGATCGCTCCTTCGTAGTCTGGGTAGAGGTTCATCAGCAGTTTCACAAATGTTGATTTCCCTGATCCGTTTCGTCCGACAATACCGATGCGTTCGCCTTTGCGGATTTCGCAGTTCAGGTTTTTCAAGACGTAGCGGTCGTCTTTGCGGTTGTATTTGAAGGACACGTTATCGAACCGGATCAACTCCGTGCTCAGTACACTGGATTTTTTTCGAACATCAGTGTCTTCTTTCTCTTCCAGAAATAGCTCGTTCACTTTCTCGAAGCTGACGCTGAGTTGGGTAACCATCATCCAGAGCATACTCACGCTGTTGACCGAATTCATCAGGATCATGAAAATGGCCGTAAACGCCATATATTGCCCAATGCTTAATACGCCCGTAAAGATCTGGTAAGCGCCAATCCAGTAAACGGCAATCTGGCTGAAGACGAAGATGAGTTTCTGAATCGAGTTAATGAGAATCTGCTTCTGCTCATCGGCCATTACCGAATTAATCGACTCCCGGTGAATCTGTTTCCAGCGCATAAGCCGGTACTTCTCCAGCGCCAGCAGTTTTACCGTTTTGATGCCCAGCAGCGTATCCAGAAATCCGCCCAGCGATGCCTGATTTTTATGATAAACTTTGTTCCGCAGATTCTTTACGATCGGGATAAAATACACGCTGGTGGAGCAATACGCGATAAAACAGACCAGCGAGATCAGCCCCAATTGACTGTTGAACCCAAACAGTACGGGGAAGTAGATGAGCATGAACACGACATCCAGCAGGTTCTGAATAATGATCGGATTGGTCAATTGACGAATGCCTACCCCCTCCTGAAAGCGGGTCATAAATTCTTCCCGCTTGCGGTTGTCGTAATATTGCTGCTTGAGAGAGATGAACCGCTCAAAAAACTGCGACATGAAATCCATCTCGAAGCGGAATCGGTAGTGAACCATCAGCATCGAGCGAGTGTAGGTCAGCACGACCTGAACGAAGAACACCAGCATTAGCCCCGCCAGAATCCCGATCAGCAATTTACGATTCTGATTGACCAGCACATTATCGAGCATTGTTTGGGTAAACAGCGGGAGCACTAGCCCAACCAGTTCGAGGATCAGCGAAAAAGCGAGGATTTCAAGCAGTACTTTTTTATTGGCTTTCAGAATTGGCAGATAGAGTTGACGGAAAATAGACTGTTTTTCTTCCTTCTGCTTCTGAACAGCTTCATTTACTAATTCGCCCTTGTAAAAAGCCTCCGTAGGTTTGAGTTCCAGAACGATATGGCTCCACTTGTTGATAAACTCCTCTTTCGTCAGTCGTGCTTTCCCAAAATTTGGGTCAGCAATACGAACGTGTGTATCGGTCACTTCGTAGATGACCACAAAGTGCTGACCACCATAATGCGCAATACAAGGTAACTCGATCTGTGGGAGGAATTCGTAGTCGAGTTCATAGCTTTCGGCCTTGAACCCAAAACTTTCTGACACCTCCATCAGATCGTACAGACTGGTCCCTTCGGTCGTTACTTCGCTAAGCTTAGTTAACACGTGCCGTAGATTCTGTGCGCCGTGATACTTAAATATCATAGCCAGGCAGGTAGGCCCGCAGTCCATCGAAGCGCCTTGCCCGATGTAGGGGAACGTATCGACAATGGCGTATGGGCTGATGCGCCCTCCGAAAACCGTTTTCAATGCTGTTTTCATGGCGATCAAACGAATTCAACAGGCACACTTTCTGCCTTTGTCGATTTGGCTGCCAGTACGGTTCGCCCATACTGGATTTTGTAGTATTTGTTGAGGTGGTAGTACAAGCTGTACTCCACGAACCGTTGCCGACTTCGGAACAACCGGTTGACGGTCATGTGAATCAGACTGCCGAGTAGACTTTCGATTGATATCTGCAGCTCACTTTTTTCATGCAATGCATTAATATACTGTACGATTGGCTGCAAAGCTTCCGTTCGCTGCTGGACAATATCGTAGAAAAACCCGTGTTCAGGATTAGCCTGGCTAAACAGCTCATCGATGGCCAATTCAATAGTTTTGTATCGAGCATCCAACTGCTTTTTGAGCGTGGGATTATAGCCGAACTCTTTACCGAAATAAGTGGCCTGAAGCTCAGTAAAGTTGAGCCGTTGTTGCCAGTTGAACCCAAATTGATCGAGCAGGTCGTGCATCATTTTCATGCCAAATCGCCAGCGGCATTCTTCGCCTTCCGCGCCTTCAATCATCCCTAAGAATTGAAGGATAAATTGGCTGTCAATGTGAAAAAAGCTCTCGATGGCGTCAATTGAATTGAGGCCATAGCGCTCTAATTCACGATTATAGGTATCGTTGACAATGCTGGTGACCGTCTTATTTTTTAGATACGATGCCAGAGCCTCATGCACCTCATTGACAATAGGGCCAAGCCACTTCGGATCGGTAACATGCCAGCGGAACCGAATATGATGTTGCGGATCGGCGTAGCGAATAAAAAAGAACTTATCGATCCAGCCGTTTGCCCTGAACCGTTCCGTTAGTGGGTTCAGCAGGTCGGACAGCAGCCAATCGGCGGTTTTGATGCCCGTATAGATTTTATAGTATAGCCATTCCGAACCCGTAAAAAACTGGCGCGTCACTTCAGCGCGTTCGTGCGTCGGTAAGGCCGAAACCTGTGCGGGTACATTCGTCGTGTTGTTGAAGGCTACCACAAACTGATTGGTATGCCAGCCACTCACCGACTGCACTACCGCCGAATCGGAACGGTATAAAAATTCCTTGATCGTAAATTCGTCAAGCGATTTAATTTCATTGACAAACGTTTCCGCTAACCACTGATTTTCAAGATCGACGTACAATTCGTTGTCAAAATTTGTCAGTGTGATATAGCGAGGAATTTTGTACTGACTGCGCCAGCCATCCAATTCCGCCTTAAGTTGAGACCACTTAGTTTGCTTGAATGCCGTGACCAGAGCCTTAACGTGAGCCGCTCGGAAATGCCACTGCGCTTCCGACAGAATCAGGTTCTCGAACACAATGCGTGGATTGAACAGAAACAGCTTATTAAAACTGCCCTGGATGATGCCAATGCCTCTGTGCGCATGTTGAGTCTGTATATCGCAGAGGAAATGATAGATATCCAGCGAATCGAGACCGGAGTAATTATGAGCATTCGATAGTCTGGGAATAACCAGCTTGTTAAGCGAACGCGAACGCAGAATAATGTCGTTGCCCCGTACGCTTACCATCAAATCCGTAATGGCAATCTGATGATCCGTATCGACCGAGGCTTTCGCCAGGAACGGAATCTGGTAATCTTTTAAACCGGGTCGGATGATGACGTTGCCGGTACGGGCTTCGGGTAAATGAACAATATCGGCGAAAATGGCATGGGGGAGGGCTTCATCTTCGGTTTGGCTAATCTCACGTAATAACTTCAGTACCGACTCGTCCGTATGGCCAAACCGCCCCAGGAAATAAGTACCTGTAGAACCACCAAAGCTATGAAGAACTAGTTTCTCGCGACCTTCTTCCCGAATGACCGAAAACATTGCCGTATTGGTCAGCGGTAGTTGGGAGTGGCCTGGTTCAATATTGCGTAGATCGTCTTCCGTAATATCGATTTGATACGCACCGCTTAGTTGCGCTTCGGCTAGTTTATGAAGGAGGTATTGATGCTCTTTCGCAATTCTTACCGACTGCGCCCCATCCGAAGGCCCGAATTGAGAAATGCCATCGACAAGGGGGGAAGCATCCGATTTTTGTTGTCCCGCAGGATAGCCCACCCCAATTTCAGGGTCCAGGGCTATCACCAGCGGAACTTCCTCCTCCTCATATTTTTCGACAAACCGCGACATAAATTCAGACAGCGTTCCATGACCCGTTGGTGTCAATTTTAGCAAAGCTGGAATTTTGGCGATCAGTTTATTCAGTAATCCTTTGTTCAATTGACCCTCAGTTTGGGGTAAATAGGTATCGATCTGAAACAGGACTTTGCGGTCGAAAGGCGTTGATAACTGACTCAATTTCTGCTCAATCGCAGCAAATTTGTCCGTCGAAAAATCAACTGGTGTTTCTTCAACCTGTTTGAGGTCAGCGGCTACTTCATGGAGTATAGCCGTAATAAACCGCAACTCTTCAGCAGGATGCTGAGCCAAAATAGTTTCTAGTGAATCAATGATCTGGAATAAGAAATTGTCGCCAGTAAGGGCGGGCTCCAGTTCACTGACCAGCAGTTGAGCGGCTACGACGTCACTAATAAACCCTTGCGCTTCCTCCTCGCTGACCTCATCCGAAACCACAGCCGTCGCTAATTCGCTTAGCGTAGCGCCTGTTTGGGCTTTTCGTAAGACGGCATCCAGATACTCATTCTGATCGGCGCTACCCAGGTGGTGAACCCGCATATTGAGTTCATTATATCGGTAGGCTACATAGCGATACTGATTATTAATTTTATACAGACTCGTATTTGGAAAAAAGTGTAAATAGGGCTGAATCGCTTCGTGTTTTTCCAAATCCTGTGCCAGCGCACACAGGTAATTCATATCGAGCCGGATCACTTTTTTCAGGCTACCGGTATTGTCTATACGCAGTTCCGTTGGGCGACTATCAACGGGTATTGTTGAGAAACCACCAAATAGCCCGAAGGGTGTACAACGAGTTGCGTAGCGCGACAAATATTTGATGAGCGAGTAAACAACTCGCTTTGATTTTTCGTCGGGCAATCGGCTGGTGTCCAGTTTTTGCGCTTCCTCGTAAAGTGCCGGCGAAGCAATATAGAGGGCTTCCAGAAATTGAGGCTGCTGAATCAACTGAGTGAATGCAGTCCAGTCGATGTCCTGAATTGTTTCATAGCCTGCAATAGGCATGCGAGCAAAGGCAGTTGGGAAGAAGGAGGTAGCCATTGTTGAGGAGAAGTGAGTCAGGAGAGTAACAGAAAACGATCCCAGGTGGTAGGCGCACCCAGTTCAGCTAATAACACCAAACCGACACTGGTTTCACCATCGAGAATATCCAGATTGCTCTCATGGGTATTGGTCGGCGCAAAGTAGCTGGTATATACGGCTTCGTCGGATTCAGGCAACGCATAGTCTATGGTGCGCTGCATCCAGTAGTCAGCCGTTTCGTTCAATAACGGATGGTGAAGCTGCTGGGCAATCCGGCGGAAGATATAAGTTGCTCCGGCCGAGCCATGGCAAATTCCAGCATCCGCTATTTTTGTATCGGCGATGGATCGACGTGGCGCGGCTTGCCGTAAGGTTTGTTCGGCAATGGCCTGCCAGCGTTTATTATTTAGTTTTTGACCGGCCAGCCAGAATGTGTGGGCTATTCCCAAGTCGCCATAGCACCAGCCCATTCGACTTTCGCTATCCTCACGATTGGCGCCAATAGTAGTTGGAAAAACGGACTGACCGGATCGGTTTCGATTGTTCCACATCCATTGAAGGTTACCCTGGATTAACTCGGAACACCGTCGCCGTGAATACCCACGCGCATAGAACAGGCTTAGCATCGCAACAATACTGGCTGTCCCGTGCGAAAGGCTTGGGTTATATTCTATGGACGGTGACAGCTTCTGACGCATAATATCATAATAGGGCCAGGTAATATCCCCATTAGGTAGCTGGATGGCTGTCGCGGAAAGTTTTTCGACGATGGCGTCAATATGATGGGCAACGGCTTGGGAAGGGCGACGTTCCAGGTAATATAATCCGGCGCTCAATCCACCGTGCAGATAATCGTAGTCGCCCTGCGCCAGCCGTTCTAATGATAACTGAAGAAGTGGCTCGTCTAAATCAGCGACAATATCGTTCACATCAATATCATCAGCTTCGAGAAGGTTGTTGTTGCAGAGGTGCAGAAATGCCCAGGCTACCCCGGCGATGCCTGCAGCAAACGTCGGCAATTGATTGCCCTGCTGAATGGCATTCAGGCTGGTCACGACCCGATCCCATACCCGACTCTGCTCGTCGAATTGCTGGGTATAGTGCTGATAATAGCTTTCAAATAGCGCATACCCCATTTGCCCACCCATCAAAGAACTGTTGTTATCGACAGGTTGGCTGGCAATGTGCTGGTAGATCCGATTGAGCAAAGCCTGCTCTACAGAGGTTGTTGTTTCTGAAGAATGCATGAGGAGAGGATGGTTAACGGAGAAGGAAACAGTGTTTGCCAGAGGAATGCAAACTCCAATTGCCTGTGTCGCGCAAGAGTGAAATTCAGTTCTTGCGCGACTTAGCTTTGTTAATCCTATTCACTCGGCTTTTTCAATTTGGTTTGTTGTTCACCGAGTTGCTGAGTAATCAGTTCTTACTGAACGATTAGCACGTAATAGTGGGCTGGCAATACTGATATGACTTGGTTCTTGTTGGAATTGCCCCACCTTTTACTCCCGTTGTTGCCTGCTTCGATAGAGCGACAACCTGATCGGTTTTCAGTCCGATTTTATGAATTTGTTTTTTCATGGTACTTGTTGACAATTAAATAAAGCCTACTCTATCGACCGATTTTCGGCTGCTCCGTAACGGCTGGTTAGTAGCAAGACCAACTCTGGGTTGGGCATGCCGTAGGTAGACGCGATGTAGTAGGTAACTTAGGCATCCCACCTTTCACGGCCACTGTTTCCTGCTTCGACAGGCTTATGATCTGGTCGGTTTTCAGACCGATTTTTTTGAGTTGTTTTTTCATAATTCTACGCTGATAAAAATGGCGTAAACAGCCTTTCGCAATAAAGAAGATAGGATTCAACGTATGCTATTCAGCTGTTTACGCTTTTATCGAGGGGAAGTTGTCTACTCTGTTGAAGGTGTTCGACTTCCCCCTGCTGGCAGTTCGTGATTACATCCAGGTACACACGGTGCATCGTGTGTTACTATATGGGTCACACTTAAGGCCTGTCTGAGGCTTTTGGCCTCCTTGGATTTGACGGGCATCAGTTTTTGACATAGTAACGATCTGGTCGGTTTTCAACGCGATTTTTGAAATTTGCTTTTTCATTGTGGTTTGTTGTTAACTGTTTATTGATTTATTGGCGTAAAACGCTTGTGCTTAAGCAGGGAAGCAGCCTTTACCCGATGGGGTACAGTAAATCGAAGGGCAGCCGATTTTCGTTGATTTATCAGGCATCATGCCACCACGGATTTGCTGAGCGTCGATTTTTGACAGCGAAACGATTTGATCGGTTTTCAGAGTCAGTTTGTTTACTTGCTTTTTCATTGTTTTGTTGTTTATTCAGTTACTATTTTGAATGTTGCCTACTCTGTTAAAGATTTTCAGCGGCTTCTTTTTAATAAAATGCTGGGGTAAGAATCCCCTGGATTAGCAAACGTATTTCGAAGGGCAACCCAAAGCTGTTTTACAAGCAGTATGCTGAGTCAAGGGAATTGCACCGCCATTTACGTTTGCTGCATCGGCTTTCGACAGGGCGATAATCTGATCGGTTTTAAGGGTCAGCTTGTTTACTTGTTTTTTCATTGTTTTGTTGTTTACTGAATTGTTTAGTGCCTACTCTATTCTGTTTTCGGCGTCCCATGTCTGTCTGACGATTCAAAATTAGTTTGCCAGGGGATCTGCCAGCCAGCGCTAATCCATACTTGGTGGGTTTGACTAAACAGTTTACAAAAATCAGTAAACCGTTAACGAGAAGTACGTAAAAACCCCTTATACTGCGTTAGAATGCGTATTTCTACGTGATTTTCTTCGGTAAGAACGATTGTAATAGGCTAATTCAGTTAGGTGGTTTGATAGCCTGTAGACTACTAGATGACGGCGAAATAGACTCTACGGCCGTTTTTAATACATTGTTGTTACGAGGGTAGATGCGCCAAAACCGGCAAAACAACAAACCGCCATATCACCTAAACGGGACATCGCGGGTAGCATAAAACATACTGCTGTGGAACGTTCCAACCTAAGGATGCAAAAGCAGTAGTAGAGGCAATTGTTTTCATTGGTTGGCGTACAGAGAAATTGTTAGGAAGGGAGGAGAGATTGTAAGAACCGGGGCTGTCTATCGCCATCTCCCCGGTTCTTTTTTCTGCTACAAGTTGGCTGCGTTTAGCAGACACAGGTACCACTACCTGTAGTACCAGGACAATAAGGCGTCTGCCCAGTAAATTTAGTTTGTGCCCGCATGCCACCAGCTACATGCTGCGCCTGAGATTTTGACAGTGAAACGATTTTGTCGGTTTTCAAGGTGATTTTTGCAAATTGCTTTTTCATTGTATTTGTCAATTATGTATTGATTGATTTGCCTACTCTGGATCAGGTTTTCGGCGTCCCCTGTGTCGTTTGACAAATCAAAGATGGCAGATGAAAGCCCCCTTAAACAAAGATTTCCCCCTGAGTCGTTAGCTGTGGTATATAAATCGCAGCGTATAGAATATGAATCGCTTTTTACTTCAGGATGTCCCAAAAAACAGGGCTGTGCTAACTTTTTGAGGGGTTATAAATACAAAAGAGCAACAGATGACCTGCCGCTCTTTTGCTTCTTTTGGATTAAAAAAGAAGTCTGTCAAACCTCTTGTAACGACTGACCTTTAGTTCATCCACATTTAACAAACTGACTAATTGTGCCGGGATCGGTGGTACAGCTCCTATAAGATACTGGTGCTTTACCACCAAGTAATTGCTGGGTTTGAACACCCGATAAGGCAACAATCCGGTCGGTTTTCAAGATAATTCTGGTGATTCTCTTTTTCATTGCTTTTTGTTGTTATGGTTTGTTTTCTTGCCTGGATCAGGATAGTAGTAAGAACCGATCCCAAGTCGTCGGCGCACCTAATTCACCCAATAAAACGAGGCCAACTCCGGCTGTTCCGTCCAGTAGCCCTCGTTCAGAGACGTATTGACCGGCTTCGGTTGCATATCGTAAAAAGATATCGTCCTGGTCTTCTGGCAGAATATAAGTAACTAATTCCTGCAACCAGAACTCTGCAGCCTGCGTCAGTTGGGGGTGCTGGGTTCGCTTCGCAAATTTTCGGAACTGATAGGCGCTCCCGGCCGACCCGTGGCAGATGACAGCATCTTTTATCATAGTCTCTATAGGAGTTCGTCGTAGCGAGGCTTTCAGCATCACTTCGTACGCTCGGGTTTGCCAAATAGGTAGCCTCAGGATGGAACCCGCCATCCATAATGTATTGGCAATCCCCAGGTCGCCGTAGCACCAGGCCAGTCGGCTTTCGCTATTCAGATGTTCGGGACCGGCAAAATTTGAAAATACGGAAATGCCTTTATGATTACGCTGGTTCCAGACCCATTGCAAACTACCCAGAATCAGTTCCGCGCAGCGGGGCCGGGCATAGCCTCGTTCATATAATAAACTCAGGATGGCGATGATGCTGGAAGTGCCATGTGAGAGCCCCAGATTGTAGAGCGCCGATGGCAGGTTGTCATCCTGATAAGCCCAGGTTATATCTCCATTTGGGTAACGGACGGCCATGTCCGACAGTTGCTGAACCAGCTGATCGATATAGTGGGCTAGGGCTGGTGTCGGAGAACGCTCCAGATAGTACAAACAGGCGCTCAAGCCACCGTGCAGGTAGTCGAAATCCCCCGCCCGCAGAAAGTCCATAGATACCTCAAACAGCGGTTCGTCCAGACCGGCCAAAATATCCTGCGGGTCAATTTCATCGACGCTCAGCAAGCCCTGATTGGTCAGGTGCAGAAACCCCCAGGCCACACCTGCTATACCCCCCGCAAACGAATGGATCAACTCGCCAGCCTGTATGGCATCTAAACCAGCCTCCACTCGCTCCCAGGTTTGTTCGCTAGTGGGAAGCCCATAAAAGCGTTGAACATAAGCCTCCAGAACCGCATAACCCATCTGTCCACTCAGTAATGAAACATTATCTGTAAGGGGTTGAGACAGGATGTGTTGATAAATGCGCTGAAGTAGACTGGCATTATCGATACGAGAAAGGGGCGTATTGATTAGCATTTGGAGAAACAATTAGGTGGTGAAGTAGAGCCCAAACAGGATATATCATATTGTAAAAGGGTACCTCCTGATTAGGTACCCTTTTATGCTTAATGGATGAGTCTTAAAACGAACTCCATTGATAGCGAAACGATTCGGTCTGCTTTTGAGCCATATGTGTGCGTTGTATTTCGCTTATGGCTTTTCTTAAGGCCTGGCAGATACCCTACGCTATTCACTAGTTTTCGGCCACTGCATATCGAAGGGCTTTCACAAACGTTATTGATTCCTACAGGCATGTCGGGCGCGTATTCACCCATTTGGATTCATTCCCGGATGGGCGCATCCCACCAGCTACGTTTTGGGCCTGGGCTTTAGTCAACGAAACGATTTTGTCGGTCTTTAAGGTGATTTTTGCAAGTTGCTTTTTCATTGTGGTACTGCTCTGGCATTCCGGCCATTGCGAAATTTGTTGGTTTAAAATTGATTTGTCATTAAATCCTGTGCTCTCTTCCGATTGCTTGTGTGTTTAGCACATTTGCGAATCGCAGAAGCCAATCCAGGACAATACACTTTTAGAACGTTGGCCACCAGCCAGGTTCTGCGCCTGATCTTTCGACAGTGAGACAATCTTGTCGGTTTTCAGGGTGATTTTGGTGATTTTCTTTTTCATTGTAGTACCATTTTGGCCTACCGGCCATTTCAGGATTTGTTATTTACTGATTTGTTCCATTGCCTACTCTGGATCAGGTTTTCGGCGTCCCTGTGTCTGTTGACAAGTCAAAAATGGTAGATGACCATAGTGCTACCCAAAAATTTCAGGATGAGTCGCGGCCCTATACGCATGAATGGCTACTCACTGGACACGAACCACCTGCATCGCCTGTGACTGGGTTGGTGTACTCACCCGCACCAACAGCCGATTGCTAACCGAGCCATTCATCGACAACCGACAAGTTTCCACTGACTCGGCATGTCCCATATGCAGCTCACTTACCAGCCTACCCTGCAAATCCATCAGCTCAACTCGTAATGGCTGATCCTCTGCGCCCCGCACCTCAACCAACACCTCTGACCCCACTACCGGGTTACCCAGCAACTTGACCTGTAGCTTGCCCCTTATAGGTTCAGTGGCAGCCAGTCGTGCACTACTGCCACAGGCAGCCTGCCACTGATAGTTGAAAGAAGAGGTCACGCCATCCTGGCTAGCAATCAAGGGGATGAGGGGTTCTCTCAGGGGAAACACCCGGCTGTAAGGCCCAGCCTGCTGGGTAATAAAACCACCATAAGCCGCTGCGAAGGTGATCACATGCCCATTTTGACCCGTGTACTGGGGCATAAACGTCACTAGCCGCTCGGTTGGGCTGACAATCTGACAATCCAGGGTATTCACCCCGACCAGAGCAAACGGTTGAGCTTGGCTGGGGCCGGACGTGACGGTCAGTAGAAAGCTGGTACTTACGCTCAAGCCGCCCGGATCTTGTGCCGTTACGTTGATTGGCCAACTTCCCGTAACCTGAGGCTGGCCACTGATGGTATTTCCCGACAGGCTCAAACCAGCCGGTAAACCAGAAATCGAAAAACTCAGTGATTGTTGCTCAGGGTCTGTAAAGTAAGACGTAAGAGTAAGTTGATACGATTGACCCTGTTGGTCAGATTGATCCGGTATACCACTGGAGGTCGGGGGCTGGTTAGACCCAGCGGGTACCTGGCAGGCATTTAGCCATTGGTAGTTGAAACTGCTCACTACTCCCTGTTGGTCGGCAATCAGGGGTATTAAGGGCTGATCCAGTGGAAAAACTCGGCTGTAGGGGCCAGCTTGCGTGGTGATGAAGTCCTTATATGCGACGGCGAAGGTAATAGGCTGACCGGTGAGGCCGGTGTATTGAGGAGAGAAGGTTACCAATCGCTCGGTCGGGCTGACCACCTGACAATCCAGAGTGTTTACCCCACTGATAGCGAACGAGGGAGAAGGACTAAATTTCTGGACCCGGTGATTATAAGAGTCTGTTACATAAATATTATTGGCGTCATCCAGGGTAACCCCGGTCGGATTATATAACTGGTTAGCCGCCGAACCCTGTCCGTTTCCGCCGGCTACGGTAATGCCACTGCTGGCGCCAGGCACCCATTTCTGAATACCTTGTCGAAACGAATCGACAATGTACATATTTCCTGAGGCATCCAGGGCTATGTCAAATGGATCAGATAACTGGTTGGCAGCAAAGCCCTGTCCGTTTCCGCCGGCTACGGTAATGCCACTGCTGGCACCGGGTGCCCATTTTTGAATGCGGAAGTTACCAGCATCGGCGATATAGATATTCCCCGCCTTATCGACCGTGATGCCTTCTGGATAATCCAATTGATTAGCGGCCCCACCCCGTCCATTTCCACCGGCCACGGTAACACCACTACTGGCCCCAGGTGCCCATTTCTGGATGCGCTGGCCAAACGTATCGGTTACATATACATTGCCGGCCGCGTCTACAGCAACATGCGTTGGGTAGCTTAATTGATTGGCGGCCATGCCCGCTCCATGGCCCCCGGCTACGGTAGAACCTGTAGCCGCACCTGGTGTCCATTTCTGAACGCGGTAGTTCTGATTATCCGCTATGTATAGGTTCCCTACTTCGTCTATTGCAACATCGTCTGGGGAATGAAGCTGATTAGCAGCCGAGCCAAACCCGTTTCCTCCTGCTACCGTGGTACCAGTGACCGCACCAGGAGCCCATTTCTGAATACGATGGTAAAAGGGATCGGCGATATAAATATTGCCGGCTTTGTCTAACACTAAATCGGTTGGCTCATACAATTGGTTAGGCGCCGAGCCTCCTCCATTTCCTCCTGCTACTGTGACGCCATTCTGGGCCAAAACTGGTTTTGCTAAGGTAACCAGTAACGTAAGTAACCCCCACCATCCGATTGGAAAGAGCAGACCGCCCATATTAAGACGGGTAACATCTTGGGCGAACGGGGCCAGGATACGGCTAATACGATCTAAATTCTGTAGTTCTTTGTGCATCATTGTATTTGTATTAAAGGTGATTAGTTCAGTCGTCCCCGTGCTCAAAAACTCTTGGGGCCTATAGATAGGTAGCCTTGCAGGATCTGACGCGTGAGTACCGAATCTAAAATGACAGGTAGCAGTCCGCCCCAGCAAAATTTTCTCACTGAATTGTTTGCTGGCAGGTATGAATGGACCGTTATTAGAGACGAGTTGTCTTATAGAGAAAGCCGATAAAAAAGCTGCTTCCACATGGAAGCAGCTTTTTTATCGAAGAAAGAAATGTAGGCTGTTCCCTTGCTTTTCACTGCACAGCTTAGGGAATGGTTTACTCAATCTGTTACAGAACATATACCTGTCGACGACAGGATCGATTCATTTCGGGAGGAGCTTTTTAACGCTGAGCCATATCGACAATAGCCGCCAGATTACCACATCCACGTTCAAATTCAAACAGGCCAGATTTCATAGGCCATTTGGTTTACGTAAAGAGGGGATGATTAACTGAATGGCGATGCCTGATAGTACAGTAGATACGGGCAAGGCAATCAAGAATTCGACAGGGCCCTGTAGATGAAATTCCACTTTGCAGCCATCAGCCAGCATAGCACAAAGCGGCCAGATCAGTACATTGGCCACGATCCAACGGATGGCTTGTTTGCCTTCATGTCGAATAGCGAACCATTGCAAACTACCCAGTATCAGTCCGAACAGTAAGCCATGCACAAGACCTTCCAGAACTTTAGTCTTTAGATCATATCCACGTCCAAAAGCACCGGCCATGTTTAACGACCAGAAGACTATCCAGCCTAGACAAGTTGACCATATCCAGCCTTTTAGAGAAGGAATATATTTCTTTAGAATCATCGACTGAACTATCCCAGACAACAACCCCATAACACCACCCAACGTAGCCCCAAAGAGAATGGGGGCTACGTTATTGACCAGTCGGCCTAAACCGGCCATGAACCCGCATGCTAATCCGACGAAGCCAAATTCTTGACTTCGTCGGATTAGCATGCGGGTTCATGGCCGGTTATCGTGTAAGAATGATTGGTAGATAAAGTAACGAAGTGAATTTGTGCCTACGGATTCAGACCAATGGTCGTAACCTTATAGGTATATGCATCCGTCGCCAGTAGAACGGAGCTAGGAAATTCGTAGCGCTGGCGCTGGGTTACGTAGCCGTCGCTATTCAGTGTATAGCTGAAATAGTGGTCGCTGAATTTTACTAAAAGATTGGGATTCTGGGTGCTGGGATGGAGAATAGTAATTCGGTGAACCAGATGTTTACTGAATGTGCCATAGATGCGTAGGTATCGGTCTAGTTCGGGATCGAATTCCGGATTCAGATGGCCTAAATCGACGGTCTTTCCATCGCCAGCCGCAAACGGTTCGTAGCTGAGCTGTACGCGGGTTGTAAGCTTAGTACCTCCTTTGTTGGGCGCAGCTCCGTTGCCAGGGGAGGGGTCTAGATAATCGACCTGGATTAAGTCGCCCTGGTCGTCATAGCTATAGATTGCTTTTTCGGCCACGTTAGCTACATTGACGCGCTGCACTAACTGATTTTTGTCGTTGTAGGTATACTGGTACGTTCTGCTAAGCGCTGGGCCAAAGGCGGGGAAGACTAGTTCATCGCTTTTATAGCAGCGCCCTTTTGCATCCGTGTATAGGTGACCACTCCGGGTTATTTTACCCGATCCCAACAACACCTGAATATCGTAGAATGCGAAAAAATCTCCGTCATAACTAAGGCTATGTTGACGATAACTTTCTGGAGAAAATAGCTCTTTCATTGGTATCTCCTGACCCTCATAACTTAACGTCGTGGCACCTTCTGATAAGAGGGTATATTTTTTGCTTAATCCAGGCTGAATTTCCCCGTTAGTCTCCCCCAAGCGGGCCGAACCCAGGCTTGGTTCCGGTAAACGCGTATCGTTTTGGCAGGCTATCAGGATGACCATCAGCAGACTTGCCATGCCTGTTGACTGAATAAATTTGTTCATTTGAATTGTGTTGTTTACTGTTAATAAGCTGCCTACTCGATTCGGTTTTCGGCCTCCCCGTTGTCCATAGACGAAGCAAAATTGACGAAGCTCGAAACGAACCTGAAAAATTTTAGAACGAACAGTGCAGACAGGAAAATGAAGAGCGAGAAATGAACTTTAAATCGTTTTTGATGGGCTCGTCAACCGAGTGGCTTTTATGTGCGATCTAAATTCTGGGTAAGTATAAATTGGCCATTTGTGGTACGTAGACGAATAAATATGCTTCTTAAAAAGTGGCAGACCGCAGACAGTTTTTAGTAAAAACGTCTACGGCCTGCCTGGTAATCATCAATGGATTGAGCGTATTAAGGCTCACAAATCTTGGATGTACAGAAGCTGGCAGACTGTCTTTGTCCGCCTAGTACGTTCTGAGCTTTCTCTTTTGACAGGTTAACGATCTTGTCTGTTTTCAGGGTGATTTTTGCAAGTCGCTTTTTCATTATAGTCCGCCAAGGCGGGATTTGCTGTTTACTGATGTGCCTACTCTGGAAGGTTTTCGGCGTCCCCGTTGTCGATTGACGGGGTAAAGTTGAGTCGTGTCCTCTGGAGCCTGAAAAATTTTGCTGTCAATGGTAAAGTAGAGACAATGAACCGCTCGAAATGAAGAGCTAATCGTTTTGTTTGTATCTACATTAACCTGCGAAGTCCATCTAAGAGATTTAGAGGAATGCGTTCAGCAAAGGCAGAACACAGCGCTAGGCAGTTTTCAAAAAGGAGAGGATCAACGAACTTTGATTAAGGACTACATGCCCCACACCGGGTAATAAAATCGATTGTAGATGAGGAACATGCTGATGTAGCCGAGCCGTAATTGCCTCTGACGACCGAATGGCATCGGCTGTACCGCCAATTACTAAAACGGGCATGGTTAATTGCTCAAGTTCAGCATCGGTAAATAGGTATTCCTTCTCCACTCGCGCTTTAAAATGCGTCAGAATTAGATCCATAAAATCAAGCGTAGTCGCATCCAGCTGCTGTTGACCAACCACAATCCGATTAATAGCGCGGGCTCCGGCTCGTCCAAACAACGAATAGAGTACCGCTTTAAGAATAAAACCTGGTTTCGTGGCCACGATACCTCCGGGCGTTACGAGAACCAAATTTTCAACTCGGTGGGGGTAGCTAGTGGCAAATCGAAGCGCTACCCATCCTCCCTGTGACAGCCCAACCAGTGAAACTTGCTGAATCGCTAATCCAGTTAAGACATCGTCTAACCATTCGGCATAGGATTGATCGTGCCAGGAGGGACGATTGTGAGCACTTTTACCCGGTTCGCCGGGTAAATCCACTGCGTAAACCCGAAACACCTTACTGTAATGCTTCATCTCACTCCGCCAGGAAAGAGAATTCGAAGCCGCTCCGTGCAGCAAAATCAAAGCGGGTGCGTTTTCAGGCCCACAGGCTATAACAAATGTATCGGCATGTCGGGTAGAGACTAGTTGCGTTTCATAAGGTAAAGGCCAGTTTGCCAACATAGAATCGTAAAAAGCCAATACCTGCTGTTGCCCTGCTGTCGTTTTATAAATGGCCGTAGGTTTCATACATCTACTGATTTTGAGTTGGTTAAGTTGCTGGTTTCCTCCAGTGCTTTGTAAGAAGGGTTAATCGTGTAAACCAACAAAACCAGGGCAATCAGATCAATAAAAGAATCCTTAATGGCTCATAGTCGTAAACGAAGTGTAGTGAAGCGTTCATCAATCGTTTCTGTTCCCCCTAAAGGACTTGTAATTTCCGTTCTCGGAAAAAGAGAAACAACGGGCAGGTGAAGGCAAATGCAATCAGGAAGGTAAACAATACGTAAAGCCAGATAAACCGCATGTTCAGTCGGTAGCCTTCCCGAACCATCCAGATCAAAACGGGCGTGGTGCCAATCAGAAAATCAGTCGTTATGGAGCGAGTTAGGGGCGTGGCCATACCCGCTCGTAGCCAGGTCATTACCGTAAAGGGTGTATCGCCGTACAGAATATGCTGGATGTTAAAATACCAGGGGATGATCAGACCTGCCAGCGCACAGAGCAGGTAAAAGAGCATAATGGGCGTTAGCGGCTTTCGATTCATGGGTATCTGATCTGCGATTTTTCACTTTGCTAAAAGGAGAGATTAAGCGTCGATAGGGGCGCTAAAAAGAGGGATAGCAACCGTGAACGCCGAGTCAGTTTCGGTTACGATAACTTCGCGGGTGCCTAAATAATGATATACCGATTTCAGACTTGCCAGTCCTTGTTTATGAGACGTTTCGACGAAGACTTTCTTTTGAAGAGAATTCACGACGAATAGCGTTTCATCTGCCGTGTAAATTTGAATCGTTAATGGATCTTCGTCGCTGAGAACATTGTGTTTAATGGCGTTTTCCAATAGATTCTGAATCGTAACCGGCACGATCTGGCGGGTCAAATACCGATCATCGATACGGATGTTGATCTGCAAAGCTTCCCCGAAACGGGATTCCTGAAGGGCAATGTAATTCTGAGCAAACGTCAGTTCATCCTGAAGACTTACCAGTTCTTTGTCCTTGTTCTGTAAGATGTACCGATAAATAAACGACAGTTTCCGTAGGAATACGGATGCATCTTTTGGCTTTGAAATAATCAGGCTGTTCAAGGATGTCAGGCTATTGAACAGAAAGTGCGGATTAAGATGATTGATTAAGTTCTGGTAATGAATCTCTGCCTTATCCCGCTCCAACCGAGTGGCCTGTAAATGAAGATGATGAAGTTTGGCTGTTTGTTGAGCGCGGTACCGAATAAAGACGTATAGCAACCCCGCAACGACTAAGCTGATCAGCATCCAAAACCAGGGTGACTTATAAAACAATGTATCGATATAAATAGGCAATGAACTAATCGGCGTTTCTACACCCTTGGCATCAATAGCTTTTACACAGAAGAGATACTTGCCGCCCGGCAATTTTCCATAGACAGCCATACCCGCCCAGGACGGTTCGTCAATCCAGTGCTCATCATAGCCTTCCAATTTATATTGGTAATGATAGGTTAGTCCATTGGGAGGAGCCAGAACCGAATATTGAACGGAAAAGGCATTATTGGTCGCTGCCAATCGTATCGGGTTGGCTCTATTCTGAAGCAGATAGGTCGTATCGGCAATGCTTAGCGAACTGATCAAAACGTGTTCTTTCGCATAAGGTAAGGCTAATTTTTCGGGCCTGAATTCGACCAGATTTCCCTTTTGTGCTGAGAGAATATGCCCATTTCGCAAGGGGAACAAATAGGTTGTGTATTCAATATCCTGTTCATTCAGCAGTAGTACCAAATTCAGAAATCGATTTTTACTGGTCGAGAATACCGAAATTTTATTATAAGCACCTACCCAGATATTCCCGAATCGATCTGGCAAGGCCGAACCACAATAATCGTAGGCAAGGCCCTGATTCTCCGTCCAGTTTGTCACTTCTTTGGAATGCGGATTATACCGGAATAAGCCATAGCCATTCGACGCCATCCAGAAAGCACCCGATCGGTCCTGGTCAAGCGAAACAAGGGTAGTCTCATACGGTAGCAACTGGGGTACGTCGATCCGTTCAAACGCATTTTTCTGCCTGGAGAAGTGGGCCAACCCCTCTGGATAGAGCTCTACCCAGAAATCACCCCGTCGGTCGACCAGCGAAAAACGAATCTGAAACCGGGGATCAGTAGAGGTGGATGGAATGGGAAATGCCTGCCAGCGTTTTGACACAAGGTTATAGCAAAATACATCTTTTCCAGCACCAGCCACCCAGATCAGATCGCCCTGTCGAGTAAAACTTTGCAGGTATTTTCCTCGCACGTAATCAGGAAGTGGTAAGGGAGAAAACTGCCTTGTTTGCTTGTCAAAAAAAAAGATGGCATTCTGCGTCCCAATACACAGCGTACTGCCCAGATCAATAATACCATGTATGGGAAGGCCATACGGATAGGTAGCCGTTGCATCCGGTAACCTGAAAACGTCTAGTTTATTTTGTTTCGGAAAATAGTGTACTAGGCCCCGGATAGATGTGCCGAGCCACCAGGAGCCATCCGAATCTTCCTGAAATTTTAGGATGCCCCGCTCATCGGTCAACTCCGGGAAGAGTAGGCTCAAATCGTAAATTGTATAAAGCGAGCGTTGAGGGTTGGTATAGGAAATGCCGTTGTTTGTTCCCAACCAAACAGACCCATCGGGATGTTGCCAGGCAGCCCAGTAAAAATTAGCGGCAATGGATGTCGGTTTCGCAACTTGATGGAATAGTTCAACAGTGCGGTTCGTGGCAGACTCTATGTAGAACAGCACATTATTCCATGAACTCGTCCAGATATTGTGCTGACGATCCGTAAAAATCGTAGCAATGGGAAATACGTTTCGCCGGGTTTGGCTGACAGGTGTGATCGTTCGCTCTATCGTCTGATTTTTAAGATTATAGATTACAATCTGATGCGTCACATTATCGGAAAACAGCAACCGTTCTGAGCCGTCCAACGTAAGTCCTGAAGTCACATGCTGCGCGAAAACGGCCTGCTTTTGGGGATTGAATCGGTAGTCAATAAACTGGTGCTGCGAAATGTCGAAATAGCTTACACCATTATGCGTAGCCAGCCAAAGACCATTTCGATTAGGGTCCAGGACCAGGCCCCGTTTGGCAAGAATTCCCGTTGTCGCTTCCAGCGGATTGGCTGCCTGATATGGAAACGATCGGATAACGCCCGTTTGGGGCTGGTAACTAAATAAGCCATCCTGCCGACTCGAAAACCAAATTACTCCATGGCGGTCACAGACAATATTATTACAGTAGCCTAGGTCTTTTCCGGCTGCCTGGGTAATGTTTCGGAACTGTCCGGTTCGGGTGTTATACCCACTGATACCTCCCTGCACAGCCATCCAAATGACGCCGTCAGGCGCTTCGCACAAGGCATGAACGGCGTTATGAAGAATACCATTCTGACCAGGAGGGCGCCGTTTGAAAGTAACAAAATGCCGACCATCGTAGCGGTTTAGCCCGTCGAGTGTTCCAATCCAGAGAAAGCCATTTCGGTCCTGCAATAAGCAATTGACAAAATTGGCGGCCAGTCCCTGCGATTCCTGAATATGGCGAAACTCAAACAACGCGTCATTGGGTTGCGCGCAAAGCGACCCAAGGTAAAACCACAGACAAATGGTCAGGAAGAACCCGTTTCCTGACTTCATTTTTCCAGCCATTTTTTAAAGGAAGGGGCTTTATCACGACTGATTTCGATGTCGAACTGGTGATTGGGCACTTTCAGTTTAAGATTCAGTTTGAGATTGGCCAATCCTTTTACACTTTGCACCGCATCCCGGTTTATGATGCACTGCCGATTAGCGCGATAAAACTGTTTTGGGTTAAGTAACGTCTCAATCTCATCGAGCGTGTCGTAATCCAGAATGTAGCGTTCGTTAGTGGCCGTTACCAGAAAATTCAGTTGATCGCGGGTGAAATACGCAATGTCCGAAACTTTAATGGGGACCCAGCTATTGCGGGCACTTCCCAGAAAATACTCTTTGAAAGTCGCTTTTGGCAGCGACGAATCGCCCAGTGCATCAATAAGTTTTTGAATATCAAGCGGCATGTTGCCCTGATTTTTCAGCAATGTACGGGCTTTGGCAATGGCTTTGCGGAGTTCGTCCCAATCGACGGGCTTCAATAAATAGTCGATGCCATTCACTTTAAAGGCCTGAATCGCATATTCATTGTAGGCGGTTGTGAAAATAACCGGGCAGGAGAGTTGAAACTTCTCGAAAATGGTAAAGCTAATGCCATCGGCCAGTTGTATATCCGCAAAAATCAGGTCTGGCTCGGCATTTTCGGCAAACCAGCGCAAGGCCGTTTTTACGCTGCCAACGGTAGCCATAATCTTTATTGTCGGATCGACTTCGGCAATTGTTGCGATCAATTCGAGAGCAACTAGTTTTTCGTCTTCAATGAGGAGCGCATTCATAAGTCTCGTCAGGCTAAACTGCCCATAAAGGTTTGATTTTGATCAACTCTACCCAAAGTTTATCAATCGAACCGTATAAAATTGAACCTAAACGACGCAACGTATCGCACAAGTCGTTTCGCTTGTTCCGATTAGTAGACAGGGCGAAACGACTTAAGCCTTAAAAGTGATGGTTCGTGTTGAAAAAAGAGGTTTATACCCATATTTCGTAGTCCTTTGCGCTTGCCATCTGGTGCATCTTAACTTATTATTTAATGAATATCGAAATGACTAGTCAACAAATTATACTCGTCAAACAAAGCTGGAGGCTGTTGCGAGAGATCGATCCGAAGCTGTTGGGCGACGTATTTTACACGCGATTATTTGTAAAGTACCCGGCACTTCAATCTTTATTTAAGCATTCGATGACAAGCCAGTACGAAAAATTTATCGCGATGCTCAACCTGATTGTCTCTCGTCTGGATCAGCCAACGATTCTAACGCAGGAAATCAGTCAGCTCGCTACCCGTCATGCTGGCTATGGGATAAAACCTGAGCATTACGAAGAAGTTGGCGAAGCGTTGCTCTGGACACTGGAAAAAGGATTGGGCAAAGATTGGAACCCGGCAATTGAACAGGCCTGGGCTGCCTGTTACCACACACTCGCTAAGGCGATGTTGGAAAAGTCATAGTCATTTGTACGTTAAGTCAGGCTTGACAAATGCACCCAATCTCTTTAACAAAATCGCTGAAGGTATTGGTTGTTTTTGAATTGCCCTGGCCCGAACACCACAACGATTCAATTTCGTTTGTACACAATTCAACCAATAAATCCACCCGACTCATGTGAAAATTATTGAATGAGGCACCGGTAATAAGACACTTTCGACTCAGCAATCAACGAATTATTACCTTTTAGTCGAGTCGAATCCCAACTCATAAATTGATCATTATTGATAATAATCTCCAGGAAGCATAGGTGCGGTTGGATCGTTATTCGGCTGGTATTTATAGTCTTCAGGCCGGTACACTTGGGCAAGTTGTTAACCTCAAAGTCATAAAGCAGTAACTCTACAGCTCATTTTCAATTAATTTGTATAGGGATGAAAACGAACAAAGAATTAAAAGAGGCCTATAGACAGAAGAAATTCAGAATTGGCATTTTCCAGATAAGGAACATGGTTAATGGTAAAATTTACATTGGCGGCAGCCTTAATCTGGAAGCGATCTGGAATCGCAATCGGATGGAGTTAAACTTCGGTGGTCATCGCAATGAAACACTCCAACGGGAATGGAAGGAGTTTGGTGAAGCCAATTTTGTATTCGAGATTTTATCCGAAATCGAGCAGAAAGAAGGCAGTACAATCGATTATAGTAAAGAAGTGAAAGAGCTGGAAAAACTATATATCGATGAGTTACAACCCTTCGCAGACAAAGGCTATCACAAACAAAAGCTGAAATAGGGTCTAATTTTATAGACCGTCTAAAATAGGGTAATTCAATGAAATAAGTCGGCCAGTTGGTCAATACAAAGCCCGATCAATGTTTTCGATCAATCTGATAGCAGGTCCATATTAAGCTCAAAGTCTCATGTCGACCAGAAAGAATGATAATTGATCGTTCATAGCTGAAATCGTTCAGCTGTAGGTTCTTGAATCGGGGAGGGATGTATACAGTAGGTATTCTATTTGATTATTATCCCTTTTTACCCCTCTTAGGTAACTGTCTGGTTAGCCAACTTTCTTAATCTCGGTCGCACTGAGGGTGATCGTAAATTCGCGCCGTTGGCTATTCCAGCAATGTACCCGCTGACCATATTGACTGATTACCGGTACAGGCCAATCAATATCAGCATTAGCCGCTTCTAACTCCTGAGCAGCCTGCGGATCAATGAGCGTGACTAAGTCGTTAAGCTTGAACTCGTGGTTTGTCTTCATGAATTATTGAATTGCATGGCCAAGTAGTAAACAAACATCCCGTGCCTACGGCACTTAATTAGCCAATAATCAATGACTAAGGCTAATAAGTAGGCTCGTAACAATACATTAGGTTATTTTCTGTCATCCCGACGAAGGAGGGATCTTCGGAGACGGGATAAAAGATGATATCCGAAGATCCCTCCTTCGTCGGGATGACAGAAACGCCCTTGTAGCATTCCCTAAACTATTTACACTTGAGTACTTAGTTCACGTTAAGTTAGTTTATAAGAACAAGCCGCCATGATTTATGGCTCAGAGATAGCGAAGCCACCATTGCTCTTTATGACGTTCCTTATAGGTTCCGTACCAGCGGCAAAGCGGATACATTAGCAGAACGATGAGGAACCAAATGGCATAAATAGCCCATAATTCCACCCCGCTGCCCGTTTTGGGTCGGCCGAAGTTCGAGCCGAATACCAGATCAGACCGGTGGAATCCTTGTAGAAAAACCATCACAAAAACGAGCGGGTGGATCAAATACCAGTGCGCCAGAAAATAGAAAAGTGGCGTTTTTCCGTACACCCGCACAACACCCGTCCAGTTGTTTTTCACCCCTTGTACCCCTGCAAGAATGACAAACATGATGCCCAGAAAAAGGAGACTGAACTGCAGTGAGGGCGGATATTTGGTTACGTTAATAAAGGAGAGAACCGTATAGAGTACATTCTTTTGTGATGACCAGGCAAGGGGGTCTCCATATCGGTTAGCGACTCGTAAAACCGCAAATACCCCTATCGATAGTAAACCTGTCTTCAAAAAGATTCGTCGTTGGTCCTTTTCGGGTAGTGTAAAATAATAGCCTGCACTGTAGCCAAGAAGCATCATACCGAGCCAGGGAATCGGAGGATAGGCAACAAAAAACAGTTTTCCGGTATCGTACGGAAAAGCCATGGGAGAGAAAAGAGCGATCAGCCCTTTTGCCAGCCCGTTGTCTGGAACCCGAATCAAGGCGACCAACTCATGAAGCACGACGATCACACCACCAATAAACCCGATCGTTCGGGGAGATAATGTTAGCAACGTGCTGAGGGCCAGAAAGCCAATTCCAATAGCGGCTATCACCTCAACGATCAACACATCGAAATGCGTGTCGAACCACATGCCGAAATTGACTACGCTAAACTCTAACACAATCAGCCAAATACCTCTTGACAGCAGAAACCGCCGGGTAGCGGCCAGATTCTGTTTAGCCCTCATAGACAGAAACGCAGAGACCCCAGAAAGGAATACGAACGTCGGGGCGCATAAATACGTGACCCATCGGGTGAAAAATAACGCCGGTGTGGTGGTCGTCAGGTCCGTTGGGGACTGTGATAAGGAGGTGGTGTGTAACAGGTCGCGGACATGGTCCAGGGCCATAATGATCATCACCAACCCGCGCATCACATCAATGCTGTTGTTCCGTTTCATGTTTTCTGGTCGTTCCTTAAGCAATCCACTCGTGAGACTCATTGCCAGCGTTCGATATCGGCTACCCATTTCTGTTGCTTCATGGTTAGACCGATCAGTAAGGCCACTCCGCTGTACGCCAGCGCGTCAAACGCACTAGCCAGCAGATTTCCCCGGTTACCAACCGGATCCGACCAGGCGCCGGGGACGTGAACCAGCCAAAACCACAGAAAGATCATCAGCGAAAGTAACCCGGCGATGATCCGGATTCGTATACCCAGGATAATGGTGATGCCGGAAGCAGTTAAGGCTATTCCTGTCAGGTTTACCCAAAACAAGGGATTCGCCATCCAGTCGGGAACGGTACTGACCAGAAACTCCGCGTAGATAAGGTGGGAGATGCCATAGCTCGTCATGGTATAGAGGAAAAACAAATTGCCATAAGGCATGATTTTTTCTAAAACCGCCAGCTTACCGGTCAGTGGTGTCTCAAACGAGTAGGCCACCACAAAGGCTCCCCCAGCCAGGGCCAGCTCTTTCAAGGGCGTCGTCCACAAGCCTAAGTGATAGAGTTTATTGGGTTCGGAGATGAGCGCGTAGGTCATATGGGTACCCAGAAACAACGATAACCAGACAGCCCCCAGCAGAAGTGCCGCTTGTTTGCCGGCATTGGATATCAACAGTAAAACGCCGGTACTGATCAGATAGAGTCCGAAGAGTGAAGCGAACACACTCAGGAACGGAAGGTGTTGCTGATAGACCGAAAAAAACACGTCTCGGAAGCTGCCGAAATAAACCTGTTGACAGCCATACACAAGAAGAGCGACCGCGTAGAAGGCCCGGCCAATCCGTACCAGTAATTTCATGATGAGGGTGCTACTTGATGGAAGTTCAAAAGTAGCTAGCCGTCGTGACGCCCAAACGGATTGTCTGTACACAACCCCATTCATCGGTATACACCGTTTACCGATGAATGGGGTTGTTGATCGAAAAACGGGCATGGCAACAACTCCCTGACCCGCAAAACACGTACCTTAGTCCAGAATGGCCCGATCATGAAAATTACGAGAGAAGTCCTGTTTAATGCCGTTTTTTGGGGGCTGTATTTCCTCTACCAGTGGCTGGGTCTGGCGTCGCTGTATGGCGATTATCGGGGCTACCTGATCAATGCCTGTATGGCCCTGCCCGTCGCTTTCCTGTTTTCCTGGCTGACGGTTCATGTCCTGATGAAGAAGCGGTTAGTGGAAACCAACCAGGTAATCGATTGGGTGTATCTGATTCTGGCTTCCCTGGTGTTGCTCGTCCTCAGGCGCTACATCAATTATTACCTTATTTATCCGACGTACTTTCCCGAGGCCCAGCATATGCCCTTATTTTCGGGTGGAAAAATGCTGGTCGATTTGGTTAATCTATATACGATAACCGGCTTATACACTTTGTATTATTTTATTCGATCCTGGTATGAGCAGCGGCTTCGCGTCCAGCAATTGGTACAGCAAAAAACAACGGCCGAACTGGATCTGCTGAAAGCCCAGGTTCAGCCCCATTTTGTGTTTAATACGTTAAATAATATCTATTCGGCCGCCTTGACAAGCAGTCCCGAGACGGCCTCGCTGATTGAGCATCTGTCGGGTTTTCTGGCCTACAATCTCTACGAATCTAATCGGGCGATGGTGCCACTGGAAACAGAGATGGTCTATATCGACCATTACATTGAACTGCAAAAAAACCGGTACGGGCCTAAACTGGACGTAGCCGTTCATCGGTATGCCCCCATCGACGATCTCCTGATTGCTCCGTTGCTGTTGTTGCCCCTGGTGGAGAATAGCTTTAAACATGGTGTGGCCAGCTCGACCGGATTTAGCTGGATTCGGATCGATATTGCCAGAGGTCCTGGTCAGTTTTCAGTAAAAATCGCGAACAGTAAGGACGACCAATGCCCCGTCCCGGTAGCTACCGGGGGGATTGGCCTCTCGAATGTAAAAAAAAGATTGGCTTTACTTTATCCAGATGCGCATGAACTAAGCATTATTGATGAGCCTCATTCGTACCTGATTTGTCTGACCATTAAACCCTCGAACCATGCATTCCTGCCTAATCGTTGATGATGAAGCCCCGGCCAGGGCACTCATCAGTCAGCATCTTTCCACGCTGAACGGGTTTTCCGTCCTGGCCTCTCTTGACAATGCAGTCGATGCGTTCACGTTTTTGCAGACAAACCCGGTTGACCTGGCTTTCCTTGATATTCAGATGCCCACACTGTCCGGTCTTGAGTTGATCCGATCTTTAAAGACCCGCCCGAAGGTCATTCTAACGACGGCCTACCGGGAATATGCGGCCACGGCCTTTGACCTGGATGTGTTGGATTACTTAGTAAAACCCATCACCCAGGAGCGATTCATGCGAGCTGTTTCCAAGTACCAGCAATCTCAAAACAGCCCGGTGTTACCTTCCCCGATTACCAGTCGCTATGAGGAGAGTTATATGTTTTTTAAGGTTGGCCGGGATCAAACCAAAATTTTCCTCAAAGACATCATATTTATAGAGGGACTGGCAGATTATATCAAGGTGCACACGACCGAAAAGTGCTACGTAGCGTCCGAGAAATTAGGGCACATGGAAGCCAAACTCCCTGAGGATAAGTTTATTCGGGTACACAAATCATTTATTATTGCCTGGGATAAAGTCATCCGTTATAATGCGGACCAGGTTACACTAGCGACCGTAACACTTCCCTTGGGCCGACTGTATAAAGGGGCCTTTTTGCGAAAGATCCAGGCCGGCCACGTAAGCTTGCCAGCTCATCAATCAGTTTCACTCACCTTCAAAATCTAAAACCGCTGATGGTGGACAAGTAAAATGTCCCTCATAAATCACCGTTTTTGTTTTACTCACCAAATCATGCATATGATTCAGGATTTCAGTTGGGCTTCGGGTATGAGGGCTGATGAGCCCTGAGTAGCGTTGGAGAAACGATACGTTAACGCTTTAATGGCGTGGGCGAGTAATTCGTTATCACTCATAAGAGAAGTTTTTTTGACCGGAATCTCAGCGGGCTAGGCTTTTTCTGGACGAGATGTAGCCATAGCATACTGACAAAATACGGTTACGGCCTTACCCTGCTCATCGAGCCGAAAGACTTCGCAAGCCAGCCGGTCATTCACCGAGGTGTAGTAGATAGCCAGCGTGTCGATGCCCACAAAAACGTTGTGCAGGGTAAAATGCAGGTTGGGATAAGTAGTCAAGCCTAGCTGAAAATAGCGTTCCAGATCATGCTTGCTGGTAATACAACCGGACTCATTGAACTTCAGAAGCGGAATAAACGGTGAATAAAATGACAGCTCGTCAGCATAATGATGTAGAATAGCCGTAAGGTCGTGGGTATTAAAGGCACTGATCCATTCATCGGCAAATTGGTTGGCTTGTTCCTGGGTCATGGCGTTTCGTTTGTTTTTGCGCTCTTGTCTTCAGCCGGTTGATTCGGCTTCAGATACGCATCGGTAAAATGTTCTTTATGTCTGGGCTGGGCAAATTTCTCGGCGTTGTATTGGCTGGATTTCCCTCTTGGAATCGACAGCGATGTCCAGTGTTGGGCCAGCATTTTGCCTAGAAAAACCAACTGGCCGATATGATAGGGGTAATGAGCTAATTGCCGATTGATGGCTTCAACGACCGAATGACCTTGATTGCGGATATAAATGGTCCGGGTTAGATCGGTTTCCTGTAACGATTTGAGTGTACCTAAAAGAACGTGCCAGCCTTCGTTCCATTTCTGGAGTAATTCGTCCCGGGACTGAATATCATTGACAAACTCATCCTCCCTGTTGCGCCATTCTTTCTCGCCGTCAGTCGTGAGGAAATCTGTCCAACGACTCAGCATGTTGCCCCACAAGTGTTTTACCAGCATGGCAATGCTGTTACTTTCTGCATTGTATTGCCAGAAAAGAGCTTCGTCGGGAAGTTGATCGAGTGTTTTTTCACCCAGCAATTTGTAATACTCAAATTGACGGATCACGCTGGTTAAATAATCGTCCTGCATGCGTTCAGGTAATTTTGGTCTAATATCAACTGTCGTAGGTGCTAAACGTGGAGGAGGCTCATCGTAAAAAGCGACTCATAATACCAACTGCTTCATCCATCTCGTCCAACGTATTAAAATAGTGCGGAGAAAATCTAACTATCCAATCCACACCTTTCCGCTGAAAGTCAATCAGCGCACCACCCGAATACTGTATCGTAAAAACCACTCGCTCGGCTCGGAGGGTTGCTTCTAATTCGGTGAGGGGGCGGGCTGTATGAAAAGTTAGAATATTGCTGCGACGAGAGCCCCAATCCAGTAGGGTGATGCCATCAAGCTTTTCCAAACCGGTTCGCAGTCGGTGCATCAGTAATTGGTTCTGTTGGAAGCTAGCCTCGATGCCTACCTGATTGGCGTACCGAACGGCTTCGGCCAAGCCTACAATAAGCAGCGAAATCTCCTTAGGCTCAAACCGGCGGGCATCTGCCTGCAAGCAGTACGTATCAGGTCCTGTCCAGTTAGCCGCCCGTCGGTCGATAAACAGGGGAGACAGACCAGCTTCCAGTACGCGATCGGAGACGTACAGAAAGCCGGTATTCCGAGGGCCGCGCAGAAACTTACGGCCCGTGGCTACCAGAAAGTCAGCCTGAAGGTGGGCAACATCAATCGGCAATTGCCCTACCGACTGAGCCGCATCGAGCAGATACCAGACGCCATAGTGCCGACAGAGTTTGCCCATCTCCTCAGCCGGTAGCACTAGCCCCGAATTCGTCGGTATATGCGTAATCGCCACTAACACCGGCCGATGCGTCCGGATCAATTCCTCGGCATGCGTAAGGTCCAGATCACCGTTGGGCAGATCGTTGATCCGCAGTAGCCGGATGCCTAACCGCTGCTGCATGGACAGAAACGCCAGTTGATTGGAGATGTAATCGTTCGTCGTAGTCAGAATGGTATCCCCCGCTTGAAACGGAATGGCCGACAGCGCCTGAATCGTGGCACCAGTGGCGCTGTAAGCATAGGCGATGTTGCCCGGTTTAGTGTTCAGCAACCGGGCTGTTTCTTCGTAAAACCTGGCGATCTGGTCCGTTCGTAGCCGTTCGACTTCGTAACCGCCTAATTGAGTTTCCTGCTGAAGATATTCCTGCATGGCCGTCACCACGGGTTGTGGCATGAGGGATGCTCCAGCACTGTTCAAAAAAAGACTGTCGCGGCAGCCGGGGGTATCGGCCCGTAGTCTGGCCACATCAAGTAGTGGAGTTATTTGGGATTGCATGCCACAAAAGAAGGCTACTGAACTGTACGGAAACAGATACACTTTAGTCGATACTGACCCGTACAGATTGCTTTTTCGAAAGTAAGCTTAATTGGCCAAACTGTACGGGTTATTTTAAGGAGATCTGTATGGTAATGCGTACAGTTGAGAACCTTACATTTGCCCTGTAGAGAAGCACGTATAGACCTGGAAAAGCGAATGGCCCAATCGATTCCTAAGTATCAGCAGATCGCTCGCCAACTGGGCGATAAATTGCGGGTTGGCGTACTGGACGATGGTGATAAACTACCCTCGGTTCGCCTGCTCAGCCAGGAGCTTGGCGTCAGTATCAATACGGTACAACAGGCCTATTATAGCCTGGAAGCTGAAGGGTTGGTTGAAGCCCGGCCACAGTCGGGCTACTACGTTCGAAGCATAGCCAGGCGGATGGGGATCGTCCCACGCCGGTCGGCGCCCCAGGTAATGGCTCGTCAAACGCCACTGGCCGATCAGGAGCCTATCTTATTGAGGCTGATGCGCCAGCAACGAGAGCCGGGCTGGCTTCCGTTTTCCCTGAGTGTGCCCGCTCCTTCCTTACTGCCCGTTACTAAATTGGCGAAAGCGCTCCAGCAGGCCCAGCGTGAACTCCCGCATGGGGGCATCGAGTACGAACTGATCGCCGGCAATGCTGAACTCCGTCGCCAAATTGCCCGGTATGCGCTATTCTGGGGCGGTCGGCTCACCGACGAGGAGATTATCACAACGGAAGGTTGCACGGCTGCGCTCACCCTATGTCTGAAAACCGTCACTCAGCCGGGCGATACTGTTGCCGTCGAAAGCCCTGTTTATTTTGGTATTCTTCAGACCATTCTCTCGTTAGGGCTAAGCGTACTTGAACTGCCGACTGACCCACTGACGGGTATCGATCTGGATGTACTGGAAGGTCATTTGCGAACCGGAGACGTACAAGTCTGTTTGCTGGTTCCCAACTTTAGCAATCCACTGGGTAGTTGCATGCCCAATACTCATAAACAACGACTGGTGCGGCTACTGGAGACGAACCAAACCCCGCTCATCGAGGACGATCTTTACGGGGATCTGCATTTTGCACCCGACCGGCCGCTGCCCTGTAAGGCATTTGACCGGCAGGGGCTGGTGCTCTGGTGCGGCTCCGTTAGTAAAACCCTGGCTCCCGGCTACCGGGTGGGCTGGGTAGCTCCCGGACGTTATTATGAGGCCCTGCTTCAGGTAAAGCGGTACCAAGCCGGTTTTTCGCCGGGAATTACCCAGCAGGCTGTGGCCAATTTTCTGGCTAACGACCGCTATGAACTACACCTGCGTCGATTGCGGCAGCGGCTGAAAAGTAATTGTCAGCGCTACCAGCAAACCATACGGGCTCACTTCCCTGGTGGCACGCGTATTAGCGAGCCGCAGGGCGGATTTACGTTATGGGTTGAAGGGGATGCCCAGTTAAATACACTCGAACTGGCCGACCAATTGGCCCCCTATAAAATCAGTATTATGCCGGGGAGTTTATTTAGTCTTCAACCGCAGTACACCAACTGCATGCGGCTAAGCTACGGCCTACCCTTTGACGAGCGCGTCGAATGGGGGCTGCAAACTATTGGCCAGCTCATTCACCAGCAGTTATCAGTATGAACCCCTGGAGAACGGTTTTAGCCTGTTTCTGGCCGTACGCTATTAATCCTTACTAATTTCCAGGGCGGACACTGGTTTGCTGACAATAAACACCTACGTTTTATTGCCGTAAAGCCGATTGAGCCCTAACCCAAATCGATGCAAAAGCCGATCTACATCATAGGCGTTGGTGCCATTGGCATGACGCTGGCCGTCGTCCTGAAACAGGCTGGCAAAGAGGTTAGCCTGATCCGTGGACGCCAGGATAACCCATTGGATACCGAAGAGACCCGGATTACGCTTGACTGTGCCGATGGGGCCATTCTGGAGGCCATTGTTCCCATTCGTTCACTGGACCAATTTTCGGAGTTAAATGGAATTATTCTGCTGACCACCAAGTCATTCGGCAACCCGGAACTGGCCCAACGGCTGATCGGAAAGGTGGGTCACTCACCCCTGGTTTTGCTACAAAACGGTCTGGACGTCGAAGCGCCTTTTCTGGAAGCGGGTTTCCCCGAAGTGTACCGGTGTGTGCTCGTGGCGACCAGTCAGGTGCAAGCACCGTATAGAGTTCGCTATAAGCCGGTTGATGCTTCACCCATTGGTGTGATTCGGGGGCTGGAGCCCCGTCTGGCGGAGCTTGTCGAGCAACTTAGCACACCTCAGTTTCCGTTTCGGGTTGAGACCGCCATTCAGAAGACGGTCTGGGAGAAAGTTATTACCAATTGTGTCTTCAATGCCATCTGTCCGCTGCTAGGAGTCGATAACGGTATTTTTCACCGGAATGAATCGGCACTGAATTTAGCGCGTGAAATCATCGAGGAATGTCTGGCCGTGGCGAAGGAAACCGGTATCGTACTGAATCGAATGGAGGTGGAGAGTCGACTATTACAAATCAGTCAACGGTCGGACGGACAACTCATTTCGACGCTGGTCGATTTGAACCAGGGACGCCAAACCGAAATTGAGTCGTTGAATCTAGCCGTTGCCCGTCTGGCCCAGCGACTGGGCAAACCGGAGTTAACCAATCGAACCCAGCTTTTAGGCGAATTAATCCGCTTGAAGTCAGAACTTAACCGAGTTTCTTAGGAACTTCCTGAGTCTATTGGCTATACGGTGGTACGTTGCCGCCGTTCGTACATTGATTAAACCTAACTACATCTACTCCGAATACTTAAGTGGAGTGACTAATCGCCATTCCGATTCGGGGTTATTGCGTTCAAACATAATATTGAAGGCAAATTCTGAATTTTCTGACTTGACATCTGTTAGGCTGTGTCCATCCGGATGTTGTTCTGTGCTAAGCTGATTATATAAGGCTACTTTATAGCGATTACTACGGATAGTCATTTGGTTAAGTCGCTGCGTCAATTCTTGAGAGAAGCGTAAGGATATTGAATGCATCTTAATTAAGTAGTCACTTGTGTTACTGATGTTGTTTCGGTTTCTCGACACTACAGAATGCGATCTTAACGCAGTGCCCGGTTAAATGGCGTAAGCCCACGCTTTGCTTTACCTGATTGGTGAAGAAATTGCTACCCCGACCGTCGAAGTAAACATATAATGAAGGGTAGACTGCCATCGACTTGGATGACCGCACAGTTGTCTGTAAGGCGTCATTCATTCAGGATAGAAGAGCCTAAAATCACTCATCATTATTGTGTCTCCTTATTAGGTAAACGTACCCTTTTCGGGAATATTGTTCGAATAGAAATTTAGTTAATTAATTGATTAACAGTGGTTTATTTATTTGTCGCTTCGCTTATATTCGCAACCTGAATTAATTCTCTATCGTCTTGTATGCGCTACCAAACTAAAAAGCAGGCAATAATTATCTTCCCAAAGTGAAAGGATTCACCACCGGTTCGATTCGCCTGCTTTGCGCATAGGCATCGGGTTTGCGCACGGCAAACAGACAGAGGTAGAAAATTTCAAAAAGCAGTTCGTCAATTAACCAAACCCTACGGTTCTCTCTTTAAGCCTAGCCAATGAGTAACGAAACACAACAGCAGGAACGAGAATTCCTGGCTCAGATCAAGGAAAAACTTACGATCGAAATCAGGCGAATCGATGACGCCGTAAAGCAGTTTTCCGACGAGCTCAGAGCGAAAAAGCAATACATTCATGAGCACCAGTCAGGCATGGATGAAGCCGATATGGTGGCTGCGGGCCAATCCATTAATCGAATGGCGTTTACAGGTGAAGCCGCTGTCGCCAGAAAACGTAGGTTGATCAAGCTTGGTCAATCTCCTTATTTTGGCCGTATTGATTTTATCACCAGGGATAATGAACGGTCGATGGTGTACATCGGCATTTATGCCTTCGCCAACTCGGGGCAGCGGATGAATGTCATCTATGATTGGCGGGCTCCTATATCCTCCTTATTCTATGACTTCGAGCTGGGCGAAGCCTCCTACACAACACCCTCCGGAAAAATTCATGGCGACATCGTCTTGAAACGGCAATACAAAATCAGAGATGGCCACCTGGAGTATATGATCGAAAACGACGTGAACATTCAGGACGACATTCTTCAAAAAGAACTGGCCAACTCATCGGATGACAAGATGAAGAACATTGTCGCTACGATTCAACGGGATCAGAATGCGGTTATCCGAAACGAGACCGCCCCGGTTATGATCATCCAGGGCGTGGCTGGCTCGGGGAAAACATCAATTGCCTTACATCGAATTGCCTTCCTGTTGTATCGCTACAGAGAGACGATTGCGGCAAAAGACATTCTCATCATTTCGCCAAACAAGGTATTTGCGGATTATATCTCCAACGTATTACCCGAGTTGGGAGAAGAACATATTCCGGAAATGGGCATGGAGGAGCTGGCCAATGACTTACTGGAAAAAAAATACAAGTTCCAGACGTTCTTTGATCAGGTGTCCACGTTGCTGGATGAAAAAGATCCGGCTTTTATCGAACGTATCCGCTTCAAATCCTCGGTTGACTTTCTGGGCAAGCTGAATCAATACCTGATTTATATTGAGAATAACTACTTCAGAGTGAGTCAACTCCAGGTGGGCCAAACCCTGATACCTGCCTCGTTTATTGGTGAGAAGTTCAGGTCCTACCACCGGGTTCCGATCTTAAAGCGATTTGCGCTGGTGGTAAAGGACGTTCAGTCGTACGTAAGCGGGAAAACTGGCCAAAAGCTGAGCGGTCAGCAGAAAACAAACATCTGGGAAGCCATTCCCCGCATGTTTAAGTTTAACAATGTGCTAGATCTCTACAGGGATTTTTACCGCTGGCTTGGTAGACCCGAGCTGTTGAGGATCGACCATCGGTTGGCCCTGGAATACGCCGATGTGTTTGCTTTGATTTACTTCCGGATTCGTCTGGAAGGAATTAACCCCTATACGAATGTAAAACACTTGCTGGTGGATGAGATGCAGGATTATACGCCCGTTCACTACGCCGTCTTATCAAGATTGTTTATTTGCCGAAAAACTATTTTAGGCGATGTAAGCCAGACCGTTAATCCGTACAGTGCTTCCTCAGCCGAGACAATTGAGGGTGTGTATCCTCAAGCCGATGTGATCAGACTTTACCGAAGTTACCGATCTACCCTGGAAATAACCGCCTTTGCCCAGCGTATCCTGCCCAACCCTGACATTATTCCGATGGAAAGGCATGGTCAGGACCCAATAGTAGCCCGCTTTAGCCATAGCAACGAGGAATTGGCAGCCATTAAACAGCAGATCACAACGTTCCAGGAATCAACCTATCAGTCACTGGGCATCATCTGCAAAACTCCCCGGCAGGCCGCCAATACATATGTTGCGCTTAAAGCATCAGGGGTTCATTTGCTGACTAACGACTCGGCGTCCTTTGAAGAAGGCGTCATCATCACCACAGCGCACCTGGCGAAAGGTCTGGAATTTGACGAGGTTATTGTGCCATTTGCTTCAGCCGATACGTATAAAACAGAGACAGACAAGCAAATGCTCTATATTGCCTGCACCCGAGCGATGCATCGGCTAATGGTGACGTATTCAGGCGATCTGACCGGGTTTTTGTCGGCAAAAAAGTAAACGTGAGATGAAGCGGGTCGGATGCAGCGATCCTGTGGTATGGGAAAATCCTGGGATGAACCCTGATAGAAACTGCGAGAAAAGTAACGCCTGATCCGATTTAATTGGCCCATAAAAAAAGCTCCCACACTGGGGAGTTTACCGCTTCGGGAATGAGCTCAGTTAACGAACTCGCATCCGGTAGATCGTCCGACCACGCAGACCCACTAAGGGGCCTCCGACTTCAATGATGCGGGGCCGAGCCGGGCGGTTGATGTGCATTAATTTTGTGTTCATCGTCTTTGTTGTTTGTTATTGTGCTACAAAGATGCGGGATGTACGGCCCAAACGACAAGCGTAAACTGGTCAAGCGTCGAATTCAGGGTATAAACCACCAAAAAGGAGCCATAAGTGGTATATATCAAGAATTGACTTATTTTAATAACTGTATGGTATATCTGCTGATTTTTATAGTATAGAAGGAAGAAATAGGACTTTTTGAGAAAGATGAAAACTCTCACTACCCTTCTGTCAATTGACCTGAATTACGTAATCATCGGGTTGCTGGCCTTTTATTATTGCCTGGAGCAACTACTAAACACGCCATTTACATTCAGCAACCGGCCCAAACACCTCTTGCATAATATGCTGTTTCAGGCGGTGGTTTTCCCGATTAGCCTTTTATATGCTATCGTTCAAGTTGCCTGCATCACCTGGTTGGTCGATCATCAGGTGGGCTTACTGCATTGGGTCTACCTACCGTTTTGGCCGAAATTACTACTGGGCGTTGCCCTTTTCGATATGACAACCTATTGGTTTCATCGGATGGGACATGTTAGTCCACTACTATGGCGATTGCATCGAGTGCATCACAGCGATACGACGATGGACGCGTCGAGCACCTACCGACAGCATCCTATTGAGCCATTTCTGGTATTTGGGGTGGGTAATATTGTGGCTACTGCCGTATTTGGTCTCGATCTGACGATGTTTGGCTTGTACAATGTGCTATTGGTTCCGTTCCTGATTAGCCAGCATATCAATTTGAAAACGCCCGACTGGGTGGATAAAACCTTTGGGCTGGTTTTTATGACGCCCAACCTACATAAAGTTCATCACGAGCAGGATCAGTTCTATACCGACTCGAACTACGCCGACATTTTCATTTTGTGGGACCGCCTTTTCGGCTCGTACAAGTACAAGTCGCTATCGACTATCCGGCTTGGTCTGAGTGAGTTCGATGAAGCAGAAAAGCAAACCTTCTGGTATCTGATGAAAAGCCCGTTTATCTCCATCAGGCGAATTGAAACCAATCACCCGTCAGAAGCGGTACCAGAAGAGTCCTAACCACAGGCAATTCGCTTACACTACCGACCAATCAGCAGAAACCCCTGAGCCAAACTCTACTGTTTTCGGTTGCTCGTTACTAGTCGAGTTTAGCCCAGCCACTCATGATATGACAGTTGGACGTACTGGCTCAGCAATACGTCCGGCCATCGAATGGCGACGTATGGCAGTTTCTATCTTAATTTTTGACTGTTGAATACGAACGTTAAGCGCATAAATTTTCTCGGCAAGTTCTTACCCTCTTTGAAGAAGTATTCGATTTCCTGTCCTGTTGTCAGTACTTCAACGTTCAACGGCTGAAGAACCCAAATTCAGTTAGAGAAAGTCCGCCGAGAACAGCAGAAGAAGATACAGGGGCTGGAACAGAAACAGGCCGTCCAGCCATGATCGTCTGTTATTTCTTACGAACTCTATGTTTTCTTTCTGGAGCACAACTGATCTATTAACAGTGTTGTCAACTAAGACTCGTTTTATGGGGATTATCAGGAGCAGACTGGCCCCACAAAACGTGAGCCTGGACTAGCTTATGAGGCTGAACTCTGTGTTAGTTGCCTTACGAATTGACCGAAGATGATTACAAGAATTCCATTGCCTGACTAACCTTATCCTTCAGCCGCTCCAAGGCGTCGGTATTCCCTGTTTCCTGATACTCCAGTAGTTCCGCCAGGGCGTATTTAGCGACCGTATTCCAGCTTATCATATACGCATCAGGATCGTCTGATACTTCTATGAGTTCCCAGAGCGCTGTCCGCAACGTCATGAAAGCGGATTCTACGTCGTCACCCGCCCGTATATCCTCCAGGTTAGATGCCGCTACCATCACCCGCTGCTTGGGTGAATCACTAATTAGTTCATGTAGTGCCATAGTATACTACAAACTAAAAAACAGCGATAAAGTCAGCCAATTGCTATGTTTGATTTGCATTATATATAACAAATCCATAACATAGCGGTTTTGTGACTAACTGGGTAATTCGATGACTAAACCGCTGGATTTTATTGACCCCATTCCCCCCGAAAACATCTACCGGGTTGATGCGTCACGCAGGCAGCTTATTCCACTCTATAGCTCTACGGTAAAAGCGGGTTTCGCTTCACCCGCCGAGAATTACATCGAGGCCAGGCTAAACTTGCAGGACCTTTGTGTGGCACACCCCGACATGACCCACTTCGTCAAGGCATCAGGGGAGAGCATGATCGGCGATCATATAGTACCCGGCTCAATTTTGGTTGTCGATTCTACCCTGGAGGTGGTTACGGGCAAGATCATCGTGGTTAGCATTGACGGCAACTGGTGCGTTAAACGGTACATTGAAGAAGAGAAACGGGTTAAACTCGAATCCAGTAATGAAGCCTATGCGCCTATCTACCTGACTAAACAGGAACGTCTTGACGTGTTGGGTGTGGTAACCTACATCGTATCCAAATCACCGAAGTATGTACGCCCTCGTTGACGCCAACTCGTTTTACTGTTCTGTTGAGAAGAGCTTTAACCCTGCCCTGGAAGGCAGGCCGGTTATTGTTTTGTCGAACCGGGATGGCAACGTGATTGCCCGCAATGCGGAAGCTAAGGCATTAGGTATCAAAATGGCAGGCTACTTCTTTGAGATGAAGGAGTTGGTTGAACAGCATGACATAGCTGTTTTTTCCTCAAATTATCCGTTGTACGCTGACGTTTCCTCGCGCCTTTTTAGCTGCCTGGCCAAGTTTGTCGAGGACGTAGAGGTCTATTCGATTGATGAAGCGTTCCTGCTCGTTGATGATAGCTACAACCAGTACTTTCCCAGTTATCAAGGCTTAGGTGAGACGATTCGGGCTAAGATCAAACAGTGGTTACGACTGCCGGTCAGTATTGGTTTCGGTCCAACGAAGACCTTATCAAAAATAGCCAATAAGCTGGCGAAGCAAAATCCTGATTTTCAGGGTATCTGTGTCCTGGATACCCCAGAGAAGATCAATGAAGTCCTGGAGACATTCCCCGTTGAGGATATTTGGGGAATCGGCCACAAATCGGCCGGTAAGCTGAAGAAGTTCGATATACGAACAGCGGCTCAACTGCGGGATGTGCCCGACGATTGGATCAGGCAGCAAATGACGGTCAACGGAGTCAGGCTGGTCTATGAATTACGTGGCAAGCCCTGCAAGCTGCTGGAAGTAAATCCACCTGCCAGGAAGTCGATTTGTACGGAACCAGGGTTTGGACAGGTAACCCCCAGCTTCGAGCAGGTTCAGGATGCGTTGACGTTTCACCTGTCGCGAATCTGCGAAAAGCTACGGAAGCAGGATTCACTGGCGGGCTGTGTGATCGTTTACCTACGCACCGATCCTAACCGTAAAACACCGGGAAACGGGTTGCCCAGTAAGCAGTTTAGCAACTCCCGAACGGTACGACTACCGCACCCGACCAGTTCAACCGCCGAGCTACTACAATATGCATCGGCTGCGCTGAAAGAAATCTTTGCCTTTGGCTACCACTATCTCAGAGTAGGTATTATGTTGACCGACCTGGTACCGGCGGATTACCGACAGCCAGGACTGTTTGTCGAAGGGCCAAATGAAAAAGCATTGAAGCTCGCAAAGGTTGTGGATAAGCTAAACTACCGCTACGGAAAGGATACGCTCCGGCTCGCTTCTCAGATGCGCAATCCCGAATGGCCGATGACGCCAAAGTATTTATCGCCCTGCTACACAACTCGGTGGCAGGATATTCTGGTCGTCAAATAAAACCAGGTATAGGCGGTGAATCGGGACGAACGCGTTCGTGTATGGGCAAGAAAGGGCGAGTTAAGTAAGGCGCTTAGTCAGCTACCGGCAGATGATAACCGCTCACGGGAACATATTCAGCAACAAATTGAGACCTGTAATCAGGCGCTGTTACAGGATAAGTTTGAGCTTATCGGTCAGAAGGGTGAATGACTTTAATGGGGTAACATCAGAAAAAGGCGGTGTTAAAAGGGTGTTTTTTGGTAGTAAAGAACACATAGCTGCGCTGCTTTGAGCGAGCCCAAAAAGGGGAACGAATTTGTAGCCAAGCGTATCCCGGTATCTACCAAGAGTTTACCAATTTCTTCTATACCAAGAAGTGTCTATACTGTAGTAAAGAGTTTGAAGGTAAGAGAGTTGATGCTACTTTTTGCTGTCAAGGATGCCAGAAGGCGCATTTGAAGTTGAGAAGGTTAAGGACTTAAAGCTTAGTATGTATAAATAAAAGTTTAGAAATGTCAATCAAAATTGCCATTTCTAAACTTTTCACTTTTCAGCATTATTTCGCCAATCGGATTATAAGGCGCTCCAATGAAAAGTTTATAAATTGAAAGAATTTTTTCTTTAAATAAATCTCCTGTAATAATTACTCCTTTTTCATAATAGGTTTTACATATACTTAAAGCAAATTGACCAAGATCAGTTAATATTTTCCCAATTCTCGGGTCAGGAGTAATAGAAGATAAATGATTGTAAAATTTATCAAAAACTTCTAAGGCTTCATAGCTTTTACGTTTAGATATTTTATAGTTCACTAATGTTTTAACAAACAAGAACTGCTGATATTCAATATTTATCGGTGCAACCTGACGAGGTGTTTTCAGTATATTTAAAAATAATGTTTGAGACTTATGGTCAAAATCTTTTATATTATCAGCACCAAAATCAATACACGATTCTAATGTTACTACTTTAATTCTTGGGTCCGTGAAATTTTCACATAAGCTAAATAATCTATCAGTAAAGGTGTTTATAATATTATTTTGTAAGATTTTATTAGTACGTAATATACAATCTATAGATAACGCTTCTAGATGGGGGATTCTAGCGTCAACAACAGTATACTTTTGCAAATGCTTTTCTGCATATTCAGGGTCATTCAATTTTTCTAGCTCTTCACTTATATTGTCAAAATTTATTGTAGTATCGTCAAACCTAGGCGTGGCATCTATAATCTCATGAGGGCTTGCTTCAAAAATGTCAGTATTTTGCCTTATTATCTTATAATATTCAAACTGTTTATTAAAATCGCCATTATGATGATACACCATTATTTGACAAGCCTCTTGATAGGCACGTTTTGGGTCATCCATATACCTTTTTTGTTCAGGAGTATTATTACTGGTAATAGATAGCAACTTTATATAACCTAACATAATTTCTAAAATTGTAGTATTTTCAGAATATAGGTACTTCATCGCGTCTAATACAAGACGACAAGACATACCTAAATTATTAATTATAGAACTTTGATTACCTATTAAAAATAATTTAATTTTATCGTGATCTGGAAAGTCCTGAAGTAATCTTCTTACAAAGTCTTGATAATACGAGAAACTAAGACTTTCAACTAGTTCTATGAATTCTTTAGCTCTATTTAGGTATCTAAATTTAAACCTACTATCATTTTCTAAGCTTTTTAATGCAAAATACTCTCCTAATATATCAGGTTGGAGAGGGTGTAGTTGTAATTCATTATCAGATTCATTATGATGCCTAATAATCAGCCACTCTGCTTTTCTTTCAATTTTTGATGCATATGAAATATAGTCATATAATTCACTATCGAATTCATTAGCATCTGGTAACCAAGATAGCTTCTTTTCAAATATTGTCTTCGTATCGAATGAGTTTAAACCATAGCATACAGTAGCAATGGCAACAAAATTCACATGCTTATAAATAATACTTTCTTGATATTCATTAAAAATTTTCTGCGTTAGTTTTAAATGATCTTCAACTACGAAGTGTAACAAGTTATCTTGATTCCATTGTGATATTTGAGCTTCTCTGGCTAATGCTAGCCCAATAAACATAGCAAACAAAGGCCTCTTTAGCTTGTCTAATCTTTCTAATGAACTAATAACCTCTGCTTTATTTAAGTTGATATTTTTCTTCTCAACATTTAATATATTTTCAATGATGGCAAATAAAGAGTTATCGTTTAGTACGGATAATTCTAATGGGTCATGCCTATGAATTTTATTAGAAGCAATATAGTCATTTATAAGGCTATCCCACCATGTCCCAGTTGTCTCTCTCTCGATAAGTAAAATCCTCAATGGGTATTTTAAATCATTTCTGATTGATAAATTTCTAATTAGTGTTAACGTATCTAAATAAGAGGATTGTACATAGTCAATAATAATTAAAGTAGGTTTATGGAAATGTTGCTGCCATTCGAATGAACGTATAGCACTAGTAGGTAAAAATCCCCAATTAATACGTAAGGGTTCTAATTTATACCCAAGTTCTAATGCTAACCTACTTTTTCCTGACCCCGCTTTACCTTTCAGTATCCACCATGAAAATATGTGGTCTGATGTGAAAAAATTCTCAAGTTGAGTTAGCTCTTCTTCTCGGCCTGTAAAACTTGTTAAGCGATTGTTGAAATTAAATTTAAATCTTACTTGGTCAGATTTAAAAGGCTTAAATAACTGATTATTACTTTTTTTTCTGCCAAATTCTGCTTCTAATAAATCTAAAATCTCTTCAATTTTGTTTATATCTATTAAACTATCAATATGTTTTCCAATTATTATATTATCTAAAATGTTTTCTTCAATATCAAAGTTAATCTTGCCATTACTTAGCTGATTAATTTTGTCTTTTGTAGGTTTGTAATAGCTACTCTTATTGGTCAATAGATATATATATAATTTAGGATAGTTATCATAAATTTTTCTTTTTATATATTTTTCAACCGTTTCTATTACTTTATCACTACTTGAATCTGAAGTAACCTGAAATACTATACCACTTTTAGTATCTACTAAATCAATGGCTGGAAAGTTATCAGATAAAACCTTATTAGCATTTTTTAAATCATACCCATAAGTTAAGTTTAAGATATTTATGGCTAAATTTTCGGAATCCTTGTTTATGTCAAATTTACCACTTGCATTTTGTTGATAAATATGCTGTGTCCACTCAGCTAAATAACTATGAATCTGCTTAAGATATATTCCTCTGTTGTCCATTTATAACAATGATATGTTGCGGCTAAATAAAAATAAATATAAACATACCAAAAGTGAATACAGCTGTAACACAAAAAAGCCCCAAAACAGACGTTTTGAGGCTTTTTGCTCCCGAAGCTGGGCTCGAACCAGCGACCCTCTGATTAACAGTCAGATGCTCTAACCGACTGAGCTATTCGGGAATCGTGGTGCAAAAGTAATAGGAATGCAGATACTACGCAAGCTTTCAGTATCAAAAAATGTCTTTTTTTGACCCCATTTCGGATAACCTCATGGAAATCAAGCGCTCTGCTGCCCCTTTTTTTATCGAAATGCGTCTGGCCGGTGGTTGGGAACATTCTCCAGGATCAGTTCTTTAATCCGTCGGGCGTCGCCTTTCGAGAAATTGCGGATGACAATCTCAGGGCGAGCGCGGGGAATGACCCGGATGGTGGAAAAAAACAGCCCATTGTCGATCTCAACGCCGGAGATGTCGGAGAAGAAAACGAAATTATCGGTGCCGCCAATCAACTTGCGCGACCGGAACGTAACCCCTTTATCGTTGAACGCCACCTCATCGGGCGTGAGTGGGTCTTTAAAACTGCTGCTGCGGAATTTCTCGTTTGGCATATTGTGGGAGGAGTAGTAGGAGCGAGTAGTGAGGAGCGAGCATGCTGGCGCATAATCGCTTTAGCTTGCGCCAGCATGCTCACTCCTCGCTACTCGCTCCTAATACTATTTTTTAGGTATATAAATCACTTTCTTGGTTTCAAAAAAAGGCTCTTCGAAATAGTCCGACAAGTCGTAAACCCGATACCGATCCGGTATTTCGGCCAGCTCTTCGGTTAGGTCGCCCCCTTTGAGGTACAAAACACCATTGGGCCGGTCGTTGTTGCCCGCCTTATGAATTTTATAACGAACCCAGCCTAAAAAGGGCTTTAACCGCGTAACGGCCCGGCTCACAACAAAATCATAGGTCGTATTCAACTGCTCCACGCGCGCTTGCTCTGCCTTCACATTCCGCAACCCTAAGGCATCGGCCACTTCCTGCACAACCTTTATTTTCTTTCCAATGCTATCGACCAGATGAAAATCGACAAGCGGATACAAAATAGCTAATGGAATACCCGGAAAACCGCCACCCGTACCTACGTCCAGAATTTCGGTACCGGGTTTGAAATCTACTATCTTGGCGATGCTCAGCGAATGAAGCACATGCTTTTCGTACAGGGCGTCGATGTCCTGCCGCGAAATTACATTGATTTTCGCGTTCCAGTCCCGATAAAGTCCGTCCAGGGCCGCAAAACGCTCTTTTTGTTCAGCGGTAAGGTTCGGGAAATATTTTAAAATAAGGTCAATGTTCATTGATGTGTGCTACGCATGAACTCTACAGAACCCGAATAGCGACGATTATTTCCAGTAAAGTCGTTTTTTTCGCCGGGCAAACAGGGTGGTCAGTCCCGACAATCCATAGTATACGGCTAGCAGAAAATCCATCAGGGGCATTATGGCCCAATGGACGGTGTGCGCCAACCGATAACTGATTCGCCCGACGATGCCCCAGAACAACACGATCCGAAAGGCAAACGTACCCGTTGCGATCAGCAAAAATAACCATTCGCGCGTAGTAAACGAATGGTGCTGGATCTCATGGACCAGAACGACAGCGCCAACCGCCATCGCCAGCACCCACGATAGTACATGCGAACCCGTAAGCAGCCCCAGCCGGAACTTGTTGCCTGGCTTGTAATACTTCCCGGCATTCAGGTGTCGGCGTTTCTGCTGGCGCCATTCGGCCCAGGTTTCTTTGGGCACCGACCAGGCGAAGGTGTCTGGGTGCAGACAAACGGCCGTGTTTTTTCCGGTAGCGACTTCATTGATGAACAGATCGTCGTCGCCCCCCACCACGTTCATGTGCGAATAAAACCCTCGATTCGCAAAAAACAGGCTGGTTCGGTAGGCCAGATTTCGACCTACACCCATATAAGGTTTACCGACCAGAGCCAGTGAGAAATACTGAACGGCTGTAAATAAGGTTTCGGACCGAATGAGCAGGTTCAATAAGCCGGATTGCGGATAGTATGGCGAAAAGCCCAGGGTAATTCCTTTTTGATTAGTCACCAAAGGGCTCGCCATACCCGTTAGCCAGTCGGTGGAGGCAGGGCGGCAGTCGGCATCGGTAAAGACGGCGATGGGATAGGCTGCTTTTTTCAGCGCGATGGTCAGGGCGTATTTCTTGGGCGTTACATGCTCATGCTCCTTATCGATACGGATAAAGCGCACTCGGTCGAGGTGAGCGATGTCGTTCTCCAAAAAAAGCTGTGTACCATCGGTGGAACGGTCGTCCATCACCAGCACTTCAAAATGAGGGTATGCCTGTTCGTTCAGGAGGGGGAGGAGTTCCCGCAGGTTGTCGAGTTCGTTACGAGCGCAGACGACCACCGTAACGCCCGCCGTCGATTCGTTCGAAAATTGTCGTTGGCCGTTTGTGTCACCTGGTTCAGATTGCCGGTAGAAAGCCGTTCTGGAGTAAACAAAAAGGATGTAAATGAGCTGAATGCCGACCACAACCAGCCAGGCTATCAGTAATGCCGTAATCACCAGGAGTAAAATGTTTATTCGTTAATGTGTTGATTTTGAATGAAGGGGGCAAAGATAGTGGGCAAAGGGCAGAGGGCAAAGGGTAGGGGGCAGATGGGTAAGGACAAAGGGCAGAGGGTTAGGGGATAACTCGGTTATAGTTGGCCCACAATTCCGACTACTCTTAGTCAACCCAGCCCTTTGCCCTCTGCCCTTTCCCCTCTGCCCACTATCTTTGCACTATGACTTTTTCAATTACTGGCCATGATCCACAGTCGAAGGCCCGAACGGGTACGTTGACAACCGATCATGGTGTGATTCAGACACCAATTTTTATGCCAGTCGGTACGGCTGGTACCGTAAAAGCGGTTCACCAGCGTGAACTGGAAACCGACATCAATGCCGAGATTATCCTGGGGAATACGTATCATTTGTACCTACGGCCGGGGCTGGATATTCTTCGTCAGGCTGGCGGGTTGCATGCCTTCAATGGCTGGAAACGGCCCATTCTGACCGATTCAGGCGGGTATCAGGTGTATTCGCTATCCGAAACACGTAAGATCAAAGAGGAGGGCGTTACCTTCAAATCGCATATCGACGGTTCCAAGCATACTTTCACACCCGAAGGGGTTATGGACATTCAGCGTATCATTGGAGCCGATATTATCATGGCGTTCGACGAGTGTACACCGTATCCCTGCGAATATGGCTATGCCCGGCAATCGATGGAAATGACGCACCGCTGGCTCGATCGCTGTATTGCTCGTTTTGATGACAGTGAGGGCTTGTATGGGTATCAGCAAACGCTTTTCCCGATTGTTCAGGGGAGTACCTATGCCGATTTGCGTCGGCAGTCGGCGGAGTTTATTGCCAGCAAAAATCGCGAAGGAAATGCGATCGGTGGTCTGGCCGTGGGCGAACCTGCTGAAGAAATGTACACGACGATTGAACTGGTCAACAGCATACTACCCGCCGATAAGCCTCGCTACCTGATGGGGGTTGGCACACCCGCCAATATTCTGGAAGCCATCGCGTTAGGCGTCGATATGTTCGATTGCGTGATGCCAACCCGCAACGCCCGCCATGGAATTCTGTTTACGACAGAAGGGGTTATCAACATCAAAAACGAGAAGTGGAGCCGCGACTTTAGCCCGATTGACCCGGCGCTGGGCGGATATGCCAGTACGTTTTACTCGAAAGCCTACCTGCGACATCTGTTTAAAGCCGACGAACTGCTGAGTGGTCAGATTGCCAGCCTGCATAACCTGACCTTTTACCTGTGGCTAGTCCGGCAGGCGAGGGCGCATATTGAAGCCGGTGATTTTGTATCCTGGAAAAACCAGATGGTCATCAAACTCATGCAGCGGTTGTAACAAGCATAGCCATCGTATAATAAGAGACTGTTTAAACTTATATTATTCGACCAATAAGTGTGTGAATTTGTCATTCCGACCGTAGGGAGGAATCTCAACATCCCCATAAGGCAAACTTGAGATTCCTCCCTACGGTCGGAATGACAAATTCACATCTAATTTTTCTGTAAAAGGAAAAGTTTAAACAGGTTCTACCAAAAAAAGTCTCCTAACGACAAGCTTAGGAGACTTTTTTTGTGATTTGTCGTCAAAGGTGGGTTCAGGGCACTTTGGGGAAACCCAGGGCTAGTAAATCGCCTGATGATGAGTATGGTTTCACCGACGGAGGTAAGCTCAGTTTTACAACCTGATCGCCGGTATGTATCGGCCGATCAGTTGCTGCGAATTGCGTGGCAAACCCGGTATCGTGCCTTACCTGTTATACTTGTTTCTGCGATTATTGGCGTATTGGTGGCGTTTTTACTGCCTCAGGAGTTTCGGGCCGAAGCACGAATAATGCCCGAAATGAACACCAGTGCCGGTAGTTTATTCAAGCGTTTATCATCAGTAGCGGCCTTCGCCGATCTGGATTTGTCGGAGGCTGAAGGTATGGATGCCATTCGGCCGGATTTATATCCGAATGTATTGCAGAGTACGCCTTTTGTCCTTCACCTGATCGATCAGGCTGTAACGATGAGCGATGGGCGACGTACAACAGTGGGCCATTTCTTACTGCCTGACTCTACCGGCTGGTCGTTGAAAAAATGGGTTTCGTTCCGGGAAGTTGAATCAATACGACCTGTTTCAGCCAAAGGCTCGGGTACCGTCCGCTTATCGAATCGGCAACAGGAACTGGCCGAGGAACTAGATGAACGGATAAGCGCCCGGCAGGATACCCGCTCAGGAATTATCACCATCGTTGCCAGCATGCCCGATGCCGAGGTGGCTGCCCAGGTAGCACAACTGGCCCTGAATTACCTCACGAATTACGTCACCAGTTATCGGACGGAGAAAGCACGCAAGGATTTAGCTTTTTATACAAAACAGTTGGCCGAGGCTCGTCAACGCTACCAGGCTGCGCAGCTTAAGGTGTTTCAGTACAATGACAACCACCGGAATCTGGTCTTGCAGACGGTGGCGATGGAACGGTATCGGTTAGATGCCGATGTGGTCACAACGGAGGCTGTGTTTGCCGAGATGGCCCGTCAATATGAACAGGCGAGGCTGAAGGTACAGGAGCAAACGCCAGTCTTCAAAGTGCTCGAACCGCCTAAAGTGCCCCATAAACGAACCTCTCCTAAACGAACACTCATCGTACTTGGCTTCGCGCTGGCCGGGTGGGCCGTGAGTATGTTGCTGGCCATTGTCCAGCAACCTGATGTAAAGGCTCATCTGAAAACAATGGTAACGAGCGTGGCGGCTGAAGCTGTTTGATCCTAATCCTTACCCAACCGTGAATACCCATATGAACGTAGTAATTGTAGGAAGCCGGGCCGACGATTCACTGGAGCAACACCTTTGTGATTCGTTCCGGGTATTAGGGTATGAGGTTGTGCTTATCGATGTCGTTTCGATGGGGGCCATGGCAACAAAAGTCAATTATTGGCTGTCACGCTTTGTAGAAGCTTATGATCGTTTTTTTTGCCAACGGGTGGCGGATAAAATCGTAAGCTATGAACCCGATCTGGCGCTGGTCGTCTACCGATATATGAATCCGGCTTTGGTAGAGCGAGTGAAAAAGCAGTTGCCCGGTACCACCATTGTGCAAGTCAATCCTGACCCAGTATCAAACCTGGAAAAGCAGCAGATTATAGCCACCGATTTCGATTATTACTTTTCCAAAGAACCTTATATCGTTAAGACCCTGCGGCATAAAGCGGGTTTGAATGCACATTACCTGCCTGAAGGCTTTAACCCCCGGTATCACCGGAAGCCACCCATCGAAAAGGCCGTTGCCGAATGGCTGACGGATATTGACGTACTGGTATTTGGAAGTCTGTACCCCTATCGGGTTCGCATGATTGAGCGGCTCATGCGGGCAGGGCTCAAGGTAGTTGTCTATGGAACAAAAGGGTCCTATATGCGCCAAAGCATGGGGTCTGTGTTTAAGCCGCAATACCTGGTTGGTGAGGAGAAAAACCGACTGCTTTATGGGGCCAGAATCGTTTTCAACAACTTTCATTATGCCGAGGTGACCTCGGTTAACCAAAAGTATTTCGAGATCAACGGCATTGGTGGCTTCCAACTCTGCGACTATAAACCGACCATAGCCGAGTATACAGGGGTTCCGGCCGAATCTGTAACGTACCAAACGATAGGCGAGGCTATTGATAAAATCCGGTACTATCTGGCTCATCCGGTCGAACGGCATGAACTGGCGGCCAGCCAGTATGCGCATTTTCAGCAACACCATACGTTCGACCATCGGGTTTCCCAACTGCTGCAAACGGTTGGGGTAACTCCAACGGTCGATTTGAAGCGGGTAAAACTCATTGCCGGATGATTCGACTGCTACTGCCTACGGCGACTTTTCTGGTGGCTATCTGGCCTGTGCACAGTTCGTTTTACGAAGCGTTGGCTGTTGCGTTCTCTGTGTATTCATTTCAGACGTTCTTCAGTCAGATTAGTCAGCGTGTGGCTGTTTTGGAGTGCGCCGGGGCTATTGCTACGTTTGAAATTCTGCTGATTCCGGCGGTTACGTATTGGGTATTTCCGGCGTCGATGCCGATCGAATCAGACATCTACTTCAGGTATGCGCTTCCGGCCTGCGTGCTGTTTTATGTAGGAATAAGTGGGTGGGCGAACCCTTCGGCAGAACAGCCCCATCGGATCATTCTCAGCCAGGCTGCCCAGTATCTCCAGCATCGACAAGCGGCCGGTATTAGTCTGTTCTGTATTGGACTGGCTGGCTTTATTGTCAAGCGAAGCTGGCCGGAGGGTCCGTCATTTATGGGAACATTGCCCATGAATTGCCTGCTGACCAGCGCCTTGTATGGGCAATATGCCAAAAGCGCCTTTCGTATCCCGTTGATATGTGTTGTAGTGGCTGTTCTGCTCATGAATACGATTCAGACGGGCATGTTCGGCGAGCTATTTTTCTGGAGTTTACTAGGCTTACTGGTTAGTTCTGTTGGGCTGGCGCATCCACTTACAGTCCGAACCAAAATTACTACACTCAGCCTGGCTTTTGGTGTTCTGCTGCTTATCCAGTCGATTAAAGGAGAGTATCGCCACCGGACCTGGGGACATGTGCGTACCGAACGATCGGCCGATCCGGCCCTGATGGCCGACTTAGTGGTCAACCGGCTAACCCACCCCGAAAAATTACTGAATGCCGCTCAGTTCTTCCGGTCATTTGTACGGTTTAACCAGGGTATCATGATCGGAAGCGCTATGACTAAAGTGCCTGTTTATGAGGATTATGCGGATGGTGAAGTACTACTGTCATTTCTGTCTCCGTTTGTTCCGCGTTTTATATGGGCCAGCAAACCTTTGGCCGGTGGCTTTGAAAATATCCGACGGTATACCTCCTTACCGCAGTTCGACAATACCAGCATGAACCTGTCGCCCATTGGGGAAGGGTACGCCAATTTCGGTTATGGTGGGCTGCTGTTTGCCTGGTTCTATGGTGTGGTATTGCGGAGTTGCTTTCAGGCTGTTTTTCGTTTTGCCGGGCAAATGCCTTCGGTTGTTCTCTGGATTCCCATGCTATTTATCGGATGCCTGACGATGGAAACAGACGTGTTTTCGACCTGGGGGAGTCTGGTTAACAGTGCGCTGTTTATCGCATTGCTATACTGGATACTGAAGCGAATAGGGATTGATCTATAAAGCCAACGGATAAACAGCTTGCCTATGCAGATTACGTACTTATTTCGCAGTCCTGGTACCGGCTATAGTATTGAAGCGCTGTTTGAGACGATTCAGCAAACGACTTCTCAACGACCGGGTATTCGAACAAAACGCGTTCAGTTGCCGCATGTCAGTCGTAATCTGTGGCGGGTCGGGCAAAATCTAAACTTCATACGTCGATTACGTGCCGATGTTTTTCACATTACCGGCGATTGTCAATATGCGGCTCTGGCCTTGCCAGCCTCGCGCACCATACTGACGATTCATGACTGTGGGCCGCTCAAAAAGTTTCAAAACCATCCCCTTCGCTACGCCGTATTTTGGTGGCTTTGGTATTATCTGCCCGTCCGTCGGCTTCGATGGATAACCGTTGTGTCGGAGAAAACCCGGCAGGAACTCATTCACTATGTCGGGCGGGTCGGTGAAAAGGCCGTAGTCGTCGCCAATGGCTATGATCCTGCCTTTGTGTACGCACCAGCTGCATTTCGGGCCGAACGTCCGGTACTGCTTCAGGTCGGCACAGCACCAAACAAAAACCTGACAAACCTGATCGATGCCCTTGAAGGAATCAATTGTACACTGGTCATTGTGGGGACATTGACAAGCCAACTGACGACAAGGCTCCAGAACCATCGGATCGATTACCAGAATTACATCGATCTGAGCCGGGCTGAACTCATCGAATGGTATACGTACTGCGATATCGTCACGTTTCTGTCGACGTATGAAGGCTTTGGTATGCCCGTTCTGGAAGCCAATGCCATTGGTCGGGTTGTGCTTACATCAGCCATTGCACCTATGCTCGATGTAGCGCCTGGTGCAGCCCATTTTGTTGATCCAACTGATCCGGCGGCCATCCGACAGGGCGTTCTGCGCCTGATTCAGGATAGCGTGTATCGGCAGAGACTCATTGACGTCGGGCGAGAAAATGCACAACGATATTCGATCGACAAAGCGGCTGATCAGTACGTGGCTATTTACCAGAAAATTGTATCTCCTAACCGTTCGGCTGAACCTATTGCATGAAGATTGTTCTTTCGGCCGATTACTTTTATCCATCACAGATGGGCGGCCCCAGTAATTCAATTTATTGGCTGGCAAAAGCCCTGAACCAGGCAGGTCATGATGTAACAGTGGTGGCAACTGCACAGGCAATTTCATTAGCTGTGCCGTTCAATCATTGGCTTACACTAGACTGTGGGCGGGTGATGTATACCCAGAATCCACACTTTTATCTTCCCCTGACTCATATCTGGTATGGCTGGCAGGCTATGAAAAAAGCCGACATTGTTCATGTAAACAGCTTTTTCTACCCCGCTTCTATAGTTTGGATATTCCTGAGTCGGATGTTAGGAAAACCTGTACTATGGGCACCACATGGCGAGTTAAGTCCGGTCGTGTTAACTGTTCGGTCGGGTCTTAAACGGTTCATCCTACAGACCGTGAAGCGAATCAACCCTAAAGTGTGGTTTCAGGCAGCGAGTACACGCGAAGCCGACAGCATTCGGCAGTATTTTGGACCCGATGTCGTCATCCTTGAAATTCGGAATCGGATAGAATTGCCTGTTTTACGGGTACATGCCCCCGTCGGACAACCATACCTGCTCTTTATTGGGCGGCTGCACCCCGTCAAAGCGATTGATCGATTATTGGCGGCTGTCGGGGCATCCCGCTTATTTCGGGAAGGAGCGTATCGGCTGCTGATCGCCGGACCCGAAACGGATAAGAACTATGTCGAATCGTTACAGCAGTTTGTAACAGCACAGGGGCTTTCGGCAAAAGTATTGTTCATCGGTTTTGTGCAGGGGGAGGAGAAACAGCAGTTATACGCCAACGCTTATCTGACCATTCTGCCGTCGTATACGGAAAGTTTTGGCAATGTAGTTATCGAATCACTGGCGCAGGGCACCCCTGTAGTCGCGTCGACAAATACGCCCTGGCAAGTCCTCGAAACCGAACGGGTAGGGGCCTGGGTAGCTAACGACCCTGATTCATTACGCCAGGCCATTGAGCACTTTCTGATTATGTCGTCAGAGGAGTATCTGACGTACCGAAAGCGGGCTGTTGATCTGGCGCACCGGGAATTTTCGATTGCCGATTCGGTCCACGAATGGGAACAGATTTACGAGCAGCTACTACAGTCGAATAAATAGCCATCTGTTATGAAAATTATCAGCGTAGTAGGTACCCGGCCTAATTTTATCAAGTTTGCTCCATTGCACCGGGCCTTTTCAGGAGAGCCAGGTATTTGCTCACTCCTTGTTCATACGGGCCAGCACGAGCACCCATCTATGAGCGAGGTATTTTTCCAGCAACTTTCCTTACCTAAGCCCACCTACTCTCTTCGAATAAACCGAGGAACCCCGACGCAGCAAACGGCTGAACTGCTGGTCAAATTTGAGCAGGTGTTAGCGAAAGAACGGCCTGACTGGGTAGTCGTGATTGGTGATGTAACCAGTACACTGGCCTGTGCACTGGCAGCCGCTCAGCAGAACATTCGGGTGGCTCATGTTGAAGCCGGATTGCGGTCGGGCGACAGACATATGCCCGAAGAACGAAACCGAATTCTGACCGATGCCCTGTCGGAGCTTTTATTTGTGACCGAACAGGCTGGTGTCGATAATCTTCAGCGGGAAGGTATTGCCGCTCACAAAATTCATCTGGTCGGGAATGTGCTGATCGATGCATTGATACAGCATCAGGCGCAGGAAGTAAAGGCCGTTGAAAGCTTACAACTCCTGGCCAAAGATTATGCGCTGATAACTATGCACCGGCCGGGCAATGTGGATAGTGAAGCCGGGTTACGGAAGGTGTTGGCCTTACTGGAAACCGTAGCGATGGTACAGACGGTGGTATTTCCTATCCACCCGCGTACCCGGTCAAGTCTGCTGAAATTTGGTTTGGAAAGTCAACTGCTGGACATTCCAAACGTTCGGATACTGGAACCGTTGGGGTATCTGGAATTTCTGAATCTGATGCAAAACGCGGCCCTCGTCATCACCGATTCGGGTGGAGTACAGGAAGAAACTACCTTTTTGCAAATCCCCTGCCTAACCTTTCGGCCATCGACCGAACGACCTGGTACTATTGAGCTGGGAACCAATCAACTCATCCGCGATCTAAGCCCTGAAACGGTAAAGCAACAGCTAGGTAGGCAACTAAAGGGAGAGTTGAAAGCAGGAAGGATTACACCGCTTTGGGATGGCAAAGCTGCTGAGCGAATCGTCAGCATACTTATGGCAACACATCCCTGATACAGTCAGAAAGGCTAACGCTTTCGCAAAGTTCCTCCCCACTCTACACACTATGAACCGTATTGGTCTGATTTGGCGAACAATACGGCATCTGTCGGCCCGGCAGGTGCTTTATCAGCTGCGGTACCGATTACAGGGCTGGGGGAGGCTGCAAGTTTCCGGGAAGGAGTGCATTGGGTATTTTCTCGATGTGCCCGACGCCGATAAGCCGCTTTCATGGCGACCTGGTGCGTTTACGTTTTTGAACCAGTCCGTTTATTTCTCCACATGGGTTAACTGGAATTATAGCCAATTGGGTAAGCTCTGGACGTATCATCTCAACTATTTCGACTTCCTGAATCAGCCGCAGATGAGGCCCGAAATTGGCCTGATACTGATACGTGATTTTATAGCCCAGACGACCTCGTTGCAGGATGGTCTGGAGTCTTATCCAACATCATTACGGATCATGAACTGGGTTTGTTTTCTGAGCAAGCATCAGATTCAGGATGACGCTATCAACCGGCATTTGTTTGCCCAGGTTAGGTTGCTGAATCAGCGAATGGAATATCATTTGGGCGGAAATCATTTGATAGAGAATGGGTTTGCGTTGCTCACGGTCTCGCTTTTTTTTCGAAATAACCGCTGGGCAGCCAAAGCTGATCGATTGCTTACGCGGGAATTGACCCGGCAAATTCTGGCCGATGGTGGGCATGATGAGCGTAGTCCGGTTTATCACCAAATCCTGCTCAACCGATTGCTCGATACCCTGAAGATATTGCAGACCAACTCCTGGTATAATAACCCCCGATTGCTGCATTTTCTGACGAAGACAGCATCCCGAATGCTGGCCTGGCTACATAGTGTTACGTTTCGCAATGGAGATGTCCCTCTGGTTAACGACTCGGCACTAGGAATGGCGCCGACTACAGCACAGTTGGATGAAAAAGCGAAAGCCATTTTTCCTGAACTGGTCAGAAAAGAGGTGCAGTTACGGGAAAGTGGTTACCGGATGTTTCGGCAGAACCGCTATGAACTTTTTGCGAACGTGGGTGCTATTGGGCAAGATCATCAGTCTGGTCATGCACATGCCGATACGCTTTCGTTCATCCTATATGTCGATAATCTGCCCGTCATGGTGGATGCGGGTACTTCGACGTATGAAATTGGCGCTCAACGATCGTGGGAGCGAAGTACGATTGCCCATAATACGGTTACGATCAAAAACAGAAACTCATCTGAAGTATGGGCGAGCTTTCGGGTAGGTCGCCGGGCAAGGGTGCGGTTATTTGTCGATAATGAAACGGAGTTGACGGCTCGTCATGATGGCTACCGGTTCATGAATGTATTGCATCAGCGAACCTGGCGATTGGCCCCAGATCAGATTATCATCACCGATTCGTTACTGAGTGCGCATACAGAGGCTGAATGTGGACAATTGGGTATTGCCCGTTACCATTTTCAGCCAGGTCTGGTGTTGCAACTGGTAGGGGATATTGTTCAGGCCGGTTCGATAAAAATCCGGCTGAAATCCGATACTAAACTCAAGTATCGCGTCTCAACGTTTTCCAGAGCTGATGGTTTCAATCAGATTAGTCCGGGACAGTGCCTTGAAGTCGCTTTTACCAACCGCCTGGAAACGACTTTTCTACTCAGCGAATGAATATCCTTTATCTGACATTTTATTTCGAGCCCGACCTGGGTCCGGGGGCTTCCCGCAATACATCGCTGGTCAATGAACTGGCCAGTCAGTTAACCCCGGCCGACTCGATTCATGTCCTTACAACCCATCCAAATCGGTACGCATCGTACCCACTGATAACCAACAGCCATGAAGAGTGGTATCATGGGGGGGCTGCTATCGTTGTTCACCGGATTAGAGTTCCCCGACATAAAAATGGCTTTATCGACCAGGCTCTTGCGTTTACTACGTATTATCGACAGGCCAGTCAATTAACGAAACATCACCGTTACGATCTGGTGGTGGCTTCCTCGTCGCGGCTGTTTACCGCATTTTTAGGGGCACGAATAAGCCGTAGGTACCGCATTGCTTTGTTTTTAGACATTCGAGATCTATTTCGGGAAGCTATTCGGGACGTTTTAACGCGTCGATGGATTTTTTGGCCGGTGGTGTTGCTGATTGATCCTCTATTGCGGGCTGTTGAACGGTTTACATTTGGATACGCTCGGCACATCAATCTGATTTCTGAGGGCTTCCGCGACTATTTTGCTCCGTTTTCGCAGGCAACGTATAGCTATTTTACCAACGGTATCGATACGCTGTTTGCTAACTTTCCCGTGGCAAACGTGGCAACGGACAGTGCGGTCAAAAAGATTCTTTACGCTGGTAACATTGGCGAAGGACAGGGGCTTGATACGATTATACCGCAGGCGGCTCAGCAATTGGGAGCGGGGTACCGGTTTGTGATTATCGGTGATGGCGGAGCCCGGTCGAAGTTGAAAAAGGCGATCCGAACGAATGCCCTGTCAACTGTTGAATTACGCCCACCCGTTTCTCGTGAAAAACTACTGGCTGAATATCAGGCGGCCGATTACCTGTTCGTACACCTGAACGATATGTCGGCTTTTAGGCGTGTACTACCATCCAAGTTGTTTGAGTATGGGGCTACTGATAAACCGATTCTGGCAGGTGTAGCGGGATATGCCGCAAAATTTGTAGACACATACCTGCCCAATTCCATCGTATTTCCGCCCGGCGATGTAGCGAGCCTGATCAGGCAACTAAAAGAGACACCTTACACCACCCTGCTTCGTACCGAATTTAAAAAACAATTTCAACGGCAGGCTATCAATTCGGCTATGGCCCGTCTAATTCAGCAGATCAGCTAGTATAAAAAAGCGACAGGTCGGTTTTCGCCGACCTGTTGCTGCCAAATTGTTAATTTGGAAATGCTTACATGGCTCCCGACTTAACGCTCTTGCCAATGGCAATCAGGTCTTCGGGTGATTGATAGCCCAGTACTTTTTTCAGCACTTTACCATTACCGTCGATAAATAGCAATGTTGGATAGGCTTCGAGTGGGTACACCTGCGACAGCGCTGGCCCTTCCCCTTTTTCCATGTCCATTTTTACGTTGATGAACTTGCTGTTGTAGAAATCGCCCACTGCTTTTTTGGTGAATACGTTCTTCTGCAACATCTTACAGGGGCCACACCAGCTAGCGTAAGCATCCAGGAAGATCACCTTTTTTTCAGCCTTCGCCTTTTTCAGCACTTCTCTCCAGGAGGTTTCTGTAAACTGAATGCCTTCTGCATCGTTTTTAGGCGCAATGTTGTGGTTGCCAGCTCGGTTAGTACGGGTCGGATGGGAGCCAGCCTGAGTTGGTAAAGAAGCGATTCCTACCAGTAATAGCGCAAGTAGCCAAAAAACTTTTTTCATGATTGAACCGGCACCCCGGTGGTCTTTTAATGGTTTTTCTCTGTCTATAACGCATCGGTAAGCGATTTTCGTTTCTAATCGCTTATTTCTGAAGCAAATTAATAGTCTGCTTCTCAAAATACAAATGATGTGCCATTCTCGGTAATCTTTCCGAACTTTGCAGCCGTTTCAACCATAATCTGTCATTATGGGTCATTGATTGTCATTAAATGGTCATTCCTCGTACTGTAACGATAAATGCCAATCAATGACGAATAATGGCAATAAATGACCTGTTCGTATGCCTGTTAAGCAAGCTGAATTTTTTGTCAGTAATTCCGACCCCGCCAAATGCCCTGCGCCCGACCGGCCGGAGTACGCATTTATTGGGCGATCTAATGTCGGCAAATCCTCGCTGATCAATATGCTGACGGGCCGTTCGGGTTTAGCCAAGATCTCAGGGAAGCCGGGCAAAACGCAGTTGATCAATCATTTTATTATCGACAATGAATGGTATCTGGTCGATTTGCCGGGCTATGGATACGCACAGGTGAGCAAAACGGAACGGGAGAAATTTGCTGCCCTCATCACCGGCTACCTAACCAGCCGACCTAACTTACTCTGCATTTTTGTGCTAGTCGATTCGCGGATTGAACCCCAGAAAATTGACCTTGATTTTATGGAGAATCTGGGCGATCGAGGGCTTCCATTCGTGGTTGTCTTTACAAAAACCGAGAAGCTAGGTGCTATGAAATTGCAGGCTACACTCGAAAATTACCAGGCCAAATTGCTGGAAAGCTGGGAAGAAGCACCGACGTTTTTTGTGACCTCTGCCGTTACAGGAGCCGGTCGCGAAGACATCCTGTCGTTTATCCGACCGCTGAATGAAGACTATATCAAAGAGCGAAAGAGTGAAAGAGCGAAAGAGCGAAAAAATGGCAAGTAGCATTTCACTCTTTCACTCTTTCACTCTTTCACTCTTTCACTCTTTCGCTCTTTAAACAGGCAATACACTTATTGGAATACGCGTTACCAAATTACTAAGTCTCTCTATGGAAGCATTAAAACAAATTGCTAATGTGGCTGGCTACAGCGGCCTTTACCGAATTTTGAAACCAGGCCGGGCGGGCGTTATTGTTGAGTCACTGGACGATAAAAAGGCTAAAACCATGATGGGCCCAACAGCCCGCGTGTCGGTCCTTAATGATATTTCTATTTATGTCGATGATGATAGCAAAGAACAATCGATACCCCTAAGTGAGGTTCTGCTGGCCATCCGTGAAAAATATGGTGATGCGTTGTCGGTCGATCCTAAAGGGTCTGCCGATGAACTGGCTGAATTTATGGCTTCTGTAGTACCAACCTACGACCGCGAGCGTGTTCGTCAGGCTGATATTAAGAAACTTATAAGCTGGTATGGCATCCTGAGCCAGTATGCTCCGGAAGTATTTGAGGTAACGGCTGAAGCAGCGCCGGAAGAAGCACCAGAGGCAACGGAAGCTGTTGAAGAGGCTCCTGAGGCACCGGCCGCTGAAAAACCGGCTAAGTCAAAAAAACAAAAAGCCTAGGTTTTCGCTTTATACACATACAGCTATTGTTACCAACGTTCTTATTTTCAGTAAGAACCGAAAAGCCGTGATGACCTTTGGTTTCGCGGCTTTTTAGATTTATAAAAAGTCCGGGCATTAAATAGGCACTACGTCGACTTCGACCTGAAACGTGTGCTTGCCCGTGCTGAAAATGATGCCTTTCAGGGGAGAAACATCCCCGAAATCGCGTCCCCAGGCGGTGGTAATGTGCCGTTCCTGCGGAATCAGGTCGTTGGTCGGGTCGAAATCGCACCAGCCAATTTCTGGTACGTACACCGAAACCCAGGCATGAGTGGCATCGGAACCTTGTAGTTTAGGCGTACCAGGAAGTGGTTGTGTTTCCAGATAACCACTGACATAGCGGGCTGCAAAACCCAGGCTTCGCAGGCAGGCAATGGCGAGGTGTGAAAAATCCTGACAAACGCCCTTTCTTTCCCGTAATACCGTTTTTAGGGGTGTATAAATGGTCGTAAAGCCGGGGACGTAGGTAAACGCAGTATAAATTTTCTGACACAGGAGTCGGGCGCTATCGTAAAAAGGTAGATCATCCTTAAAACAATTGACGCCAAATTGCCGGATTTCATCGTCCCACTGAACAAAAGGGCTGGGAAGTATATAATCCAGCAACTCGTTGCGAAGCGACCGATCGGTTCGCAACCGTTCCCTGACTTCGGCATTGGTCAGCAACGAAGCTGGCGAGTTTACTGTGTGCGTCTGGAGCGTACTTTTGGCAATAATGACGAGTTTGTTATGCGGCTTATAAATTGAAAAATAATGGATGGTATTGCCATAAAAATCCGTACGTGAATCAAGCTCATCGGGAGTCGGGTAGATTGCCAGTGAAAAATCACGGCAGGTTTGATAAGCCAGATTTTTGGGCATGACGCACGCCAGCCCATGGTAATTATTTACGTTTTTGCTGTAATCATACTGCGTTTTATGAAATACTCTATAAGTCATTTACGATGTCGACAATGGTTTCGGTAATCGAGTGTTGCGTAGCGGTATGATTGAAATATTGATTGGCGGTGTAGTTGGAAACGGAGGCAATCAGCTCATATACCTGCGATAGAATAATACTGAGTTTCTCATAAGCCTGAGAGCTGGGTTCGACAGACGAAATTTCGGCTACATCGATCAGCTTGATCTGGGTAACAGCTTCTAGAATTGCTTTTCGGGATTTGCTTAATCGTTCGGATGTTTGGGGGAGCTGGCTGATGCTATAGTCCAGTGAATCAAGTAAATAAGTCAGTGAAGAAGGAATTTGCCGGTCAAGCAAAATCATATCCAGCACATACTCTTTTTCAAGATTGGTTTTGTAGATTGATCGATAGTGCGATAAGGCAAAATGATTCATCAGCACAATCTCCATCAATTCACTTTCGATGATCGGTTCGGTTCTGATACTGAATATGGAGCGGAGAATCGTGATTTTTGAGAGAATCCGTTCGATTAATTTGCCCGTTTCGAACAGGTAATAGCCGTTGTTGCGGGGTATGGATTCGTTGATGATCCCGTAGAAGGTAAACAGATTGCTCTGCAAACTATTCAGGGTATTTTGAATATCGTTGGGGTTATGAGTAGCCTGAATCTGCTGAAGTTTCTGGCTGATATGTTCAATGACATCGATTGTTCGCCAGGTTACGTTGTTCCAGCGTTCGCGGACGGCCATCATCGCTCGTAAAAACGAATTCACCGACCAGGTTATCGTACCTCCTTTGTTGCTGTTGGCAATACTTTCGGCAATAATGGGAAACGGATTTTTGAAGTCCTCCCGGTTCTCGTCCGAAAAGCTTGGCTGAATCTGAATCAGGTTCGAGACCGTTTTTAGCAGGATTTCAATGTGTTGCGTCTTGTTCTGATTACCGAAATTGCGCTGTAAACTCAGGGTATTCAGGGTGATCATCAGAAAGGTGGTGGCACTCAGGCTCCGCTCACTGTAACGGGCTGCCCAGTACAGATTTTCGGCGCTGCGGCTCGGTAGGGAAGCCTGCGATTGCTGATAAACCGAGTTGGGTAGTTTGACGCGTTCCCGGATTACCTCCGCTTCATCCGAAATAATCCAGGTATCTTTCGACACACTGCCGTATTGATTTGAGAAGGTGAATTTGTCTTTAAGGGCCGAACTTCGGGTTAGTCCACCTTCCATCACCTGATAGCCATTGGGCGTAGCCGTCAGGAAAGCGCGGATAGCGGCATAGCGCGGTTCGATCTGCCCATCGACAAACGTAGGGGTAGTCGAAAAACTAACTTCCTCCTGAGCCACATATTCGGTCGGATTTTGCAGAATCTGCTCCCGGAGCTGCTGTAGCTGCTCTTTCGAAAGCTCTTTGGCGTATACCGACCGGAATACCTGTTTGCGGTTTGCTTTTTTAATGATCAGGCTGTCCAGATTCGCCAGCGTACTCTTTAATTCCTTTGGCTGACCGCACCACCAGGTAGCAACCGATGGTAGAATCAACTCTTCGCCCAGAAAGTAACGGCATAACGATGGCAAAAAGGCATTGAACCCTGAATTTTCAACGGCGCTGGTACCAGGCGGATTGATTACCATGACGTTGCCATTCCGAATGACCTGTAGTAAACCCGGAACGCCCAGCTTAGAATCAATCCGTAATTCGAGCGGGTCGCACCATTCATCGTCGATCCGGCGGATAATAATATCGACCCGTTGAAGCCCATCGATGGCCTTTACCCAGACGACCCCATTTTTTACGACCAGATCATCGCCCTGAACCAGTGTATACCCTAAATAAGAAGCCAGATAGGCCTGCTCGAAATAGGTTTCGTTGTTGGGGCCAGGAGTAAGGTAAACGACGTTTAAGTAATCTGATTTTTCGCGGAATACTTTAAAAATGGATTGCTGGGCCTGCGTAAAGAAAGGCGACAACCGCCCTACGTACATATCCCGGGCCAGCTCAGGCATGATTTTGCTGACGATGGCCCGGTTTTCCAGCGCATAGCCCGAACCCGATGGAGCCTGTGTTCGATTGTCGACAACCCACATCCGCCCGTCGGGACCGCGTGCCATATCGGCTGCGTACATAACCAGTTGATGCTGCGTCGGTAGTTTTACATCATAGCAGGAGCGAAAAAAACCGGTGTTTGTATAAATCAATTCGGCAGGAAGCACCCGATCTTTCAACATCTTCCGTTCGCCATACATATCGCGCAGAATCAGATCGAGCAGGATGGCCCGCTGCTGCAAGCCTTTCGAGATCGCCTGCCATTCTCGCTGTTCAATTAAGAACGGAATCAAATCCAGCTTCCAGGGACTATTGAGGCCGTCGGGACGCTGGTAGATGTTGTAGGTGACGCCATTCTCACGAATTTTATTTTTGATCTCCTGCGCCCGGTTTCTCAGCTCTTCGGACCCGATTTTTTCTAAGGATGAGAAGAGTTTCTGCCAATGAAATTTGATGGTACCATCCGCGCCCAATACCTCGTCGTAGGTGTTCAGCTTTGTGCGGTATACGTCGAGCAGACTACGGACAGATTCTGAAACCATCAGGTGAAAAAGGTTACAGGATAATATGGTTAAGAAAGCAATTGAAGCGATAAAATTACCTCTATATTGTATTTGGCCAACTTTTTTAGGGAGTTTGTTGAATTAAATAAAATTTTGTTTGTGAGAATACAATTTTTACTAGCCACAAAAACAGTCAGGCCAGCATCTTAATCGTAAAGATGCTGGCCTGGTTTGTTGACAAGAATAGAACTCGGTATTCGTAATAGGTACTAATCGACCATGCTCAATTTCACAGTATTGGTCCGACGAGATTGCGTTAATGGCATACTTAGGGTATTAATAAAAATATCGCCTGATTGGAGCTTGCCCTGGCTAATTAGGGTTTGTTTGATACCTTCAACAGTCTGATCGACAGTTAAGTCCAGATCAGGTTCATACGGCATCACCTGCACACCCCAATATAAGCCTAGCGTATTGCGTAACTGCGGATCGTTGGAGAAGACGTATAAATCAGCCTTGGGGCGGTGGTGCGAGATGCGCACAGCCGTATAGCCTGAGTTCGTAATGCCGATGATGGCTTTGGCTTTGGTATCGCGGGCCAGTCGGCAGGCGCTCATCACCACATTGTCGTTCAGGACGTTTTGCGTAGGCTCCTCGTTGACGTGGGCGTGGTAGCGATAGTAAATTTTGTCGGTGGTGGCTTCTACCTGCCGGATGGTGTTAGCCATGCTTTCAACGGCCAGTATGGGGTATTTGCCCGAGGCCGTTTCGGCGCTGAGCATGACGGCGTCGGCTCCATCCAGTACCGAGTTGGCAATGTCGTTGATTTCGGCGCGGGTGGGTCGTGGCGCATCGATCATGCTTTCGAGCATCTGCGTAGCCACAATGACGGGCTTAGCCGCTTTGTTACACTTTTCTACCAGCATTTTCTGGATCATCGGAACCTCTTCGGCTGGCAACTCAACGCCCAGGTCACCACGGGCTACCATCAGCCCATCCGTAGCCGCAACGATTGAGTCGATATTCTGAATGGCTTCAGGTTTTTCGATCTTAGCAATAACCCGGCATTTCTTTCCCTGTGACTTGATAAACTCTTTAATCTCCAGAATTTCAGAAGCTTCCCGTACGAAAGAGAGAGCAATCCATTCAACCTCATGCTCCAGCCCAAATTTTAGATCGGCCCAGTCTTTGTCGGTTACGGCGGGCATCGACACTTTTGTATTGGGCAGGTTCACTCCTTTTTTAGATTTCATGGAGCCACCATACACCACTTCCGTTACTACATCGGTGCCTTCGGTCCGCAGAACGCGAACTTCCAGCTTGCCATCGTCCATCAGGATACGCTCGCCCGGATGAACGTCCTTGTACATGTCTTTGTAGGGTGTACTGACGCGGTCGGCCGTACCCATAATATCATCGTTGGTAAAGACCAACTCCTGACCGGGTACGATCATAACGCCATCTTTATTCTCAACATTGCCAATGCGGATTTTGGGACCTTGCAGATCCTGCAGCACGCAGAGGTTCAGGTTATACTCTTCGTTGATCTCGCGGATACGGGTAAGCCGCATCAGGTGGTCTTCGTGTGTACCGTGGGAGAAATTGAGTCGGAACACATTTACCCCGGCTTTGGCTAATGCCAGCAATTGTTCTTTGGTTTCGGAAGCCGGGCCAACGGTGGCCACAATTTTGGTTTTCTTAGACATAGGATGGGAAAAATTGGGCAAAATCGGCCAAAGCCGGTGCAAAAATAACCGGATGCCCTAAAAAACGGTGGTATTCAGCGAAATTTTACGGGAAGAGTTAAAAGCCTTAATCATCAGAGAGTATAGATCGGATGTTTGTGGCGGTGGAAATGATGGTCGATACCCTTTGATTTTACAGCAATATAGCCAACTGGATAAAAACCGGTCCTATATGGACATTTTGTGCATAACTAGCTTGTTTTGAGAGTAATTGATATACAAGGTCAGTCTTTAGAGATTTTCGGCCAGATCTAGTAACTCGTTGAATACGTTACGATAGCGTTATACTATTTATTACTCTCTGCTATGAGGATTATATCATTCGTTTGTCTCCTGTTGATTGGTGTACAGTCTATTGTCGCTGCCCAAAACAATCAATATATCCGGGTAAAAGCGGGGGAGAACCTGACTAATTCTCTTTCGGTCAATGAGCGCTACCAATACCCTGAATTTACAATGGGGAAGCTAGTTTATGCATCCAATAAGTCGTCAACGGCCAGGTTCAACTATAATCTTTTTTTAAATGAGATGCATTTCATCAACGCGGCTGGTGATACACTGGCGCTGGAAAATGATCCCACCGTTCAACTTGTGGTTATTGGGCCAGACTCGTTTTATTACGAGTACCCAAAGACCTATTGGCAACTGGTATCTACATATCGTTCCGCTAAATTGCTGATTAAGCATACAATGGTGTTGATTGACCGGGAAAAGGAAGGCGGTTATAAACAGTCGACGGGAGCTTCGGCGATACGAACAACGACTACTTATTCAGGGGTTAATGGGTCATTGGCCCGGTTAGACGCCCACAGTGATATGTTATTTTCAAAAAAAGCTGAGTTCAAATTACGGGATAACAATGGTAAATTTCATCCGGCAAGCCAAGCCGGTTTCCTGCACTTATTCGCTAAGAACAAACCGGTTGTTAAACAGTATTTAAAGGAAAATTCTATTAATTTCAATGAGGAAACCGATCTCAAAAATAACCTTGCCTTTTGCGCTAATCTCCCTTAGGTAAAGTGGTTTATTAACCGAACGATAGTTTGAGCAGCTATTACTCAACTGTGCTAACCAGGATGCCTTAAAAAACGGTAGTATTCAGCAAAATTTTACAGGAAACGTGTTAGGGCTGTATAACCTAGCGGATGTGCTAAAGATTTTTTTTCTGTCTAAGTTGATAAATTGGCCTACAGCATGAAGGTACATAGGTGAAATGTACACCAACCAGTGTAATCGACACAAAAGGCACATACTATTGGCAGAACTCTAAGTATATGAAACTCTATATGTTTTTTGTCGCTGTATTTATTTCTTTTTATTCAACAGTTGCCTTTGGACAGGGAGAGGCAAACACTCAGGTAGAACTGAGGTTGAAAGATCTGAAAGAGTTTAAAGCAGACATCCTTATTGTACGCACTTTCGAAGTAATAAGCGGATCGGGCTATTCATCTAAGCTGTCAATTTCAGACGGTGTAACGGAAACCTGGTATATTAATTTAAGACGCACCACGGAAAAAACGACAGACGAAAATCTTTCAACAATAGCTAAAGTATTTAATTTGCTTAAGCTGCAAGGGTATCGCTTAATACAGACCAATAGTGGTGATCTTTCCGATAATATTTTGTTGTCTAATTATATCTTTGAAAAGAAAAGAGAATAAAAGGGGAGGTGTTTCCTTAATCTTAAGTGGCATTCTGAAACTGAGTTATTCTCAGAAATATGTGGTATGAAGAAGGATGCGTTTATTAAGATTTACCCTTTGCTGATCCTGGATTGAATCGTTGAAAACGGGCTTTCTTCTCACAAACAATCCACATCGGCCACGATACTTACCTGTCGCAACCCTTTGTCGATCAGGATATCGTTGATCCGATCCTGAATGTAGGTTTTTACGGCTTTGATGTTCACCTTATCGCGTTCGATTTTGACCAGGATGTCGAACAGGAACTGGTTGCGGATGCGTTCGACCAGGGGCTCTTCGGGCCCCAGCACCCGGCTACTGCCCAGTACATCCGTCAATTCGGCGGCCAAGCGTTCGGCAGCCTGATGACTGATGAGTTTATCGGTATGACGAATGGTCAGTTTGATGAGCCGGGAGAAAGGGGGATAGTTGAAGTCCTGTCGCTCCTGAATTTCTTCTTCGTAGAGTCCTTTGTAGTCGTTGGTAATGATTTTTTGCAGAATAGGCTGCTGCGGATTATTGGTTTGAATCAGCACAGTACCCTTCCGACCGGCTCGTCGGCCAGCCCGGCCACTGACCTGCGTAAGCATCTGAAAGGCACGCTCCGTAGCCCGAAAATCTGGGAAGTGAATCAGGCGGTCGGCATCGAAAATACCGACCAGGCTTACGTTGTCGAAGTCTAGCCCTTTCGTAATCATTTGCGTACCAACCAGAACATCGACCTGCCCCCCTTCAAACTCCTGGATAATTTGCTGATAGGCATTTTTGGCACGGGTTGTATCCAGGTCCATGCGTAACACCCGTGAACCAGGGAAAATAATCTGAAGCTGATCTTCCAGTTTTTCCGTTCCGAAACCAATCGTCTTGACTTTAGTAGACCCGCAGGTCGGGCAGGTGCGGGGTACCGCTTCCTTATGGCCACAGTAATGACAGCGCAGTTCGGCGTCGCGCTGGTGGTAGGTTAGGCTGACGGCACAGTTCTGACATTCGGCGGTCCAGTCGCAGTCTTCGCATTGCATATACGGTGAATACCCCCGTCGGTTCTGAAACAGGATACTCTGTTCTTTTCGCTCCAGGTTCATTTCCAGCGCACCCAGCAGGGCCGACGAAAATTCATTCTTCATCGTCTTTTGCCGTTTCTCCTGCTGTGTATTGACCAGCACAATATTGGGCAACGTGGCATCGCCAAACCGTTGAAAGAGTTCTACCAGCCCGTATCGGCCCTGTTTGGCCTGGAAATAGGTTTCGAGCGAGGGCGTAGCCGAACCCAGTAGTACCTTGGCCTGCTGCCAGTGAGCCAGCATGATAGCTACATCACGAGCATGATAGCGAGGAGCCGGATCGTGCTGTTTATAACTCGTTTCGTGCTCTTCATCGACGATAATCAGCCCCAGGTTATCAAAGGGCAGGAATACCGACGAACGTACGCCCACCACAAACTGATACTGCCCCGAAACCACCCCTTTCCAGACCTCAACGCGTTCATTATCTGAAAACTTAGAGTGGTAAATGCCCATTTTGTCGCCAAAAACCCGCTGGAGTCGTACCACAATCTGGGCGGTCAGCGCAATCTCGGGCAGCAGGTAAAGTACCTGTGATCCCCCCAGCAACGCCTGTTGAATCAGGTCGATATAAATTTCGGTTTTACCGCTGCCCGTAATCCCGTGGAACAACACGATGTTCTGCTGAGCAAACTGCTGCATAATCTGATTGGAAGCCGTCTGCTGGGCATCGGTCAGGCGGATTTCTACCTGTGGAGCCAGATTGTCGGAAAACCGGGGCTGAATAACCTCAAAGGTTTCGAATACACCGTTTTTGATCAGCGTCGACAGCGACGATTGCGACAGTTCGTCGTCCTGGTTAAGGATCGTTTTATCCAGTCCTTTCTGATTTAAAGCAGGGTCTCGCTGCATGGGCACATGTTGCAAATACCGCATCACAACTTCCTGCTGTTTGGGCAGTTTGTCGAGCCGCTGAATCAGCGCAAGCAGTTGTTCCCGCTCCTCGTAGTCCCGGTGCAGCCTGACTTTTCGAATCATTTTGGGAATGTACTTTTCCCGGACTTCCTCGAATACGATAACCGCTTTTTTACCTACCAGCGATTTGATCAAGGCGGGTACGTTGGTACCATCGCCCGCCAGTCGGCCTAATTCTTCGTAAGAGAGGGCTGGATGCTTTTTGAGTTCGGTCAGAAGCACATCTTCGAATCCGGTCAGCAGTTCAGGATAATCGAAATCAGGATTGAACTGCACTTTCGACTGGCTCGAGATTTTAAGCCCCGACGGTAAGGCAACATTCATCACATCGCCAATGCAACACATATAGTATTCGGCCATCCACCGAAACAATTCCAGCTGATACCCAGTCACTAACGGATATTCGTCCAAAACTTCACTGATATAACGTGCCTGATATGCCGTAGGTGGTGAATTATGCAATTTGGCTACCACAGCCGTAAGTACCCGGCTATTTTTCTTACCAAATGGTACAATCACTCTGGCACCAATTTTGAGTACGTCGGCCATTCCTCTTGGAACCCGATAGGTAAACAATTTTGGAACCGGGATTGGGAGGATTAAGTCAGCAAAGAAGGTAATTTCTTCACTGTCAAAGGACGAAAACAAGGTATTTGACTGATTTTCCACTTGGTTGGCACGTATGGACAGTAAAGATACGCAGAAAGCGATAAGGGTCTGGCAAGGCTTTTGTCATACGTAAGCTCGTTGATTTGTTTTTGTAAACAAAACAAGAAATAAAGAAAATCTAATTTTTTTATGTCACCAATACGGTATCATTGTGTATTTGATTGGTGTTAGTGCGCATTCCTTTTTCCAACAAAAATTCTCAAACGTATGAAGCGTGTTTACCCACTAACAACTAGGCCGTACTGGCTCTGGTTAGTAGTATTGTTTCTCTGGTTTGGAGCTACAATAACTACAAATGCTCAGGTTAAAGGGGTTGTATTCCGTGACTTCGACTTAAATGGTATTCGATCTGATACATTACCTATTGAAGTAGGCATCTCGGGAGTAGTCGTATTGGCTTTTGTTGATCAAAGTAGCACGCCTGTTTCAACGACAACAACTGCCGATGGTTCGTATGCGTTTAACGGCACAGATGTACCGGCGGGTAAACCTGTACGGGTTGAATTCAGGAATTTCCCTTCCGGCGATTACAATGGACCCTACGGGACTGGTAGTGGAACCAGTGTTCAGTTTGCGAAAGCGCCTGCGGAGAACGTCAATCTGGGTGTAAACTACCCCGCCGATTACTGCCAACCCAGCGGTTTTAATCTGGTTACGCCCTGCTATGTGAATGGGAATTCACAAATCACGACGGATAAGGATGGGAATCCGGTGCCTGCCGACAAACAGGCAGCTTTAGCCGATGCACTGGTCAGTTTTTCGTATGTGGCATCGGGGGTGGCCGGCCCAGGTAATTTTATGCCAACGCATCTGGCAAGCGCTGGTGAGGTGGGCTCTATCTGGGCGCTGGCTTATCAACGACGGAATAAAGCCATGTTTAGTGCGGCCGTTGTCAAACGCCATGCAAGTTTCGGTCCGGCAGGTCCGGGGGGCATCTACAAAACAGACATGGTTGCTGGTACCACTACCACCTTTATGTCGGTCAATTCGGTTGGTATCGACATGGGCAATGACCCGCACCTGGACCCCTTAGCCAATCTGTTCGGTGATAAAACCCAGGCTAGCACAGATCCCGGTTCTATGTCGGCGATGGGTCGTATGAGTTTTGGCGGAATGGACATATCGGAAGATGACAAAACGCTCTACTTTGTTAACCTGAAAGACCGGAAGGTCTACAGTCTGTTTATTGGCTCACCCGCCGTTGCTCCTACATCGGCAACCGCCGTTAAATCTTGGGATATTCCGAATCCGGGTTGTTCGAATGGCGATTTTCGGCCCTGGGCGCTGAAGGTTTATCATGGAGCCGTATATGTCGGTGTGGTTTGTTCGGCCGAAACATCGCAGTTACAGAGTGATCTGAAAGCAACAATTTACCGCTTCGACCCGACTGCGGCTACACCCGTGTTTACAGAAGTACTCTCGTTTCCGCTCGATTTCCGTCGTGGTTCGGCCGATTTGACGGGTACTTGCGTCCAATACGACCATTGGATGCCCTGGACCGAAACCTGGCCGGCGGCCTGTGGGGTTGGGGATACACCCAAATTTGTGATGTATCCACAGCCTATTTTATCTGATCTGGACTTTGATGATGATGGTTCCCTGCTGATTGGTTTTCTGGACCGTTTTGGCCATTTATCGGGAATGGCTAACCACGACCCCAGTGGAAATGGGCTTTACGACGGATTTACAGGCGGAGATTTACTTCGGGCCTATAATAATAATGGAACATTTGTACTGGAGCAGAACGGAAAAGCGGGAAATCTGACGGGTAGCGGAGTTGGTAATAACGAAGGACCTGGCGGAGGGGAGTTTTACGGAAAAGATTACTGGGTATTCTTTGGCAATCCAGCCCATGCCGAAATTACAAACGGTGCGTTAAGTATAGTGCCGGGGTATAATGAAGTTGTTACGTCGGCATTTGATCCTATCACGGATGTGTACCAATCGGGCGGACTAAAAGTCTTCAATGCCAGCACCGGAGCCGAAAACCGAAACTATGTGTTGTATACGGTCAATCCGGGTTCATTTGGGAAAGCATCGGGCCTGGGCGACAATAAACCGCTATGCGATCCGGCACCTATTGAGATTGGTAACCGGGTCTGGTTTGATGACAACCGCGATGGTATTCAGGATGCCTACGAGCCGGGTATCGACGGCATTGTGCTGACGCTTCACGACATGGATGCAGGTGGCGCTCAGATTGCTACCCAGACGACTCACGACGGTGGTCAGTACTATTTTAATAACAGCACTGTACCAGGCGGACTTCAGTATGGGCATAAGTATGAGATACGGATGGATACTACCCAACTGCCAAAGCTGGATATCACCCTGGCCGGGGCCAAGCCAATCGCACCATTGTCGGGTGGACGCGTAGCCGCACGTGGGGCTCGTCAGGCGGCTACCCCACTACGCTATTATACATTGTCGCCCGCTAACCGGGGCAGCTTTGCAGATTCCAACATTCGCGATTCCGATGCTCAACTGGTTGGCGGCTCGGCAGTTATTTCGGTAACCACGCTCGATGCCGGGCAGAATGATTTTACCAACGATCTATCAATCTATTCATGCCCTGAGCTAACCAATGAAAAAGATACGGTTGGCGTATGTACGGGCGCTCCACTGGACTCAGTAACTGCCCATGGAGCCTATTTTAGCCGCGTCGATTCGGTTCGGTTTGTGCTATTTACGAGCCCGCAATCGGGGACCGCTATGTATGATAACTCCGGGACAGTGTTGGGTACCGTAAAGCCTGATGCCAACAATCGTGCGGTGCTCTACAATCCGGCTGTTAATACAACCAATACTACGTCTGGTGTATCGAGACAGTACATTTACGCGATCATCTATCCGACGCCCGAAAATCCGGCTTGTCGCCAGTCTGGTGAAACAGTGATCGAAGTAACTCCGGCTTTATCCGTAACCGCTTTGGGGGGAACCTTGACCTGTATCACAAAAGAGGTAACACTTACGTCGCAGGCTATGTATGGCGATGGGACTGTCGCTTCTAAAGCACTTTATTCATGGACTGGCCCTAACAGCTTTACCAGTTCACTTCAAAATCCAGTTGTATCAGAAGCCGGAACGTACACCGTAACGGTAAGCAGTATTGATTGCCCCAATGCGTTTACGACGGCTACTGCCGAAGTAACCGCTGATACCCAAAAACCGGTTCTGGAAGCCTACGGAGCGGCTTTGCCTTGTAAAGGCTGTAGCGCAACTCTGTTTGCCGATGCGCCCGGGGCTACTTTGTTCTGGACGGGTCCCAGTTCATTCACCAGTACCCAGGCAGAGCCTGAAGTAACCCTGGCGGGCAATTACACGGTGGTCGCGACAGGGGTAAATGGTTGTACGGTCGATATGGAGGTTGAGGTTCAACCCGTAATCGATGACCCATGCCCACCCGTATCGATCACGGCTTTAGGCGGTAAATTGACCTGTTCAGTGCTATCCGTAACCTTGACGGCTCAGGCTAGCTTACTGAATGGATCGACTCCTCCGAACCTGGTTTATGCCTGGACGGGGCCTAACAGTTTTACTAGTTCAGCGCAGAATCCGGTTATATCCTTGCCTGGTGATTATACCGTATCGGCTTATACGCTCGATTGTCCGGCCACCATTTCGTTGACCGCCGTTACCGTAGTGGCCGATACCGCTAAGCCAGTACTGGAAGCGTATGGAGCAGCTTTGCCCTGCAAAGGTTGTAGTGCTAGCCTCTATGCCGATGCGCCGGGAGCTACCTTGCTTTGGTCTGGCCCGAATGGATTTTCGAGTACCCTGGCAGAGCCGGAGGTAACCATAGCTGGTGATTATACGGTTGTGGCAACGGGAGCGAACGGCTGTAAGGTCGATATGACGGTGGAGGTTCAGCCTGCAACAGATGATCCATGTCCACCTGTATCGATCACAGCAACAGGGGGTAAACTGACTTGTTCGGTTGTATCGGTCACACTGACGGCGCAGGCTGGTTCGTTGGATGGATTGATTCTCCCGAACGTGATTTATGCCTGGACAGGCCCCAACAGCTTTACCAGTTCTGCTCAGAACCCAGGCGTAACATTACCCGGTAATTATACCGTAACGGCGCATACGCTCGATTGCCCGGACATTACTACATCGGCTACTGTTACTGTTGTGGCCGATACCATCAAGCCGGTTCTGGAAGCCTATGGGGCAGCAATTCCCTGCAAAGGCTGTAGTGCTACCCTGTTTGCCGACGCTCCCGGAGCTACTTTACTCTGGAGTGGACCCGGTGGATTCTCGAGTACCGAAGCTGAACCGGTTGTAACTGTAGCGGGCGACTATACCGTTGTCGCTACGGGTGGAAACGGCTGTAAGATCGATACGACGGTTGAAGTGTCGCCACCTGGAAATGATGATCCCTGCACAGGCCGTGAACCTCGGTGTTTACCCTTGCAGATACGACGGGTTAAATAACCTCAAAAGAGCACCCATAAATCCTACCATACACTTAAAATGAATAGGGGGCAGCGCACAAGCGCTGCCCCCTTACTATCTTTATGAATGGCTCGTACATCTATGGATAGGCCTCATACATCTATGGATATAGTGAGCGCTGCGCTGTTAAGGATACATAGTGAGCACAGTCTGAATATCGGTAGCCGACAGGCCGTCGCGTTGGCTGGTGAATGTCGATCCATCCTTTTTGGTGATGGTAGGCAGGCCATTTTTCGAAAAGTCGTACGAACCGTACATCATGACCGAGCCAAAGTCAAGACCTCCTGCTGAGTCGAAGCCGTCCATACCCCGTTGAACATAGGTCTGAAAATCAGTTTCGTAGCCCGTGATGATATTTCCCGTATTAATGTCGACGTAGGTATCGCGATCGGCGCGAGTATGCTCATGCCAGAGCCCAACCGTATGGCCGATCTCATGAATGGTATTTCCGGTTGTGCAGTTGCTGGCCAGATTCACATATTGTACACTACCTACATAGCCGACATTCGATGAACAGCCCGAACCCGTCTGAAACAGGACGTAACCTCGCTGTGTCGTACGTTGAACAAAACGAATGGGCGTAGTCGCTTCCCAATGAGCGATAGCATCCAACACGCGCGATTGATTAGGTAATGATGCGCTAATGGAATAATAGACAATTTTGTTGGGCCAGCGTGAAGACGCTTTCGTCCGGCCTGTTCCTTCGACCTGCAAATCGTCGGATTGCCGTAAGTCGTGCTCCGATAACAGAATATCACTCTCAAATACCGCCTGCTCGCCAAACAGTTGGTAAATGACTGTTTGGCCATTGAGCTTACCACTTTGTAAGGCTCCTCGCTGATTGGGGAACGCTTCCTCAGGACGGCTGGTGACAGAAACCGGTTTTACAGCCTGTAAATCATTTTCTGGCGATTCGGGAGAACAACCAATTGTCAGAATGGTTAGTGTATAAAGAATGGAAGGAAATAGCTTCTTTTTCATAAGTTTTCAGTGTTAACGTTGTTTTGCTGAAATAACAGCAATGTCATTTAACTTGTTGAAATATATATTAAACGGTTAATATAAATTAATTTTCATTTCTTATAAGTTAATGATATATTAAACATATATACAAAAAAGATGTACCTGGATCCCCTGATCGGCCCTGATGTATGGGTATACAAAGTCCACAATCATTATGTTAATCCTGATGCTAGCTTTTTGGACAGGAATCTTTGCCCATTACTCTTCGTTGCTCTTTTAGCAGGTTATTTATTATAGCTGGAAAGCCATCAGCGAGTTGGGTATCCAGAAAACTACCGATTCTCTTTTTATTAAATCATGCAATTGTTCGACGTCATTATTGTTGGCGGGGGGCCATGTGGGCTGGCGGCTGGTATCGAAGCAACCAAAGCGGGGTTGAGCCATTTAATTCTTGAAAAGGGAAGCCTTACCGAGTCGATCCGGCAGTATCCGCGCCGGATGCGCTTCTTCTCAACCGCCGAGAATATCGAAATTGGCGGACTCCCTTTTTCTATTTCAGACGTAAAAGCAAGCCGTAACGAAGCTTTACAATACTATCGAAAAGCGGCTGCTTATTACAAATTGAATTTCAACGTATTTCAGGAGGTTTGGGATGTGCGGAAGCAGGATGACATCTTTACCGTGACGATAACGTCCGGCGAACGTTATCAGGCCTATAAAGTGATTATGGCTACGGGGTATTTCACCCGTCCACGATGGCTAAATATACCGGGCGAAAATCTGCCACACGTATCTCATTATTATGATGAGCCTTTCAAGTATTCGTTTACGAATGTAGTCATCATTGGAGCCTCGAATTCGGCAGTAGAAGCAGCACTGGAATTATACCGCCATGATGTTAACGTGACCGTTGTGCACCGGGGAGACGATTTTCGTAGTACCGTAAAATACTGGCTGGTGCCCGACGTGAAGAACCGGGTGAAAGAAGGCAGGATCAAAACGGTATTTAGCTGCTGTGTCACCCAGATCGATGAGAAATCAGTAACTGTCAACGATCTGAAGACGGGTGAAGAAGTGCGCTTACCCGCCGATTTTGTGTTTATTCTGACGGGTTACATCCCGGATGCCGATCTGCTGGCTCGTTGCGGGATCGAGCTAAACCCCGAAACGCAGGTACCGGTGTATAATAAGGAAACGTTTGAAACTAACATTCCCGGCCTGTATGTGTGTGGTACGGTGCTGGCTGGTATTTATACCGAAAAGGTGTTTATCGAGAACGGCCGCGAACATGCCCAGGCCATTATTGACCACATTATGGGCCGCGAAATCCATAAAGTAGCCGAGCTAATCCAGCGTATTTGAGGAGTTGAGTGATTGAGCGAATGAGTGATTGAGTGACTTGCTGACGCATAACCACTCAATCACTCATTCGCTTAATCACTCAATTTCAGCGGAGCGGTTTTACGGATACTTCTTTGAAATAGACGATGTCGTGCTCACCGTGATTCTGTAGGCCAATATAGCCTATATTGGGTCGAAGGCCCCGGTAAGGCTCAAAGTCAAACTTACGGGCAGGCACCGGTGCCCCTTCGCGATAATCGGTTACTTTTACCCCGTTGACATACACAATGGTGCGGGGGCCATCCAGCGTGATGTCCATCGTATTCCACTGAGGACCGGGCTTGCCGGGTTTGGCGAGGGGTTTGGTCAGCGAATACAGCGTACCTGTTACGTGGTATTCGTCTTCGTCGGAGGTTTCGGGATGGTTATCAATCTGCACCTCATAGCCATAATGCACCGGCATCCATTCTTCGCGTGGTTCGACCGGAATTCGGATAAAAACCCCAGCATTACTATTCTCTTTCTGCATCTTATAGACAATACGCAGGGTACAATTACTGAATTTCTCTTTCGAATAATACAAAAGGCCCATTCCGCCTTTTCCACGAATCAATCCATTTTCGACCAGCATACTTCCTTTACCAACATGTTTCCAGCCAGTCAGATTAGTGCCATTAAACAAGGGGCGCCAACCTGTGCTAGCCGAAGGCTGGGTTGGCTGATGGAGTCTGGAAAGGAAAGCACCCGGTGACAATAAGGCACCACTTAGCAGAAAGAGTGAGATCAGAATTCCGTATGGCATAGTTGTGGGCTATAAGTAATCGACTAAGCTTGATAGGGCTATAAGCTCTCGATGGCGGTGGATTTACTGCATGGAGCTTCCATTAGTATTTTTCGACCCGTGTACGCTTATCAGATAAGTGGTCAGATGGCCAGGTATTTACAGTGCTGATACTATGCGTACACCTACGACACAATCGAACCGGCGGGCTTTTATCAAGACAGCATTGGCCAGTGCCGCCTTTGCGGTTGCCCCACAGGATTCTGGAAAGACAACTTCCGCAAGTCAGTTGCCTGGTCGGGTTCGGCTGAGTTGCAACCTGTATTCATTCAATGAGCCGTTGATGAGCAAACAGATGACCCTTGACGATGTACTGACCTATTGTGCCGAACTGGGTTTTGATGCCGTTGACCCAACCGCTTACTACTTTCCTGATTACCCAAATCCACCGACAGATGCCTTCTTGTATCAGATCAAACGGAAAGCCTTTCGACTGGGACTTGACATCAGCGGGACAGGTGTACGTAATGATTTTACGCTGCCCGATGCTACTCGTCGGAAAGCCGAGGTGGATCTGGTCAGGAGATGGACTGATGTAGCGGCTCATTTAGGCGCTCCCGTTATCCGGGTATTTGCAGGGCTTGGCAAAGAATTGCCGGCAAAGTACGACCGTGACGAAGTAACCGGGTGGGTAGTCGATGCAATTCGCGAATGTGCCGACTATGCTGCCAGACAGGGCGTAATGGTTGTACTGCAAAACCATGCCGATTTTATCCAGACGGCCGATCAGGTGCTGGACATCGTTCGGAAGGTAAACTCCGACTGGATGGCGGTGAATCTGGATGTTGGAAGCTTTAAGTTCGGTGACCCGTATGCACAAATTGCCCATGTGGCTCCGTATGCAGCAACCTGGCAACTCAAAGAAAATCTGTTTGTCGATGGAAAGGAAGTGCCTACTGATCTGGACCGAATCATACGGATTGTACGCAAGTCAGGCTATCGAGGCTATTTGCCGATTGAGACGCTCGGGAAAGGCGACCCGAAGGTGAAGGTGGCCGCTTTTTTCGGCAAGGTTAAAAAAGCATTAACGACCAACGGCTGAATGAATCGAACTGTTAACGTTTAGCGTATAATAAGATTGCTATTGCCCTTTAAGCAAATTTAACTAAACTAGTTGTCTTTTCTTTCGTTAGAAGAAGTGCCCTATTCAACGATTTACATAGAATCATTAGCCCATCATGACAACACATAATCAATCGTTTGATGTTTTAGTAGTGGATGATGATCCAACTATTTACGACCTATTGCATATGATAGGGCAGCGGGAGTTTGCTGAAGCCACATTCAGAAGTGCCGCTACTCCTCAGGATGCCATCGACACTACGGACGACCAATTTCCGCATCTGGTCTTATTAGATATCGATTTTCATCAGGAAAAAGATGGCATCGACTGGTTGCCGATGATACATACCCGCTTTCAGAAAAAAGTCCCCGTTGTTATTTTCTCGCAGTCGGATAGCCACCAGCATATCCAGCAGGCTTATCAGGCCGGAGCCGTTGCGTATACCCAGAAACCCGATGAACTAAAAGGCTGGAAAGATTACGTAACCGCGATGAAGAAGTTCTGGTACGAAACGGCCACTATACCTCAGTAACCAGCGTTAGTAATCTGTTCAGGTGAGCTTTAGGACACTTTAGGCAAGGCCCAGGGGGCTCGGTAGTGGGCTTTGGTAAGGGCTAAGGCCGACGAATCACCACTAATTATGCCCTGGGTATCGTCCCAGATCAGTTTGTGCCCGATTCGGTAGGCAATATTGCCCAGGTGCGAATGCAAGGCCACGTTCCGACCAGCTTCTGCCGGACAATTGGGCTGTTGCCTTGACCGAATGCACTCCAGAAAATTTCGGGTATGGCTATCCAGATCCCGTCCGTTGCCATACTGAGTCGGCTGGGCCGGAACCAGATAGCGTCCTTGTTCTACCTCGGGCAGTACTTCCCATTTGCCCCGATCAATAACCACCGTTCCGAGATTGCCGATGAACGCTACGCCATGATCGCGGTCATAGGGTCCACGCATCGTTCCTAACGACTGTTCCCACAGGATCGAGAATTTACCATAGTCATACACCACCTGCATGGTATCGGGCGTATCGCCGTCCTGATCGGGGAAGCCAAATTTGCCACCTGTAGCCACGACAGATTTGGGAGCGGTCACGTTCATTCCCCAAAGGGCAATATCGATCATGTGTGCTCCCCAGTCGGTCATCAGCCCTCCGGCATAATCCCAGTAGTACCGAAACGTGCCGTGGAACCTATTTCGATTAAAAGGTCGACTCGGTGCTGGCCCTAGCCACATATCGTAATCGACACCGGCAGGTACGGGTTCATCCGGGCGCGGAGGAAACTCTTTGCCGTAGTTCATAAATGCCCAGGTTTTCACCGACCGGACCCGGCCAATTTTTCCAGACTGAATATAATCCAGCGCGGCTTTCCAGTGTGCACCACTCCGTTGCCATTGTCCCACCTGAACAATTCGGTTATAACGTTTGGCGGCTGCTACTATTAGGTTACACTCTTCAATAGTGGTAGCCAGTGGTTTTTCGACGTAAACATCTTTCCCGGCCTGACAGGCATACACAGCAGGCAGACAATGCCAATGGTCAGGTGTGCCGATAATGACCGCATCCACCGTTTTATCGTCGATCAGCTTCCGAAAGTCGTTGTAGAGCGTAACTTTTTTGCCGGTTTGCTTCTCCAACTCATCCGACCGCTTTTTCAGGACATTATTGTCTACATCACATAGGGCAACGCAAACGGCACCGGGATTTTTCAGCATCGACGTTAAGTCGGCCCAACCCATGTTGTTGACACCAATCAACCCAATGCGGATCGTATCAGAAGGAGCCGCTGCTGAATAGCCCATTTCAGGCAGGGCCGCCGACAGACCTATACCGGCTGCTAGCTGGGTTGATTGGTGCAAAAAATTGCGTCTTGATGAAGGCATACCGTTAAAATAGAAAAGGCTAAGGGCTACCTAAAAAAGACAACAGCAAATCGAAACTACTACCCTTGTGGTCGGTGATTTATTAAGCTTATGGCTCTACAAATATCTTCCCTGGGCAGTAAGCTGACTGTATTTTAAACCGGATACTGCCACTCGCCCCGGTAGGCCCGGCTGAGTAACTTGTTGGCTTCGGGATCGTTCGGGATCTGACTACCATCCCATTCAACACTCCGACCAAGTTTCAGCGATAGCATTCCCAGGAGTGCCATATTGGTGGAGCGATGGCCGATCTCGATATCGCAAACGGGGAGTTTATTGGATTTAATACTTTGCAGGAAGTTGGCCCACAGCAGCGCAATGTTCTGATCGTCGGGTTTGTCTAGCTGGGCGTCCTGATGGATAACGGGCTTTTTCGAATCAGCGGGGTAGAATGTCCAGCCATCGAGCCAGCCCATGTGGAAGGTACCTTCGGTACCATAGAAATACACGCCAACGGCCTGTTGAGGGTGCGTTTTCTCGGCGTTATTGCCGGCAAATGTCCGATGTTCCCAAACGGCGGTAAAATTTTCAAATTCAAAGGTCGCGACCTGATGATCGGGCGCATCCGTATTGTCCTGTTTGATGGCTCGTCCGCCCGTCGAATAGACTTTGCGGGGATGTTTTTCTTCGGTTACCCATAAAATCTGATCCATCCAGTGAATACCCCAGTCGCCGAGGGTACCATTGGCATAATTCAAAAAATTACGCCAGCTTCTAGGGTGCATTGCTTTGTTGTAGGCATGCAGCGGAGCCGGGCCGCACCACATATTCCAGTCAATTTCCGGTGGGGTTTCGCTATCGGGTGTTGGCTGTCCCGCGCCACCTGCATAGTGTACAAACGCTCTCGCCATCCCGATTTTACCTGCCTTTCCTGACCGCAAAAACTCCATACCGGATACATTATGGGGCGATACCCGGCGGTGCATCCCCACCTGACAGATACGACCCGTTTGCCGGGCCGCTTTAACCATGGCCTTTCCTTCGTTGATGGTATGGCTAATGGGCTTTTCGACGTATACATGGGCCCCAGCCTGCATGGCGGCAATAGCGGCCAGTGGATGCCAGTGGTCGGGCGTGGCCACAATCACGATCTGGGGCTTTTCGGTAGCCAGCATTTCCCGGTAATCCTTGTATAGCTTCGGTTTGTCGGAAGTCAACTTAGTTAACTCTTCACTCGTTTTCTGAAGCTGACGGCTATCTACGTCGCATAGAGCCACTATTTTCGATTCGCCCGCCTGTACAGCACAACGCAGAATATTGTTGCCCCACCACCCGGCGCCAATCAGCGCGGTACGGTATTTCTGGGCAGGCTGACGTGTAATAAACGCACGTACCTGAGTTGGATCGGTGATGAGGGTGGCACTGGCAAGAGCAGACGTTTTCAGGAAATCGGAGCGGTTCATCGGAAAACAAGGTTTCGGTTATGTCAGTAGAAGCCCAATGAGCAGGCCTCCATTGGTCAAAGATGAACCCAATGTTTTTTTACCGTCGATTTTATAAACCCGATACCGGTGGCTGGCCTTTCAGCGCTTCCAGAAGCAGAAAAGTGACAGCCCCGGTGTACAAAACTGCGAACAGGAAAACCTGAAGCGGTCGTCGGGCAATATAATAGCCAAATAGGGGAATAAACTGAAGCGCATGCATCCCAAAAAAATGAGCAATGCGCAGATCGCCGTAGCGCATAGACCAGTTTGTTATCGGTAATCCTGATCCGCCATCGGGAGCGCCTACCGTATGACTAAGCTGGGTAGCCATAATGAAGCCTTCAAACGCAAAAACAACGAATATCAAAATGCCGATCCGAATGGCCCATAGATAACTTGTTGCCAGTGAATTGCTGTGAATGCGAAAAAAGAGATAACCGATATAGCCCGTCCAGATCGCCATCACTGTAATAGCTATCCCCATTACATTGAATAGGGCAGTATCAAGTGGTGAGTTGAGATTAAAGTGAGAAAGCTTACCCAAAGCGGCCTGGCCTGTTATGATGATCATCTCGATGGTCATGGCCACGATAACCACCCAGCTATAGATTGTCACGTTACGAGTCTGGCCCAGATAACCCGTGTACCAGGCCATGGTCCAGCAGAACAGGGTAATCGACACGAAAAACTTCATGGGCTTACTAAACGCGTTGATGCCCAGAACCTGTACGTTAGTTGTAAGTGCCAGTATGGCACAAACGAACGTACCGATCAGGCATAGCCAGCCGAAGTAATAGAGCAGCGCATTCCGTTTTTTTAGGGTTTCCAGGAAATAGCTCATGCGTGTGTCAGTTGGAGTAAAAGCGTCGGCCCCTGGTAACTGAACGATACAAACTCTGACAAGTTTTCATTTAAGCCTTAAAAATCGATTAGATCGATAACTGGCGGGTTCGAATCAATCGGACGACCCAGTACAGAAGCAAACCGACCGGGCCAAGCATGAAGCAGAAAAATAGTGGAACGATAATAAACCCATGCGGAATGCCTTTTTCCTGCGCATCCCGAACAATAACACTGCCAACAACCAGATCGAAGGCGAGGTAATGCACCCAGGCAGCCAGTATAACCCCACTACTGCCGTTGGCAAATAAGTGTTTGATACCCGCCAGCGAGCCGAATGCGCCAAAATCGATGGCCCCATCGCCGAATAGATAAGCAAGATAGATGATGGCAATACATACCGGAATCAGGTAGCTGTGCATTAGCCAGCGCGTCACTCGCCAGCGCGGAGCAAACGCCATCAACAGCCACTGGGGCAATACCAGCGTACTCGCGATCTGGAAAGCAGTTTCGGGAGACATGTTTATTGTTTAAAGTCTGAAGTTTAACGATTCAGTTTTCAATGGATCAACAACTTGAAACCTGAAACATTAAACAGGTCAACTCAATTAACCACCTTCGCTTGCCCCAGTACCCGTAGCAGATTACCACCCCAGATTTTGGCAATATCGGCTTCTGAGTAGTTGCGACGGACCAATTCGGCGGTTAGGTTTTCGATCTGGCTAACATCTTCCAGACCATTAACACCACCACCCCCGTCGAAATCAGAGCCAATCCCAACGTGGTCGATGCCCGCGATTTTGACAATGTGGTCGATATGGTCAACTATGTCCGAAAGACTGGCCCGCTCCGACGCGTATATTTTAGAAACCGAATCGCTCATGGCCTGAATACGGGCTTCCATTTCGGGCGTAGCCACTTTGCCCACCCGCGACATTCGTATTTTGGTTTTAGCGGCCCGGTGTTCGTCCGAGGGTTTCTTCAGGTAATCGCTCACGAAATTTACCTGCACCACACCCCCTTTAGCTGCAATCGCTTTGATCATATCGTCGGTCATGTTCCGGGGAAAATCGCAAATAGCCCGGCAGTTGGAGTGCGAAGCAATTAACGGCGCTTTCGACAAGGCCAGCGCATCGTAAAATGTGCTGTCGGCCACGTGCGAAACGTCGATCAGAATGCCCAGCCGGTTCATTTCAACCACTACTTTTTTGCCAAAATCGCTGAGTCCGCCATACATCGGCCCATCGGGGTCGGTCGATGAATCGCCGATCAGGTTATTGGCGAAGTGGGTGAGGGTAATGTAGCGAGCGCCCAGATCATAATATTTCTGAAGCATCGACAGGTCGTCACCAACCGGATAGCCGTTTTCCATACCAATAAACACGGCCCGTTTTCCAGCTTTCTGAATTCGATAGGCATCAGCGGGGGAGGTGGCTAATTCGGCCAGATTCGGATGTTTTTTCAGCGCCTGATGGATCAGATCAAATTGGTTCAGCGCATCGCGTTTGGCATCGGCATGGCCTTCGGGTGTGCGAGGCCCTTGCGAGGTATACACCGCAAAAAACATGGCGTCCATACCGCCCTGCTTCATACGCGGGAAGTCGATCTGCGAGCCATCCCGTTTGGTGTCGTGTGCTTGCCCCACATCAAAGCCCTCTTTTTTCATCATAATCGGTGCATCGGCATGGGTATCGAGCGTCAGCACCCGCTGGTGAATTTTATGAACTTTTTTAGCCACAGGATCATCACCACCGGATAGATGAGTACCGACAGAGTTCAGGGCAAGAAGCGCAGACAAAACGATTGGAAGCATATGTAAGTCAGGTTGTATAGATACGAAGAGGCTGAAGTCGAAACTACACAATGCCCACCGAAATGACAAACTTTCGACGGAAACCTCCCGTTATGGCACTACCTTTGCACGAAGACTAATTTTGAATGAGTGAATGATTGAATGATTGAATAGGTTCTTGCAGCAGCTATTCAATCATTCAATCATTCACTCATTCTATCATTGAAAAATGGCTGTTGTTCCTTATAAAGATAAAGATACATCGAAACGCGAGCAGGTTGCGCAGATGTTCGATAGCATTTCGCCCAAGTACGATTTACTGAACCACGTACTGAGCGGAGGAATTGATATTCTCTGGCGTAAACGGGCCATTCGCGAATTGAAGCCGTATGCGCCCAAAACCATTTTGGACATTGCTACCGGTACAGGCGATTTTGCGCTCGAAGCACTGGCGCTGAAGCCCCAGAAAATTGTCGGTGTGGATATTTCGGAAGGCATGCTGGCCATCGGTCGCGAAAAGATGAAGAAGCGCGGTGTCGATTCCATCATTGACCTGCGCACGGGTGATTCAGAACGTTTGCCATTTGCAGACAATGAATTCGATGCTGTCATCGTTTCGTTTGGTGTACGCAACTTCGAGAACCTGCTCAAAGGCTTAACCGACATGTACCGCGTCACGCGTCCGGGTGGGGTTTGTGTGGTTCTGGAGTTCTCGAATCCGCGTCAGTTTCCGTTTAAACAACTTTATTCGTTTTACTCCCGAACCATTCTGCCGCTTATTGGGCGCATAGTAAGCAAAGACGCATCGGCCTATACGTACCTACCCGAATCGGTACAGGCTTTCCCCGATGGTCCCGACTTTCTGCGGATTTATGAAGCTGCCGGATTTACAACTACTAAATGGATACCGCTTACCTTTGGCATTGCCTCAATTTATATAGGTCACAAATCGGTTTAATCACCATGACCTGGATGAGCCGAACGGCGCTATCTCTGGGCGTAGCTATTATACTAGGTTTTCTGAGTACAACTCAGAGTCAGGCCCAATCATCCTATAAATACGTTCGGAAACACCTCGAGCGCTACGACGATAAAGAAATTCACTACGGTTTTTTCTTCGCGGCTCCTGTCACGCGGTTCAGCGTAACGTACAGCCCTGCGTTTATGACGGCCGATTCAGCCTATCGGATTCACTCGCCTAATAAACCGGCTTTCCGGGTAGGTGGGGTGATCAATTTATTTCTGGATGATCGCTTTGATCTCCGGTTTACGCCATCAGTATCGCTTTTCAGCCGGGAGGTGCATTATGACTATCCGGGCGGAACCTCCAAAACCGAAACCCGCGAGTCGACCTGGGTCGATTTCCCGCTGTTGCTCAAATATAAATCCGAACGGCGCAACAATACGCGCATGTATCTGCTGGCCGGAGGAACCTTTAGCATCGAAAGTAACGTCCGCCGGAAAGAGCTTCAGGGTGCCAGTCGACTCAGTACGGGCACGATGGATTTCGCGATTGAATACGGCATTGGTCTGGAGCAGTTTTTCGAATATTTCAAGCTGGCGCCCGAACTGCGTTTTTCGCATGGCCTTGTCAACCTCTTTAACCCAACCAGCAATGCGGCTGGTGTCGGAATCAGCAAATTGACAACGCATTCGGTGACCCTGTACCTGAATTTTGAATAGAGTGCTCTATTGGCATCGAAAGCGGATCATCGGCATAGGTCGTGATCCGCTTTTTTATTGCCAAATCAGTTAGGTGTAAATTTGATTTATTTTATCGAAACAAAGATTTCTTGTAAATTATTTTACAGTACGGCTCCCGTGGCGAATAATACATAAGATTATCGTCAAAATAGATTTATTTTAGCAGATGCGGTTTTGCATTGCGCCATACTCCTGCCTTACAGCAAACCAACGCATCATGATTACAATACGCACGCACTACCAGGCTTTGGGAGCTTTATTCGTCTGGGCTTTTATTTTAACTGGCATACCATCGGCAAAGGCTGAATTTGCCGCCGATTCCATCCGGGTGACGGTTACCGAAGGAACCAACATGGCTGCTGACCTCTCGCCCGACAAGAAAACAATTGCTATCGATTTGCAGGGGACCATCTGGCTGCTTCCGGCTGCGGGCGGCACAGCCAAACCCATTACCGATGCGCTGGGCGACTGTCGGCAGCCGAGTTGGTCACCCGACGGGAGTCAGATTGCTTTTCATGCATTCTGGGACGGCCGATACCATATCTGGACAGTCTCAAAATCGGGCGGAAAACCTCACCAACTGACCAGTGGCCTTTTCGATGATCGCGAGCCACATTGGTCGCCCGATGGCAAAAGTATTGCATTCTCGTCGGATCGGGGAGGAAATTACGACATCTGGCAGTTGACGCTGGCCGATGGAAAACTTACCCGGCTTACGAAAGATGCCGCTAATGATTTCAATCCGGCTTTCTCGCCCGATGGTAGGCAGATCGCCTTTATTTCTGACCGAACTGATGCCCCTGGCATTTACGTACTTGCACCCGGACAATCCGAAAAACTTGTTGCGGCTTCCAACGATAAACTGGCCAGCCCAGCCTGGCAACCCGATGGCTCGAAACTTTACTACAACCTGCTCAACAAGTTGCAGAGTGGTTTGGCCCGCGTTAGTTTGTCGGTAGGAGAGGCAATAATTCTGACCGAACCGGCTGAAGATGTGTTCCCATTCCGGCTAGCTTGGCTTTCGGCTGATGAATATCTGTACACGGCGGACGGGCTTATCAAACGGTGTAAAATCGGGAGTAAAGCCGCGCAGCCTATTCCGTTTCAGGCAATTATTTCGCTGCCACGTAACACCTACAAACGCAAGACATACGATTTTGACACGAAAAGCCCGCGCCCAGTTTTAGGTATTAAAGGACCAGTCATCTCGCCCGATGGCAAGCAGATTGCCTTTGCCGCCCTGGGCGACATCTGGGTACTGACCAAAGGAGATAAAACACCCAAAGCCCTTACTAGTGGTTCTTCGATGGAAGTTGACCCAGCCTGGTCGCCCGATGGCACTAAGCTGACGTATGTATCGGACCGAAACGGAACGATGGATGTGTGGATTCACGATCTGAAAACGGGTCAGGAAAAATGCCTGGTCGATATGGCCGACGATCTTCATTTCCCAACCTGGTCGCCCGATGGAAGTAAGATCGCTTTTTACCAAAGCGATCCGCGCAATGCCTGGGGGCGGAGTACGCTGTATACGGCCGATGTGACCTATACCGCCGATGTCAATACGCCCAAAACGCAGAAAGTGCATGAGTCTGTTTTTGTGCCCAGTCAGGCCAGTTGGTCGCCCGATGGTAAAACCATTGCTGTATCCGCCCTGCATCCGTATTCCTCGCGGTATCGGGAAGGGGTTAGTGAAGTGCTGCTGATCTCGTTCGATGGCAAGAATGATCGGTACGTATCGCCCGCGCCCGGTCATAGCCTGGGCACCCGCAGTAAAAATGGGCCGGTCTGGTCGCCCGACGGCACACAGATGGCCTATATTCTGGATGGATTGCTGTGGGTGACGGCTGTTTCGCCCGATGGAACGCCAACCGGTCAACCCCGTCAGTTAACGACTGAGCAATCCGAAACGCCAACCTGGACGGGCGACTCCAAACACCTGCTTTTTCTGGCTACTGAGGTCCTGAAAGAGGTATCTTTGGCCGATGTGCGTATCGACACCATTCCAATGGAACTAACCTGGCAGGTACGTCAACCTGATGGCCAAACGGTCGTTCATGCTGGACGTCTGTTCGATGGGCGCACTGATAGCTACCAACAGAACGTCGATATTCTAATTGAAGGGCATCGGATCAAGGCCATCCTGCCGCATCAGGCGGGCCGTCCGGGTAAGTTTGTGGATGCATCCGACAAGACCGTTATTCCTGGCTTATTTGAGATGCACACGCACCAGCATGCTATGACGGGTGAGCGGCTGGGACGGCTGTGGCTATCTTATGGCATTACATCTATTCGGGAACCGGGAGCCGATCCGTACGATGCCCTCGAACGCAAGGAATCGTGGGCCAGTGGAGTTCGGCCGGGGCCAAGGCAGTTTTTTACCGGTGGCCTGACCGATGGAACCCGGATTTACTACGGAGCCGCCACAAGCATCAATTCCGACGAGCAGCTCGACCGTGAACTGAACCGGGCCGTCCGGCTTGGCTATGACCTGATCAAAACCTACGTGCGTATGCCCGATGCCATGCAGCAACGCATCACGACCTTCGCCCATGCCCATGGATTACCCGTATCCTCACATGAGATTTTCCCGGCCATGCGGTACGATGTCGATGCGGTTGAGCATATCGGTGGTACCAGTCGACGCGGCTATTCACCAAAGATTACGGCTATGAACCGAAGCTATCAGGATGTGATTCAACTGCTGGCTAAATCGGGCATGAACATTACCCCAACGGCTTCATTGCAGGGAGGATTCTTTGTGATGAGTTCGAAAAATCCGGCTATCAACGAGAACCTACAGTACAAAACCTTCTTCACCGAAGATTTTCGGAATGCGCTGCAAGCTGGAGCCGCTCAGATTACGAAAATTAATCCGGGCTATTTAACCAATTTTGGTAACCTACAGCAGGGTGTCAAAAAGTTGATTGCGGCAGGTGCTCATGTCACAACCGGTACCGACAGCCCTTTTGTACCCTACGGATTGAGCCTGCACACCGAGCTTCAATCGTTTGTCGATGCCGGGCTGACACCCTACGAAGCATTAAGGTCGGCAACCCTTTGGGCAGCAGAGACGGTCGGTGTGAGTAAAGACCTGGGTTCGATAGAGCCGGGTAAGCTGGCGGATCTGGTTATTGTGCAGGGTGATCCCCTAAAAACGGTTCAGGACGCCCTCAATGTGGAGCAGGTGATTAAAAACGGCGAAATTTTTTCGATAGATACCCTACTCAAACCTCGTTGATGATCAACGAGTTGATACTGGTTGGTAAAAAGGTGGCGATATTTTTTTGAAATTTTCTTGATCATTATTTGGAAAACGGCGAAATCGACCCCTATATTTGCACTCCCAAACGACGGGAAATAAAGGGAGTTTAGCTCAGCTGGTTCAGAGCATCTGCCTTACAAGCAGAGGGTCGGCGGTTCGAACCCGTCAACTCCCACAACTGAAGATCAGGCACTTAGCATGTAATGTTAAGTGCTTTTTCGTTGTTAAGTACAACAAAAACTGGACTCCATATTTATCATAACGGATCAAGATCGAAAGTTGTGGAGAGCGTTGTATTTTTCTAGGTTTGTGACTTTCATTAAACCTAGCTGATTTGGGAAGTTTCCTGCCCATCGTTCAGTTTCTGTTGCTTGAGTTTTTTGTAAAATTTCAAGTTGACATCATCAACTGTCCTGACGGCGTTTTCCAATAATGATCCTAAATCGACAAACTGCCAATAGGTTGGGCTTCAGGCTGCTCCTAGAGTGCTTCTATTTGACAAAAGAAAACGCTATAATTCTCTCAACCGCACTGAAATAACAAATAGTCATCGGCCCTTTTGCTCGATCTGCCGATGAAGGAGGAGAAGAATACAGAAAGAGGGTATTACTGGTTGTAAATAAATTCAATGGTACTGGTCATTCGTTCGTCGCGGTAGATGGTGGCGCGGGATGGGTAGCCATCAGGACGATATTCATATGTATAGCGCCATTGTATATTCCCTTTTTCTGAATTGACTGATGAAACGCTTGTTGCATTATTGATAGCCGTCAAATCAAAGCCACTTAAATCACCAAAGTCAAGGGATTGAATATCCCCAGTGGTTCGGAAGGGATTGGGGTTGTTATCATACCTATACCGAAGAGTCTCCCATCGGTTGTTGAGGAGGCCCGTCCGACGGAGAGCCACGTTTCCTGACTCGTTACGATGGTACAGTGTATACTGGTTTACAGCGCCCTTTGTGTCTAGTTTTTCTTCCCAGATCAGCGTTCCAGCTGGGCTGAATCCCAGACGAGAGATGCTGGTGCCGGGCTTCTGGTACCCATCCAAAAACTCAACAGTGGTTGTTTTGCGAATCCAGCCTGCACTATCGGTCAGTGTAGTTTGCGTGCTGGGCCGTAACTCGTTGTTGCGTGGATAACTCGTCGTGGAGTTGGCTTCCTTATTTAGCTGCGAGACAATGTTGACCGGCTTTCCGGCTTGATACGTATAGCTGAAGGTTTTGTAGATATGCGTGCCATCGGTATAATAATCCGTCCGATCAGTCAATCGCCCCTGCTCATTATAGGCATACGTTCGAATCGGTCGCCCGTTGTACAGAACCTTGGTTAATCGGATACCGATACCGGGCTGATTGGTGGCACTATATGGAAACTGACGAACCGTACTGGCGTTCCCAAAAGTAGGTCGGTAGGCAGCGATTGAATCGGGCACAAGTGGATCGGCCGAAGACCGTGCGCTCATGGTCATCGATTGCGAATCGGGAGTTTCAGTGGGCTGAACGGAATTGTCGACGCGGGACGTACAGCTAAGTTGTAAGGTCGCTAAAACGGCTAACGAAAGAAAAAGACACTTATCCATGGCTTCGAACTAGTTAAATAATCATACGACATGGTGTCTTACTACAACGTGTTTTGAGGAGATAGGTTGTATTTTTTGTGATTAGTGAGCAACGGTATACTTATTCTGTGGCCCAATCGGAAGTACGCTACTATAAAAATACAGGTATTCCTATAAGCTGAATCTAGGGGTTTCGCTATTTCAGCCGCAGGGGCTAGCGGCCAACTTTGTATCGTTCACTAAAACAAAATCTGAGCGATGAAAACCTTTCTGCTTCTGCTTTTATCTACATCTATATTAGGGTTATCAGCTAGCTGTACCCAGCGGAAAACAACGAATCGAACCATGGATGAGGTGCTGATTGATTATGTTCAGGCTATGCAAACAAACGATACGGCCATGCTAGCCGATTGCTTCCATTCAACGGTATTTCCACTTTTCAAAACAACGCGACAGGAGTTTGCCAATCAGATTTTTACGGTCACGAAGAAGATGGGGTTCGACGTTTACGTTGAGCGATTGCCGTACCAAAGTATAAAGCGAGAATTTACATTCGATAAAATCGATTACAAAACGCTCGGCATGGTTTGGAAAGTAAACTATCATGCTAATACAGCTAATAAAGACCAATTGGAAACGATGAAAGGCATGACTGAATACTACCGATCGTTGTATAAAGACTTGCAGGAATCGTACCAGGCAGTCTACCATATTCCCGGGGATGTAGAGATGATTTCGCTTAATGAAAAGACAGGTGATTTATCGGTCTTACAACCCGAAAACATTACGTTCATCTATGAAAAATCAAAACAGGAATGGCGTCTAGTGCCAAGTACGTATAGTTTTCTGAGGATGGCCAATCTCGGATCGTCGGATAAACTAAAAACAGTCAAAAAACAATAGGTAGGTTGCGGCACATCCGGCAGAATAGCCTGTTTTTTCAGCATAGGATTGTCTGGCATAGTGAAGAGTGCCCAAGATCACAATTGGGCTCAGCAGCAGTAAATCAGCGGCCTTTTTACCTTCGTCAATAAGTTGATTGTCTGCCTTGCCTGACGTACTGATTTGGTCTTTCGTAGCATGAAAAAAATAGCGTTACTCAGCCTGTGCCTGTTTGTGTATATGCATACTTATGCCCAGCAGAAGGGTGTTTGGAATGGGAAAAAATGCGCCGTAGCACTCACCTACGATGATGCCTTATTGGTTCATCTGGATAATGTGATTCCGGTTCTGGATTCGCTGGACCTGAAAGGAACGTTCTATCTGTCGGGCTATTTCCCTGGCTTTGTTAATAACCTGGCCCGCTGGAAATCGGCGTCTGATAAAGGCCATGAGTTGGCAAATCATACGTTGTTTCATCCCTGCGCAGGCGACCGGCCGGGCCGCGAATGGGTCAATCCCAACTATGATCTGAGCAAATACACCGTGAAGCGGATGACGGACGAGATGAAAATGACCAACGTCCTGCTCAACACCCTCGACGGACAGAAAGCCCGAACCTTTGCCTACCCTTGTGGTGATACCAAAATTGGCGATGTGGATTATTATAAAACCGTTGAAACAGATTTTGTAGCGGCAAGAGGTACTACCAGCGAGATGAAACCGATTACCGAAATCAACCTCGCCGATGTTGGTTCCTACGCCATCAACGGGCAGTCGGGTGAGCAGTTGATCGAACTGGTCAAAAAAGCGCAGGCAAGCGGTTCGCTGTTGGTGTTTCTGTTTCATGGGGTAGGTGGAGGGCATTCGCTGAATGTTGCCCTGCCAGAACATACTAAGCTACTGCGGTACCTAAAGCAAAATCTGGGCGACATCTGGGTAGCTCCGTTTATTGACATCGCCCGCTATGTAAAGACCAATCAGGTAAGTCGAAAATGAAAAGCCATGCGTTACAAGTTCCTGATTGTACTCCTGATTTTGGTGAGCTATTCAATCCCTTCAATAGCCCAACGGGTATTTGTTCAGCAGGCGGAGCCATCTCCGCAAAGTCGGTATGCCGCGAGTCAGCTTGCAAAGGCGCTTATTGCCAAGAACTACACCGTTCAATCGGAGGCTAAGGCTGTTGATTACTTTATTCGGCTTGAAGCTGTTGATCCGCGTTTAGGTGTCGAAACGTATAGAGTGGACCGTCAGAAAAATAGGATACTCATTACCGGGAGCGATGCACGAGGACTACTTTATGGCTGTCTGTCGCTGGTGGAGGAAATTCAGAACGGTACGCCGTTGGCCAAAATCACATCTGGCAGCGAAAAGCCACACTTGCCGTTGCGGGCTATCAAGTTCGACCTGCCCTGGGATACGTACCGCCATAGCTACGCCCTCGATTTACACTACGACACCTGCCGCGATACGCTCTACTGGAAAGCGTTTCTGGATATGATGGTTGCCAATCGGTTCAACGCGCTGAGTCTCTGGAATCTGCATCCGTACACATTTATGATTCGGCCCCGAAATTTTCCGGCGGCTACACCCTTCAATGACCAGCAACTGGCGGAATGGCAAGCGTTGTTCCACGCCATTTTTCGGATGGCTAGCGAACGGGCTATCGATACGTACCTGGTTCCGTTCAATATCTTTACGAGTCCTGAGTTTTCGAAAGCCTACAACGTCAATCCAAAGTTGAACAATCTGGAGCACCACCATTTTATCGATGGCGACACGTCGGCGGTTGTGAAGCGATACACGCGTGAATGCGTTACGCAGGTGTTGCAGGAGTATCCTGAATTAACGGGTTTTGGGTTGACGCTGGGCGAGGCCATGGGCGGCATGACACCCCAGCAGCGCGAAGACTGGATGAAGGCAACCATCATCGAAGGCATGCGGCAGGCCGGGCGAAAAACCAAACTGATTCACCGAATTCCCTTTTCGAGCACGACGGGTTCGCTGGGTATTACAAGTATCGATACGGAGAAGTTGACTCGAAAATCGATTGAAAGCGAGGCTGCCTTGCCATTTATTGAAGGGCCAATCTGGGCCGATCTGAAGTACAACTGGTCGCACGCACACTCGACGCCTACACTCGTAAAAGTGCATGGCGGTAAACTGTACGACACCTATTTCAGCCCGTTACCCACAACTTACAAAATCACTTGGACGGTGCGGAATGAGGATTTTTTCTGTCTGCGCTGGGGTGTACCTTCGTTTGTTCGGGCGCATATTGCCGAGAACAATCAACCGTATGTAGGCGGCTATTTTCTGGGTTCAGAAACCTATATTCCAGCTAAAGATTACTTCACCGTTCCCGGTGGCCCGGTCGACTGGAAGTATGCGTTTGAACGGCAATGGCTGTTTTACAAACTCTGGGGGCGATTGCTCTATAATCCGACTACACCCGATGCCATTTTCAAGGCCGAGTTCGTTCGTCGGTATGGCTCATCGGCGGCTTCATTGCTGGAAGCCTATGCCCTGGCGTCGTCTACCCCGCTTCGACTGGCGGCTGATTTCGATTTTACCTGGGATTTTTCGCTGTATAGCGAGGGCATGATGGCCTTCGATGCCGCCAAAAATGTGGCTTATATCTCCGTCAATCAGCAGATAACCCAACCGACTCTCGATCCGAAGTACGTATCGGTGGCTGACTATATAAAAGTGAAAAATGCGGGAGGGACATTCGGGACTGAAAAAATTACCCCGCCGGGTTTAGCTGCTCAACTGGAAACGGATTGCCAGAAAGCCTTACTACTGGTCAAGTTGATCAATACCACATCGAATCGGACCTTACGCTATGAAGTGGCGGATGTGAAGGTGTGGTCAAATTTAGGATTGCATTTTGCCGAAAAATTGAAAGGGGCGGTAGCCTTACAAACCTATCGAACCACGGGGCAAGAAGCTCATAAACAGGCCGCTATCCAGCACTTGAAAGCCGCCCTCCGCTATTGGGACGAAGTGGTGGCCATCACGCGTCCACTGTATAACGACATGCCGCTGGTGCATCTGACTGAGCAAAAAGGCCATACCTGGGCCGAAAACAACCAACTCCGCTTCCACTGGGAAAAACTTCGTCCCGATGTAGCAAAGGATATTTCCATCGCTGAACAGGCGCAATTCTCTTCAAAATAATCTGTTCAGGTTTCCTTCACCGAGGTCTGTGCGAAAACAGACCTCGGTGATACTTCTGTGGGCATGTGGTGTCAGATGTAAGCATCTGACACGGTGCGGTTTCTCAAAACCGAACGGTTCCTATCAATCGGTTTTGAGAAATCTTGCTCGTCTCTTGCTCTCTTGCTCGTCCGCGATTGTATCGCGGATGTGCGAGGTACGCGTCTGTGACGCGAAAACACCATTCGTATTCCTTAATGTTCGCGTCAAAGACGCGGGCCTCAGCCATCCGTGATACAATCGCGGACGAGCGGGGATACTACAGAACCCATTCTAGTAGATAAGCGGGTATAATTCAATTTTTCAAAAAAATAATTAAAAAACGACTAAGTGTTTTATCCTACTTAACCGTCTCTTCTACTAGACGGGTTAAGGCAGCAGGCCTATGACTTCGCCTGTCTGGCTATTCCACAAACAGATCCTGGTTTTTTTGTCGCAGCATCCAAGCCTCTTACCATAACCTAGCAGCACAAACTACATAAACCCTGTACCATATGGAAAGATCAGTACGTATTCTACTCCTTTTGGGAGTAGTGATGGGAGGAGTACACCCTGGCTTTTCCCAAACCCTGGCGAGAGCCGAACAACTTCAGCCGAAAGAGGCCTATACCAAAGTCTCGACGAAGCGATTAAAAGATGTGCTTAAGAAATTACAGGATCATTATGCCACAGACATCCTGTATCTGGACCGTAATGTTGACGGGCTAACGGTTGCGGCCGATGCCATAGATCTGAATGCCAGAATTGAAGATAATCTGAGCGCCATACTGAAACCGCTTGGCCTGCGCTATAAGAAGGTCAGAAACGGTAGTTATGTCGTCACAACGAAGGAGTCGTCGGGAAAGGCAGAGTCCACCAACGCCCGATTTCCGGCTGCTGCCCCGATAACGTCGACGAACGTCGAACCGGAAACAACGTCACAGCCTTCCTTATTAATCGCATCGACGGATGTTACCATCGAGAAAGTGCGCGTGGCCGATATATCGGTTCAGGGAAAGGTGTCCGATGAAAAAGGAGAAGGCTTACCTGGTGTAAGTATCCTGCTGAAAGGCACCCAGAAAGGAACCACTACCGATGTTGATGGGCGGTACAAAATCGACGTGCCTACTGCATCGTCTACGCTGATTTTTAGTTTTGTTGGCTACGCTTCACAGGAAATTGTGATCGGCAACCGAACCAGCCTGAACGTCACGCTGGCAACCGACAACAAGACGCTGAGTGAGATCGTCGTCATTGGGTACGGGTCTATCGAGAAAAAAGACCTGACCGGTTCGGTAGCGTCTATCGGCAGCAAATCCATTCAGGAGGTAGCTGTTCCTCGGGTCGATCAGGCCCTGATGGGGAAAATTGCCGGGGTGCAGGTGAAACCCGTTTCGGGCGAACCCGGTGCCGCTCCGCAAATCCGTATTCGGGGTATTGGAAGTATTTCGGCCGGAGCCGGTCCGCTGTATGTGGTCGATGGTTTCCCGATTTCCAGCATCCAGACGCTCAATCCGAACGACGTTGAGACCATTGACGTCTTGAAAGATGCGTCGGCAACGGCCATTTACGGATCTCGGGGCGCTAATGGGGTGGTGATTATCAACACCAAACGGGGGAAATCGGGTAAGGCGGCTATCAGTTTCAGCTACCAGTTTGGCTTCCAGAAAATAGCCAAACGTCCTGCCTTGCAATCAGGCATGGAAGAAGCGCAACACTATTTTGACGGCGTACGAAACCGGAACCTCGACGAAGGAAACGATGTGTCGGGCGATCCGCTGAAGTGGAAAGCACCGGTTCCGCAAACCATTCTGGATGTACTGTCAGGTAAGATTACGACCAACGAAGACCCGCTCGATGCCATTCTGCGTACGGGACCTCAACAGCAGTATCAGTTAAATGCATCGGGTGGTACCGAGAATATCCGCTACGCCGTCAGTGGTGAATACTTCAATCAGGACGGTATTATTCTCAATACCAACTTCAAAAGGTATTCGGTTCGGGCCAATATCGATGCTAAACTGGCCCCCCGGCTTACGTTGAAGGTGAATCTGAATCCCTCGTATACCGATAAATTCAACGTGGGTGGTGCCGGTGCCGAAGACGTAGCTACTTACTCGGATATTACCAACAATCCGCTTTATAATGCGTTGGTTATTCCGCCCTACCAGTCGTTATACAATCCGGATGGGAGCTATTATCCCTTTGGCAACGGCCTGGATGCGGTGGTGACCAGTAAGAACCCGCTGGCGCTGGCGAATGAAATAAAGGCCCGTCAAAAAGGGATCGGTTTCCTGGGGAATACGTTCATGGAATATGCTATCCTGCCGAACCTGAAGGTCAATGTGATGCTGGGTATCAACCTGATGAGTATCAAAGGGAGCTATTTCAAACCCCAGATGGCGGCCTTCCTGAATGAGCTGGCCAGTGGTACCGACAACGCATCGCAACGACTGAACTGGATTACGGAAACAACCGTAAATTATACCAAGAGTGTTGGTAAGCATAACTTTACGGGACTGTTAGGGTATACGACTCAGAAGGAAACGTTCGAATCCAATACGCTGACCAGTAACCGGTATCCTAACAATCTGGTGCCCACGCTGAGTGCCGTGAGTGGGATTCTGACGGGTGGTTCGTCGAACGTAGCGGAGTGGTCGCTGCTGTCGTATTTAGGCCGGATCAATTATAACTACAACAGTAAGTACTACGTAACGGCTTCGTTGCGGACGGATGGTTCGTCCCGTTTTGGGGCAGAAAACAAATACGGCGTTTTCCCCTCATTTGCGTTGGCCTGGCGGATTTCTGATGAGGCCTTCATGAAAGATATCCGGGCTATCAATGAGTTGAAGTTGCGAACCAGCTACGGGAAAACCGGTAACAACAACATCGGCAATTACGACCACCTGGCCACGATCAACTACGAAAAGTATGTGTTGGGCGGAACTGGGGTAGGGGGGTTCTCACCTGGCCGACTGGCGAATCCGAACCTGACCTGGGAAACCCAGCAACAGATCAACGTTGGCGTTGATGTGAGCTTCCTGAACAACCGGCTGGCCTTGACCTTAGACCATTTCCGATCGAAAAACTCCGACCTGCTGCTGAACGTCAACATCCCGGATATTACAGGCTTCAATACGGCATTGCAGAACATCGGTGAAGTACAGAATACCGGTTGGGAAATTACCCTGAATACGGTCAATACGCAGGGGGCTTTCAAATGGCAGACGGCCTTGAACTTCTCGATGTACAAAAACAAAGTGACGCGCTTAGGTCCATCCGGCGACCCCATTATTGCGAGCCAGGGAGGAAACATCACCATGATTGGGCAACCGATCGGTATGTTCTACGGCTGGTTGACCGATGGTATTTTCAAGACCAAAGCCGAACTGGACAAAGGGCCAATCTGGAACCCTGGTGGGCGTGATGCTTCGCGGGTGGGCGATGTTCGGTTTGTGGATGTCAGTGGGCCAAATGGTGTACCCGATGGGATCATTAATAGCTTCGACAAAACCATCATGGGCTCGCCTTATCCTGATTTCTACTACGGCATGACCAATAGCTTCTCGTATAAAAACCTCAGCCTGAGTGTGAGTCTGCAGGGTGTACAAGGCAACAGCGTGTTAGCATTATCGCGAGAGCAACTGGCCAACGACCGGGCTCGGTTCCGGCAGTATGCGTTCATGAATAACTACTGGAAATCGGAGTCGGATCCCGGCAATGGCTATTCGGTACGGCCTAACGATGTGCCTACGGGTAACTTCAGAGGCACCTACAGCCAGCGCTGGCTGGACGATGGCTCGTACTTGCGGATCAACAACATCGTGTTGGGCTATGTACTCCCCGAATTTATAGCGCAAAAAGCCAAACTCAGTTCGGTACGTCTGTCGGTAACGGCCAACAACCCCTTCCTCTTTACGAAGTTCATTGGCTTTAATCCCGATGTGAGCCGTACCGATAGCCCACTTACACCGGGTAATGAACGGTACGACTATCCGACGGCAAAAAGTATTTTGTTCGGCATCAACATTGGCTTTTAACCCTTTCTTCTCCAATGAAAAAGACAATTTCAATGGTTGCGCTGGTCATGTTGCTGACGACCGCCTGCCGAAAGGATTTTATCGAGATTCTGCCCGTCGATACCGTCACGGTCGATGTGTTGTATAAAACGGACAAAGACTATCAGGATGCTATTATTGGCGTCTACGGGATTTATCAGGATCAGTACGCTAACATGTACTACTTTGGCGACATCCGGGGTGATGACGTATGGGATGAGTTGGTGAAAGGTACAGCGGGCGCGGTCGATAACTTTACGCTGGCCAACGACGACCCGCTGCTGATCAGCACATGGCGGAACTATTACAAAGCCATTACCCGGGCCAACACCATTCTGGAACGTATTGCTACGGCCGATGCGTCGATCACCAACAAAAACCGACACATTGGTGAAGCCGAATTCCTGCGGGCACTGGCGTATTTCGACCTGGTTCGGATTTTCGGCGATGTGCCAATGGTAACCAAAACCCTGAGCATCGAAGAATCGTATAAAACACCGCGCGAGAAGGTCGATAAAATCTACGACGAAGTCATTATAAAAGACCTACTGGATGCTGAGAGCAAGCTGCCAGCCAGTTATGCCGGTTCAGAGGTAGGGCGGGCGACTAAAGGAGCTGCCAAAGCCTTGCTGGGCAAAGTCTATCTGACTCGGAAAGACTTTACCAAGGCTGAATCCAAACTTCAGGAGGTGACCACGATGGGGTATTCGCTGCTGCCAAACTGGGCTGATCTTTGGGATTATACCAAGAACGAGCATCATAGCGAATACATTTTCGACATTGAGTATGAGCAGGGCTTAGGTGGTGAAGGCAGTATTTACACCAACCGCTTTACGCCCAAGGTTACGTCGATGATTGCATTCTATGGCATTGCCGGTTCGGTCGATGATCAGAATACACCCCATCAGGTGCTGTTCGATCTGTTCGAAGCCAAAGACAAACGAAAAGACCTGACCGCCAGTCGGGGGTACACCGATGCAACGGGCAAGTTTATTCCGCTCCTGATTTCATCGAACAACATGTCGGCCTATACCCGCAAATACATCGTTAAAATCAGTACGGCTAACGATAGTCCGGCCAACTGGAAAGTGATTCGGTATGCCGATGTGCTGCTCATGTATGCCGAAGCCTTGAACGAGAACGGTAAAACGGCCCAGGCTCTGCCTTATTTGAATCAGGTTCGGACGCGGGCCGGAATCGACGCGTTAGCAACTCAAACACAGACCGAATTGCGCGACCAGATAGTGCTGGAGCGTCGTCGGGAGCTGGCATTTGAGGGCCATCGTTGGTTCGACCTGGTCAGAACCGGACAGGCGCTTAATGTGATGGGAAAATATGGGATGAAAGCGCGGAATCTGGTATTCCCCATTCCATTGGCTCAGATTCAGTTAATTAACGACCGGACAATTTTCCCCCAGAATCCAGGGTATGATTAAAAATACGTTTGAGCCTTTTGTCATTCTGCTCCATGGTCTGTGAGGACACAGACCAATCATCTGAATAGTTAGTCACTGGCTGACGCCTAGGTGGTCTGTGAGGACACAGACCATGGAGCGGGGACTTGAAACATCAAACCCGAAACAATAAAAAAGCACATCAACCAAATTAGTCTTTAAACCTTTTCTTTTATGAAGACGACAAAAACCGTTTTTTCACTCCTCTTCTGCGGTATACTCTTTATAACGGCAACCGCCTGGATAGCGGCATCGAAAGATAAACTGGGCACCAATCCCACAAAGCCTACGAAGCCAGCTCCTAAAGTTCAGCGCCTTTTGTATGTAGCAACCCCCGGTATTCGGAACTACCTCGGTTATGGTGGGCATGGTATACAAGTCTTTGATATTGATAATAATCACAAGTTTGTCAAGTTCATCAATACTCCCGGTGGTCTGTTAAGGAAAGACATGCCATCGCCCACGGGCTCGTCGAAAAAAGGCGTTCCATCAAATGTGAAGGGCGTCGATGTGAGCCTGGCTACCAATTGTATTTATATCAGCACGCTGGAAGCGATTCAGTGTATTGATCTGGTTACCGAAAAAACACTGTGGGAAAAAGACTACGAAGGTGGTGTTGACCGCATATCGATATCGCCCGATGGGAAGATCATTTATGCCCCATCGCTCGAAAAAGCCCACTGGAATGTCGTCGACGCTAAAACGGGGGATGTCATCACCAAGATTGTCACCAACTCAGGTTCGCATAATACCATTTATGGACCCGATGGCAAAGAGGTCTATCTGGCTGGCCTGAAATCGACGATGCTCAATGTCGCTGATACCAAAACCCATACCGTTAGCCGCCAGGTGGGTCCGTTCAGTGCGGATATTCGCCCCTTTACGATCAATGGTTCGCAGACACTGGTGTACGTGAATGTCAATGGCTTACTTGGGTTTGAAGTGGCTGATTTAGTGACGGGAAAATTCCTGCACCGGGTTGTCGTTGAAGGCTGGAATATGGGTGAAGTAAGACGGCATGGTTGCCCCAGCCACGGCATTGGCTTAACTCCTGACGAGAAAGAGCTATGGCTTTGTGATGGGCATAACCTGCGTCTGCACGTTTTTGATAATACGGTTATGCCTCCTGTGCAGAAAACAACAATAGCGTTGAAAGATATGCCCGGCTGGATTACGTTTAGTCTCGATGGTAAATATGCGTATCCGGCAACGGGTGAGGTTATTGACGTAAAAACGCGGAAGATCGTAGCCAATCTGGAAGATCAGGATCATAACGATGTACAAAGTGAGAAAATGGTTGAAATTCACTTTAGTGGTGGTAAGCCTGTTGCCGCCGGTGACCAGTTTGGTCTTGGTCAGGTAAGAAAGGTGACCAAAAATTAATTTTTTAAACGCAGAGAGCGCCAAGGAACCGCAAAGGACGCGGATAAAATTCATTAGCGCTCTCTGCGAAGACGTTGCGCCTTTGCGTTAAAATCACCTTTAAATGGTATGAGAAAGATGACTAATAACTCACGACCTTTTTTGTTACTAATTGCAGTTCTGGTTGCTATTTCCGTCAGAGGACAATCGTCGACAGAATGGACCGGTAAAAAGGCGGAGCAGTGGTTCAGCAAAGGAGAGTGGTTGAATGGATTACCTGCCAAACCCGCCGAAGTGATTAATAAGGAAGAGTTTGCCCGGCAATATCATGGTAATAAAGCGGCCTGGGACAAAGCCTTTGCGTTTCTGAAAAATACCGATTTTACCCGGCTCCGGCCCGGCAAATACCCCATCGACGATGAAACGGTATTTGCCACCATTTCAGAAGGGCCACCGCGCGAAATCTCCAATGCTAAATTCGAAGCCCACCAGAACTACAGCGACATTCATTTTGTGGTAAAGGGCAAAGAGCAAATTGGCATTATCCCCGTCGAGAAGGTAAAAGGGAATTTAGTAGAGGAATACAGTTCGGCCAAAGACATCGTGTTTTACTCGTCCGATCAGGGGAAATTCTACGTAGCCGAACCGGGCATTTTCTACATCGTTACGCCCAAAGAAGCGCATAATCCAAGCAATAAAGTAGACGGGTACGACGGGGTCAAAAAAGTAGTAGTCAAAGTACGGACGATTCCTTAAAAGAAGGTGATAGGTCCTTTTTTGTCATCCCGACGCAGGAGGGATCTTCGGTCAATTTTTTCGGCTCGCCCGAAGATCCCTCCTGCGTCGGGATGACAAAAACTAGCTCGAATAAGCTAAACTATTTAGGTTGATTATGCAGTACATCAACCTCGTATTTATAATCCATTCGCGGCCGGCTCCGCATTACCGTTTTACGATACCCTTCTTATGGAATTAGTATTTCTGGATACGAAAACCATTGGTAATATCCCAAACCTGAAGTTACTGGAAAAATTTGGTCGGGTCACGTACTACGAAACTACGCAGCCCGATCAAACGCTGGAGCGGATTAAGAACGCCGATATTGTGGTCTCTAACAAGGTTGTGCTGGATAAAGATATTATTGAGCAGGCGCATAATCTGAAACTGATCTGTATTGCCGCTACCGGGACCAACAATGTCGATAAAGTAGCCGCCGAAAAACGGGGCATTCCTGTCAGGAACGCTATGGATTACTCGACCCAGAGCGTGACTCAGGGAACGTTTGCCATTCTGCTGCACCTGCTGGTCAATGTGCCGTATTTCGATCACTATGTAAAAGACGGGGAATACGCCAAAACAGACATATTTACCCATTTCGGTCCGGGATTCTGGGAGCTGGCTGGTAAGCGATTTGGCATTGTCGGGCTGGGCAATATCGGTCGGCAGGTGGCCAAAATCGCCTACGCTTTCGGCTGCGAAGTGGTGTATTATTCTACATCAGGTCAGAATAATCAGCAGCCCTACCTACGACTTGAATTAGACGAATTTTTACAGACCTGCGACATTGTTTCTATCCACGCTCCTTTAAACGACAATACGGCCAATTTTATCAACTACGACCGATTGACCCAGATGAAAAAAACCGCCATTCTGCTCAACGTGGGCCGGGGCGGTATTGTCAATGAAACCGATCTGGCTAAAGCGCTGGATGAAGGACTGATTGCCGCAGCCGGTATCGATGTGTTTACCAAAGAGCCTATTCTTCCCAAAAACCCGCTTTTGCACATAAAGCATAAAGAAAAACTGGCCCTGACTCCGCATGTAACCTGGGCCAGTATTGAAGCCCGTACTCTCTTGATGGAAAAGGTTGGCCAGAATATCGAAGAATTTTTGAAAAATGAGTCGTTAGTCAATAGTCATCAATCGTCAGTAGCTGACGCATAACTATTGCTATTGATCACCAAGTAGGTAGTTCAAAATACATTATATTATTTTTTGTCATCCCGAAGAATGAGGGATCTCGAAATGCCTGATACTTGAGATCCCTCATTCTTCGGGATGACAAAAAATAGCATTTGACCATTTTAGGTTGAATACTTAACGACTAGTATATGAAAATTAGGGCAGCCGTATTACACGAAATGGGCAAAGAGCGCCCCTATACAACCAGTAAGCCATTAACGATTGAAGAGATTGACTTACAGGCACCACAAGCAGGCGAAGTGCTGGTGAAAATCAGAGCCGCCGGACTGTGTCATTCCGATCTGTCGGTTATTGATGGAAATCGACCCCGGCAGATGCCGATGGTATTGGGCCATGAAGCCGCTGGCGAAGTGGTTGAACTTGGGCCTGGTGTGAATGATTTAGCCGTTGGCGACCATATTGTCTTCTCATTCCTACCTATTTGCGGGCATTGTATGCCATGTATGACAGGCCGCCCGGCGCTCTGCGAAAATGGTCTTGACGCTAATAGCAAGGGTGAGCTTTTAGGTGGAGGTGTTCGATTTTACGATGTGGCTGACCATCAGCCTTTTCACCACCATTGTGGGGTGTCTGGTTTTGCCGAGTACACAGTCGTATCCCGCAAATCCATCGTAAAAATTGATCAAACGCTTCCGTTCGATATTGCCGCCTTATTTGGTTGCGCAGTTATGACCGGCGTTGGCGCTGTGATCAATACAGCCAAACTGTCGCTCGGGCAAACGGTACTCATTACAGGCATGGGGGGAATTGGCTTTTCAGCACTGCTGGGCGCATTGGCCGGAGGAGCCAGCAAAATCATTGTGGCCGATGTCAACAAGGATAAACTCGACAAAGCGCTAGAGCTTGGTGCCCACCATGTCGTCGATTCATCGCAACCGAATGCCGTTGAGCAGGTAAAAGACTTAACGCAGGGTGGCGTCGATATTGGTTTCGAGTTTGCCGGGGTTGTTCAGGCGCTCGAATTTACATACGATGCAACCGGACGGGGTGGCAAGACGGTTACGGCCGGACTACCCCATCCGAGCAAGCGATTTCAGCTTTCGCCGACAAAGTTGGTGGCCGACGAACGTACGCTGCAAGGCTCCTACATCGGTAGCTGTATTCCGGCGCGCGATATTCCAGCCTACATTTCGCTCTATCAGGCAGGTCGGTTGCCCGTCGATAAACTGATGACGCACAAAATTAGCCTGGACGATATAAATGAAGGATTTGAACGACTGGCGAAAGGGGACGCCATCCGCCAGATAATCACGTTTTAGCCATGAATTCAATCAGCACTTCCGAAGATCGTATGGAGTCGAATTCGCTCATCCGAACACAGGCGTATGTGAATGGCCAATGGGTGAGTGCGGCCAGTGGTGATACATTCGATGTGACAAATCCGGCTACCGGCGAAGTGATCGCGTCGGTCACCGATATGGATCAGGCCGATGTGCGGAAGGCCATCGACGCGGCTCACGCAGCCTGGCCTGCCTTCCGCGATCTGACGGCCAAAGAACGGGCTACTATGCTCAAGAAATGGTTCGCGCTGATTCTGGAAAATAAGGACGAACTGGCCCGGCTGATGACCATGGAGTGCGGTAAGGTCATTACGGAAAGCCGGGGCGAAGTTGACTATGGTGCATCGTTCATCGAGTGGTTTGCCGAAGAGGCCCGTCGAACGTATGGCGATGTGATTCCGGCCAATACCAAAGACAAACGGCTGGTGACGATCAAGCAGTCCATTGGGGTTGTTGCGACCATCACGCCCTGGAATTTTCCGCTGGCGATGATTACCCGCAAGGTTGGTCCGGCGCTGGCGGCTGGCTGTCCGGTTATTGTGAAGCCCCCTTCCGAAACCCCATTGACGGCGTTAGCAGTATCTGAACTTGCCGAAAAAGCAGGCTTTCCGCCGGGTGTTTACAATACAATAACCACTTCGAAAAACGCAGAAGTGGGGCTGGAGCTTTGCGAAAACAGCAAAGTGCGTAAGCTGTCGTTTACAGGCTCAACGGCCACGGGTAAGCTGCTGATGAAGCAGTGCTCGTCGACCCTGAAAAAAATCTCACTCGAACTCGGGGGTAACGCACCCTTTATTGTCTTTGCCGATGCCGATATCGATGCTGCCATAAAAGGCGCTATGGCGTCTAAGTTTCGCAACAGCGGTCAGACTTGCGTGTGCGTTAATCGCCTGTATGTGCATGATGCCGTCTACGATGAATTTGTCGAAAAACTGTCAAAGACCGTAGGGGCATTGCAGGTAGGGAATGGGCTGGATAGCAATTCGCAGATTGGTCCGCTGATCAATGAAAAAGGGCTCGATAAAGTAAAACGCCATGTGGCTGATGCGTTGGCCAAAGGGGCCCATGTTCGTATCGGTGGGCATGAACTGGAAGGGCTGTTTTTCGAGCCAACGATCCTGACCGATGCCACGGCCGATATGATTATTGCCCAGGATGAAGTGTTTGGCCCCGTCGCGCCCATCTTCCGGTTTACCGACGAACAGGAGGTGATTCAGAAGGCCAACGATACCCCTTATGGATTGGCTGCCTATTTCTACAGCAAGGACATCAATCGGTGCTGGCGGGTAGCCGAAGCGCTGGATTACGGCATGGTGGGTATTAACGAAGGCATGATTTCGACCGAAGTAGCGCCCTTTGGTGGGGTAAAAGAATCCGGTATTGGGCGGGAAGGTTCCAAGTACGGCATGGACTATTTTACCGAAATCAAATACATGTGCTTTGGGGGAATGTAAAGTCCTTTTATAAATAAAGCGTTAAAATAGACGTTTTTGTCATCCCGACGAAGGAGGGATCTTACTATTTCCTGACGTGTTAGTAGTGGCAGATTAAGATCCCTCCTTCGTCGGGATGACAAATTTGCCAGTAAACGCAAACGAACTATGATTGAGCCTGTTTACAAGAATAAACCGACAGCCGCGAGTCGTAAATCACTGATTCGGCAATTGCTGCAAATTCCCGTCATCGTGGCGGCACTGGGTTACTTTGTCGACATCTACGATCTGCTGCTGTTCAGTATCGTTCGGGTGCAAAGCCTGAAGGATTTGGGCGTTGGTGATGCGGAGATGCTGCCGACCGGAATATACCTTATCAATATGCAGATGGCGGGTCTGCTCGTCGGGGGTATTATCTGGGGTATTCTGGGTGATAAGCGTGGTCGGTTGTCGGTCTTGTTTGGCTCCATCTTGATTTATTCCCTGGCCAATATTGCCAACGGCGTAGTTACCTCGGTCGATCAGTATGCGCTGCTTCGGTTCATTGCGGGTATCGGCCTGGCTGGCGAACTGGGAGCAGGTATCACGCTGGTAGCCGAAATTCTTCCTAAAGAAATTCGGGGATACGGCACTTCGTTGGTGGCGTCGGTTGGGCTACTGGGGGCGGTACTGGCCTATTTCATTGCCGACATGTTTGCCTGGCGAAATGCCTACTTCATTGGCGGAGGCTTAGGACTGTTGCTGTTGTTGATGCGGGTCAGTGTGATCGAATCGGGCATTTTTACCAATATCAAAGAGCGCGAAACGGTGTCCAGGGGTAATTTCATGAAGTTGTTTTCGTCCTGGAGCCAGTTCAATAAGTACATACGCTGTATCCTGATTGGTCTTCCGGTTTGGTTTGTCGCCGGGATTCTGATGACGTTCTCGCCCGAATTTGGAAAGGCCCTGCACCTGAGTGAGCCTATCGTAGCGGGCAAAGCCGTTATGTGGGAATACATCGGCCTGTCGGTTGGCGATCTGTCCAGCGGAGTATTTAGCCAGTACATGAACAGCCGGAAAAAGGTGCTGGGGATGTTTCTGCTGCTGACGGCTACGTTGATAGCAGTATATCTGTACGTGCCATTTCAGTCGGCAGCCGTGTTTTATGCCATCTGTGTGGGTTTGGGCGTCGGGGTAGGGTATTGGGCGTTGTTTGTAACCATTGCTGCCGAGCAGTTTGGCACTAACCTTCGTGCTACCGTTGCCACTACTGTACCCAATTTCGTTCGGGGCAGTATCAATATTATGACCCCGTTATTTCTGCTCTTCAAGGGTGAGTTAGGCATTATCAATGGGGCTGCTTTACTCGGCTTACTGACCATTTCCATCGCTTACCTGGGCCTTTGGAAGATGGAAGAAACATTCGGTAAAGACCTCGATTTTCTGGAGCATTAACAACCTTATCCGTTACAAACCTGATTAGTGCTAAAAGTAAGTAGTAAAACCTATTTGGCTTGCTTCTTTGGAGAAGAGTAGAAATAAGCCTTATATGCCATGACCGTCGGACTTTTTATACCCTGTTACGTCAATCAATTTTACCCCAACGCGGCTATTGCTACCCTGCAATTGCTGCAAAAACTAGGGGTAAAGGTGGTCTATCCACCGCGTCAGACCTGTTGTGGCCAGCCGATGGCAAACTCAGGATTCGAACATCTGACCCAGGAATGCAATAACCTGTTTCTGGAAAATTTTGCGGAGTTCGATTACATCGTAGCCCCGTCGGCCAGTTGCGTATTGCATGTAAAAGACCACCTGTATTCGTCCGAAGACCCGGCCAAAGCGGAGCAGGTACGTTCGAAAACCTACGAGCTGGTAGAGTTTCTGACCGATGTGCTAAAAGTCGATAAACTAGCGGCTCGTTTCCCGCACAAAGTCGGCATTCACCAGAGCTGTCATGGCCTACGTGGTCTGCATTTAGCGCAAATGAGCGAACTCAATGCCCCGGCCTATTCCAAGCCGGTTCGTCTGCTAAACATGGTGGATGGGCTGGAGCTGGTGACCCTGGAACGGCCCGACGAATGCTGCGGGTTTGGGGGTACGTTCTGCGTGGCCGAAGAAGCCGTATCGGTTAAGATGGGCAAAGATCGGGTATCGGATCATGTTCGACATGGTGCTGAGTACATTACGTCGGTCGACTTATCCTGCCTGATGCATATGGAAGGCATTTTGCAACGGAATAAAAGTGCCGTAAAAGCGGTACACATTGCTGAAATTTTAAACGCGACCCGGTAATGGAAAAAGCAGAAAAAGACCACGCAACCCTGGCCGAAGACTTTATCAAAGACGAAGAGCGTGTCGACTGGCACGATGGTGCTCTTTGGTGGATTCGGCAAAAGCGGGATATGGCCGCCAAAAACATACCGGAGTGGGAAGCCTTACGAGAAGCGGCCTCGCAGATCAAAAACAATGTGCTGTCGAACCTGCACGACTACCTGCTGGAGTTCGAAGCCAACGTGACGAAGAATGGCATCAAGGTACATTGGGCGGCTGACGCCGAAGAGCATAACGCCATCGTGTATTCGATTCTGAAAGAAAAAGGCATCGAGCAGATGGTCAAGAGTAAATCGATGCTCACGGAAGAATGTCATCTGAACGAGTACCTGATTGAGCGTGGTATCGACGTGATTAATTCCGATCTGGGCGAATACATCCAGCAATTGGACAATGAGCCACCCAGCCATATTGTGCTGCCCTGCATCCATAAACGCAAAGAAGAAATTGGGGAAATTTTTCATGAACATCTGGGTACGGAGAAGGGCGTATCAGATCCCACAACGCTCACCCGCTTTGCCCGCCGACACCTGCGAAATGTGTTCGTTACACGACGGGCTGCCCTCACCGGAGTCAATTTTGCCGTCGCCGAAACGGGCGAATACGTGGTCTGTACCAACGAAGGCAATGCCGATATGGGCGCTCATTTGTCGGAAGTCCAGATTTCGTCGATGGGTATCGAAAAGATTATCCCGCAGAAGCAGCACCTGGGTATTTTCCTGCGACTACTAGCCCGTAGTGCTACCGGCCAACCGATCACGATTTATTCGAGTCATTTCAAAAAGCCGCGTAAAGGGCAGGAGATGCACCTGATTCTGGTCGATATGGGGCGCAGCCGTCAGTTGGGTAGGCCCGATTTCCGGGATTCCCTAAAGTGCATCCGGTGCGGAAGTTGTATGAATACCTGCCCTGTGTATCGGAAAAGTGGTGGTCTTAGCTACCACAACACCGTTGCCGGGCCAATCGGCGCTATTCTGGCTCCGAATCTGGATATGCGTAAACATGCCGATCTGCCTTTTGCATCCACCCTTTGTGGCTCCTGCTCCAATGTTTGTCCGGTCAAGATCAACATTCACGAGCAGTTGTATAAATGGCGGCAGGTAATTGTGCAGGAAGGATACGCGGCTAATACAAAAGTGTTGGGTATCAAAGCAATGGCCTGGACACTGTCGTCGCCCACTTCGTATTCGACCATCGGCAAGGCCGGACGGTGGGTATTGAACAACATCCCGTTTGCGGTCAACAACAAGTTCAATCCCTGGTACAAGCAGCGTGACATGCCCGACAGCCCGAAAGAGTCGTTTGGAGAGTGGTATGCGAAGCATGGAAAGGATGAGGTTAAATAGGTTCAAACTGACATGATGAGCACGAGAGAACGTATATTGGCTGATGTCTTGAAAAACCAGCCTTCGGCCAGTCCATTGCCCGATATGAGTGCCTTTAAGGGGAGCAATCAGGATGTTGTTGCAACCTATTGCGAGGTGTTTACCGGAATCGGTGGCAAAGCTTTTCGGGTTAAGGATTTTGCCGAAATCAGATACCTGATTGCCGAACAGTTTAATACAACCCAACGCATCATTACCTCCATGCCTGAGCTAAGTGATTCGTTTGGACGCCTGTCGACGGATATTGACCCGCATACGTTCGATGACGTAGAAGTCGCCGTAATCGAGGCTGAACTGGCCGTCGCTGAAAATGGGGCTGTCTGGTTGCCCGAACAGCGCATGGGGCAGCGTATTGTCCCCTATATCTGTCAGCATCTGGCTGTGGTGATCCCCACCGAACGGATCGTTCCGACACTCCACGAAGCCTATGCAAAAATCGGTGAAGGCGATTACGGCTTTGCCGCTTTTATTGGTGGCCCCTCAAAAACCGCCGACATTGAACAGGCATTAGTTTTAGGCGCACACGGTCCCATTTCGATGAGTGTATTTGTGCTGGAACAGGCCCCAATACCCGTTTAGACAATGTATTGATGACGCAACTATGAGGACTATAATGCCGATTTTGTATGACCCCGTTGGGGTCAAATGTTTATAGTCAGAATAATTCCCTATAGACATTTGACCCCAACGGGGTCATAGAAAACGCCCAAATCTATATTTGGTTACTTACCATGTCTAAACCAAACCGCCAAGACACAACGAGTAGTGGTTGAGCCCTTGCGCCTATAGCGCCCCAGCGGTTATTTCATACATCCATTTTACATTTTTGGCTATGCTAACTTACTTGATCTCCATTCGTGACAACCTGAACGAGACCTATTCTGACGTGTATACTCACGAGGCAATCGATGCGCTCTCGGCCCTGTCCCCTTTTAACAAACGCATCAAAGATGTGATGGAAAAGCGGATGAAACGCCGGGCTGCCCGTCAGGAATCAAAAACCCGGATTAGCTTTCTGGACCCCGAAAGCCTGATTCCCGGTACATCCATCAAGGTACAGGATGCTCGTGATGGGAAATTTGAAGGAGCTGCGGTGCCGACCGATTTACAACGGCAGTGGATACAGGGAACCGGACCGGCTGCCAAACCCAATGCGCCTGTTGAGAGTAGTATCCGAAATGTAGCGTATGCGCTGCTGTCGGGGGCCGATGGCTGGATGTTCGATGGCGAAGACGCGCTGGGGCAGATCACCACCATGTCGCTCGACAACCAGCGGAACCTGAAGCTGGCAATTCATAAAGACCCGATGTTCCTGAACGTAGCCGAACAGGTAGCCGCCGAAATGAACAAATGGGCCGAGTCGTTTCTGGGTCGAAAAACGATTGCGAACTGGGAAGAACAACTCAATTTTACCACCAAGATCTTTCGGGCACGTGGCCTCCACCTCGACGACCGTCATATTCGGGATGGCGATGGCATAGCGATGGCCGCTTCGATTGTCGATGCGACGCTGTATGTTGTAAACAATTATCAGGCACTGCAACAGGCGGGGTCTTCCATTGTGATGTACCTGCCCAAAATCCAGACGGCCGAAGAAGCGGGTGTCTGGAATGAGATGCTCAGCGCCCTTGAAACCCATGTTGGCTTGCCAGTCGGGACGATTAAGGTATATGTACTGGTTGAACAACTGGAAGCAACGCACCAATTAATGGAAATTCGGGCGGCATTAGGCAAGCATTTTGTTGGCTTTAATACAGGTCGTTGGGATTACATCAACAGCGTGTCGGATGCGATGGCCTGGGATAAAACGTTTGTGAATCCCAACATCGAAGCCATCACGATGACCTACGGCTACATGCGGAATTATGAAGACCGCGTTCGTCGGGCCGTCAATACGCCGGATCTCAACGGCAATTTCGCCCTTTGGCAGGGTGGCATGGAGCCGAATATTCCGGTGGGTTCCGAAGCGGGCGTATCGGCCAGTATGGCAAAGGCCGTGGCCGGTGCCGAACGCGAACAACGCGAAGGAGCCAGCGGCAAATGGGTCGCTCACTGGAAAATGGTACATATCGTGCGGCCCGTTTGGGAAAAAGTAGGTGAAGCCAATCAACTTGGTCGATCGTTTCCGGCACTCACCTATACGCAGGCCGATGCCGATGGCTTAATCCTGATTGAACCGGCCCCCCGCGATATTCGCGGAGCGCGAAACCTGCTGAGTGTGGCCCTGCAATACGGGAATGCGTTTGGACAGGGAATGCAGGCGGCCGCGTTGAAAGCCGCTGATTTCTTCGGCAACGACGATATTCTGTATTTGATGGAAGATATGGCAACGGGCGAAATTCGGCTGAGTATTCTCTGGGAGTGGCTGCATAAAGGCGCCGTTCTGACCGAAGATGATCCCGAGGTTGGGGTTAATGCAGGTGATACGTTTTCTGAATCCCTATTCAACACATTACTGGAGCAGGAATATGATAAGTTGCTGAAAGCTGGCAATAAAGATGTGTTCGACGCGTCGAAAACCACAACGCTACCGATTGCAAAGGAAATCGCAACGGTTTATGTGCTGAGCCCAGAAAAAGCGCCCTGGTTTATAGACCTGCTGAACATCAATCTGAACAATATGGATTTGGCTGAAGCACAGGATCGTATTCGGCTGTATATGGATACGCTGGCCAGTGAGGGAAAACGGATTACCGAAAATCTGGATTTTGCTGTGAGTTAGTTATCCGTCATTTCGCATACAGATCCTGACGAGGGTATGGTTTCCAATCAGTTGGGAAGCCATACCCTCGTGATTTTTTGGCCACTTTAAATGCCTTGTGAGTCTTTATTACCCGTTATCTGCTATTTTTCATAAAAATTATGCAACCGATTGCAAATGATAATTTTATTGTGATATTTGTGCTAAGAAAATTAATAAAGGCTTTCATCAACATACTAAAAAAGCCACTTAGATTATCCGATATAATTATTCTATAGTTCGATAGTAGCGTACCATTGTCCGTATACTTGAATTAAGCAATTGGTTGTTATTTACTCCTTAAAAGGTTAATAGGTCTACTTTTTGGGGATTTTATGACTAGTAGAATACGTGCCCATTCTGATTTATATGATACCTGTTTCCTATCCCAACCTTTTAACCCGTTTGTATGCCTATGCCATAACCCTGCCTAATAAAAAAGTCAGTAATGCGCCAACATTACTGACTCACTAAGTAATCCCCTATACGATCGCTAGAACGACATCCTGAAAATGGATGCAGGGATTTTTATTGCCGTTGCTAAACCGACAAACCCTTAAAATTATGCCAAACAAATTACAATTCCATGCTTTAGTGAGTAAAATCGTGAGGCAGGGTTTTGCACTGTTCGTTTTAATCAATTGCCTGATTACGACGACCTGGGCCAGACCTGCCGATCAGCCGGTAACGGGTACTGTGCTGGATGAAAAAGGAAGCCCTTTAGTGGGCGTAAATATTCAGCTCAGAGGTACCACACGCGGTACGACCAGTGATGCCCGAGGCACCTATCGAATCGATGTGCCGAATGGGAGTTCAGTGCTGGTATTCAGCTATATAGGTTATAAAAAACAGGAAATTACAGTAGGTAACCGGAGCGTTGTCAACGTGTCGCTGGAAGCCGATGCCGGGTCACTGGAAGAGGTGGTCGTGGTTGGGTACGGTACACAGAAACGATCCTCGCTGACTGGTGCTGTATCGACCGTCACCCCTAAAGAAATAACTGCTCTGCCAGTGCCAAACGTGGCATCAGCGCTTCAGGGCCGGGTTCCGGGCGTGTCGGTCGTGAATAATGGTGGCCCAGGAAGTTCGCCCATCGTACAAATCAGGGGTATTGGGTCGATTTCTTACGGGTCAGGCCCATTGTATGTGATCGATGGCGTACCGACCGGCGATCTGAATAGCTTCAATACCAATGATATCGAATCGCTGGAAGTGTTGAAAGATGCCAGTTCAGCGGCTATTTATGGGTCGCGGGCGGCTAACGGGGTCATTCTGATTACGACCAAAAAAGGAGGCCGGGACAGCAAAATCCGTGTTACGCTGGATTCATACGTGGGTACGCAGAGTGCAAGCCATAAAATTGATGTGCTGAATCGGGATCAGTATGTGCAATATGCCAAAGCGCTGACCTCCAACGCTGGTATTGCCCTTCCTTCACGGCTGAATAACCTGAATACACCCATTTACGACGGCGCTACGCAGACCTTTGCCCAGACCGAAACCAACTGGCAAAACGAGCTTTTCCGCAATGCACCCATTGCCCAGCATCAGCTTTCTCTGTCAGGGGGCAATGCGGTATCCCGATTTTTTGCGTCGGGCAGCTATTTCAAGCAGGATGGTATTATGATCGGAACCGACTTCGAGCGGGGTTCACTTCGACTAAACTCCGACCATCAGGTATCTAAATTCCTGTCGATTGGTCAGACGCTGACGGCTGCCTACAGCAACCAGCGGGGCGAAACCACTGGTGACCGGTCACAACTGATGCACGCAATTCGGATGATGCCCTACTGGCCAACAATGGACCCAACGAAAGTCGGAGGGTATAGTGCGCCGACGGCGGCTGATGGATCAGACCCTGAAAACCCACTTCGGGCTCCTGCTATGGATGTTACCCGGACGAAATTCCTGAAAGCCTTTGCTACCGTCTATGCGGATGTTCGGCTGACGAGTTTCCTAAAATATCGCTTCAACTATGGCGTTGATCTAGGCTTCTCGAATGGTAGTACGTTCAACCCGATCTATAATGACGGCTATATCCAGCGGGTATCGTCTACAGTTTCGCAAACACGTAACACGAATATTACGCAGACCATTACCAATCAACTTTCGTTCGATAAAACGTTTGGGAAGCATACTATTACGGCTGTGGCTGTAGCCGAAACCCAGAAAGTACTCTCAACCGGCATGACAGGATCGGGTAACCGCCCCAACAATGATCTGGACGTGATTCAGGGGATAAGCAACCCCTCTGTTAGCAGTACCCGGGCCGAAATCGATCTGATTTCGTATGTGGGTCGTATCAATTACGATTATGCCGGTAAGTATTTACTAAGTGCGTCGATTCGGCGGGATGGGTCTTCCTTATTTGCACCAGGCAGAAAGTGGGGTAACTTTCCATCGGCCTCGGTTGGCTGGCGTATTAATCAGGAAAACTTCATGAAGGATATGCCGAATCTGTCGGAACTAAAACTGCGGGTGAGTTACGGTAAAACGGGCTTCAACGGCATACCTAACTACGCCTGGCAATCGCTTGTATCGGCTGATGCAACCCAGTACCCATTTGGTTCATCAACCAGCCTGGGATCGTATTTTAACGCGTTGGGTAATACCGAATTGCAGTGGGAAACGACCGACATGGTCAATGGTGGTATCGATCTGGGCCTGTTCAACAATAAAATTACGTTTACGGCCGAAGTCTATAACCGATTCACCGACGGACTTATTCTGGGCGTACCCATTCCAAACTCGATTGGCTACAGCAATGCACCGTCGGCCAACATTGGCAGTATGAAAAACTGGGGGTATGAATTCCAGGCGGGCTATAACTACGCCAAAGGTGATTTTCGTGGGAATGTATCGGCCAACATCGGTATTACCCGCAACCGGGTGCTGAGCCTGGCTACACCGACCGCAGCCATCTACGCAGGTTCGAATGCCGACTACGGCGGGGCCGATATTACCAAGACCGAGGCCGGTCAACCGATTCAGTCGTTCTACGGCTATGTAGTCGATGGTATTTTCAAATCAGTCGACGAAGTATATAGTGCGCCTGTCCAAAACCGGCCTGCTACACGCGATGCTGATAACCCGGCCAAAAACACGTCGGCTGGCGACATTCGCTTCAAGGATCTGAATGGCGACGGTAAAATTGATGCCAACGACCGGACCTACCTGGGAAGCTACCTGCCAAAGTTCAACTACGGAGCCAACTTTACAGGAACTTACAAAAACTTCGACTTCACGTTGTATTTGCAGGGCACCTACGGCAACAAAATTTACAACGGTACGAAGGTCGTTACGCAGGGTATGTTACGGCTGTTTAATGCAGGTCCTGCCGTGTTAAATGCCTGGACACCAACCAATACCAACACCGACGTGCCCCGGGCAGTAGCCGGTGACCCGAACAACAACAGCCGGACCTCGGATCGGTTTATTGAAGATGGGTCATACATGCGGGTCAAAAACCTGACCATTGGCTACTCGATTCCGGCCAAGGCATTGGGAAGCCTGACCAGTGGTGTAGTAAACAAAGTTCGGGTATATGTATCGAGTCAGAACTTGCTGACATTTACTAAATACACTGGATATGACCCGGAAATTGGCTCCCGGAACGGCACCTTACTGCGGAGTGGTATCGACTATTCAAATTACCCGCAGGCACGTACCTTACTGGCAGGTCTTCAGATTACGTTCTAACCGACTTTAACGAACTTAACGCATACGTTTTCTATGAAAAGGCACTATTTCTCAATCGGTGTTTTACTGCTGGGCCTGGCGGTTGGGTGTAACGAAAAAAGCCTGGATCAGCTAAATCCTAACGCGGTTACAACCGACAGTTATTTTCAAAACGATGTCCAAATCAGGAGCGCTGTTAACGGGGTTTATGCGGCACTCCAATCCACAAACCTGGTGGCCCGTGAGTGGTTTTTTACCCACGATCTGCGGTCCGACGATGTGTCGGCAGGGGGCGGACAGCTCGAAACACCGCGCAACCAGTTGTTGCTGGGCGTTCATAGCACCGACAATTCGCTGGTAAGTTCCGTCTGGACGGGTGCTTACCGGATCATTCACCGGGCCAATGTGGTGGTGGATAAAGCGGCTGCTGCCAAAGCCCTGACGGCTAGCGTGGCTACACAGGCTGTGGGCGAAGCCAAGTTTCTGCGGGCCTGGGCTTACTTCGAACTGGTAAGTATGTGGGGCGGGGTTCCGCTCTATAAAAACTACGTTACATCGGTAGCAGGTTCGTTACCACGTGCGTCGGAGGGCGATGTGTACGCGTTCATCATCGCCGACCTGAAAGCGGCTCAGGATGCACTTCCGGCTACTTATGATGCGGCCAACCAAGGACGGGCTACCAAAGGCGCTGCCCAGATGCTACTGGCCCGCGTCTATATGCAGCAGGGCGATTATACCAATGCCAAAACTGAGCTTCAGAAAATAATAACTTCTGGTACGTATGGTCTGGTGGATGAGTATAATGATAATTTTACAGAAGAAGGCGAGTTCAACAAAGAGTCGATCTGGGAAATAAATTTCCTGCCATCGGGCGGTAATTTCAACTGGAACGGCGACGGGGATGGAACAGCGGGTGCCGAAGAAACCGTTCGGACGCAGGAGTACTCGGGTATTGGCTGGCGCAATATTATTCCATCGAATAGTCTGCTGGCTGAGTTCGAACGTCCCAGCAAAGGCGATGCGAAGATGGACCCTCGGTATGCGAAATCGGTTTATACAACTGGCGATAAGTACAACAAAGATCAGACGATCCTGACCGACGAAATCCAGAACGGTAATAGTTCAACGGTTGACGGTAAAGTACAAAAGGTAAGCTGGCGGAAGTTTACGCTAATGTACAAAGCCGGAGTTTCGACAACGGGTGGTATCAACCAACGGATCATGCGCTATGCCGAAACACTACTGTCGATGGCTGAGTGCGAAAACGAACTGGGCAATCTGACCAGCGCAGTGTCGTATCTGAATATGATTCGGAGTCGCCCGAGCGTGGCTATGCCAGCCTACCCAACGGCCAACTACCCTGTATCGACCAAAGATCAGGTATTCACGGCCATTGTACACGAACGGCGGATCGAACTGAATGGCGAGGAAATTCGGAACCGGGACATTCTGCGCTGGCGGAAACTGGGTAAGCTAAAAACCGAGCCTATTGCGTATTTCCAGAAAGGCAAACATGAACTGCTTCCCATTCCTCAGCAGGAAATTGACAATAACCCGAACATCGGCCTGAAAGGTCAGAATCCTGGTTATTAGTACATCGTTGGTTCCAAATAGAACACGGATTATTAAGATAATTATGATTTACACAGATCATAACAATCATAATAATCCGCGTTCTATTTTACTCAAAATGCTTTCTATGAGACGTGTACAATTTTGGATGGTCGGAATGGTAGCCAGTGGCTTATTGGCCTGTCATCAGTCGACTCCGACGCGATTCGAACGGCTCTCCAGTGATCATACGCACGTTACGTTCAGCAATTCGCTGACACCTACTGAGCAGGTAAATGGTTTTACCTTCACCAATTTCTACAATGGTGGGGGCGTAGGTATAGGCGACGTTAACAACGATGGGCTGGTAGACCTGGTCTTTACGGGTAATCAGGTGAGTTGTCGGCTGTATCTGAATCAGGGGAAGCAGGGCCAGAAGGCCTTTTCATTTGATGATATTACCCAGTCGGCTGGCCTAACCACTAATCGTTGGTGTTCGGGCGTGGCGATGGTCGATGTGAATCAGGACGGCTGGCTGGATATGTACATCTCCGTTGCTAGTCATCCGGCTTTAAAGCAGACCGAAAACCTATTATTTGTCAATCAGGGGCTTAAAGACGGTAAGCCGGTTTTTAAGGAAATGGCTGCTGAGTATGGGCTGGCTGATCCCGCTTTCACAACCCAATCGGCTTTTTTTGATTATGACCAGGACGGTGATCTGGATGTCTTCCTGCTCAACACCGCTCCTGATTTTCAAAACCCGGCCCATGTTCGTCCGGTCGTAGCTGATGGATCGCACCCAAGTACGGGCAAGCTATATCGCAATGAAGGCGTAGGGGCTAAGGGGCATCCGGTTTTTAAAGACGTTTCGAAAGAAGCTGGAATAACCTACGAAGAGTTGGGCTTGGGCTTGGTTATCAGCGATTTTAACAAGGACGGCTTTCCTGATATTTATTGTTCCAACGACTTCACCAGCAGCGATATCCTCTACCAGAACGACGGGAACGGTCATTTCACCAATGTGATTAAGCAGGCTACCGCGCATACCAGTATGTATGGCATGGGCGTCGATGCGGCCGATCTGAACAACGATGGGTTGCCCGACCTGATGCAACTGGATATGCTGCCGAAGGAGAATGATCGGCTTAAAATGATGCTGGGCGGGCAGGATTATGATCGGAAGCAGATGAGTATTTCGCCCCAGTTTGGCCATCAGATGCAGTACATGCGCAACTCGCTTCAGATGAATCTGGGCGTAGGGCAGGGGGCAGAGGGCCTGGGGCCTGGGGCAAAGGGTGTGAGGCAATCTGGTTCAACCGCTGATCCCGCTGCCCCGAACCCTCTGCCCCAGGCTCCTACGCCACTTTTTTCTGAAGTTGGCTTGATGGCGGGTGTCGCGCAAACCGACTGGAGCTGGGCAACCGTGCTGGCCGATTTTGATAACGACGGACGGAAGGATATATACGTCACGAATGGCTATCGGAAAAACGTCACCGACCGCGATTTTATCAATTTTACCGAAGATTTTTCGGGTTTTGGCACTACTGAATTCAATACGAAAAAACGTCTGGAGCTACTCGACAAGGTTCCTGAGATTCCACTGGCCCATTACGCGTTTCGGAATGGTGGCGATGGAGCCTTTGAGGATGTTTCTCAAGCCTGGGGGCTGCATGACAAATCCTACGCGAATGGAGCCGCTTATGCCGATTTCGACAACGATGGTGATCTGGACTTGGTCGTAAATAATGTGGATGGTGAAGCCTTTATTTACCGGAATCAGAGCCGCGAGCAAAACCCGACCGATCATTACCTGACCATTTCATTGCAGGGAAGTTCGGTGAATCGGCAGGGCGCTGGAGCTACTATAACGAGTTGGTCTGGCGGAACGATGCAGTACTTTGAAGCGTCGGTTATCAGAGGGTATTTGTCATCGGTCGATCCCCGAATCCATATCGGACTGGGCAAAACCAGTAAAATTGATTCCCTGCAAATCAGATGGCCCGACGGACGTGTTGAGTTAAAACGAAATCTGTCTGTTGATCAACGGCTTACGCTTTCGTATACGCAGGCTACTGAGGGGGGGAAGTCTAAGCCAACTCTGGCTACGAAAGCACTTTTTGCGGATGTAACGGACCAGTATCCAATTGATTTTGCCCATACCGAGTCGGACTTTGTCGATTTTAAACAGACGGCAGCCTTGCATAAAATGCTCTCCCGCTCTGGCTTTGCGCTGGCGGTTGGCGATGTGAATGGCGACGGTCTGGACGATTGTTTTATGGGTAGTTCCTACCGGGGCAGTTCAGCCGGTCTGTTCTGGCAAACGGCAACTGGTGGATTTGTCAAACGACCCTTTCCTGCAACACCCGATCAGGAAGCAACCAGCGCCTTATTTTTTGATGCCGATGGCGATACCGATCTGGATCTATATGTAGTGTACGGAAGCAACGAACGTCCATCGACCGAAAAAGCCTTTTATCAGGATCAGTTGTACCTCAACAACGGCAAGGGTGATTTCAGTATGGCCCCCGCTGGCACCTTACCGGATGTATCGGGCAGCGGCTCCTGTGTTGTAGCTGCTGATTTTGACCACGATGGCGATCTGGATTTGTTTGTGGGAGGGCGACAAATACCGGGTAAGTATCCGCTGCCAGCCCGTAGTTATCTACTTCGAAATGATCGGTCGGCGCAGGGATGTCGGTTTGTGGATGTCACCCAGTTGCTATGTCCCTCGCTGATGCAGGCTGGTATGGTGTGTTCGGCGCTCTGGTCCGATTATGATCGGGATGGCTGGGCAGACCTGGTGCTGGCTGGAGAATGGATGCCCCTTACGATCTATAAAAATACCAAAGGCGTATTTCAGAAAACGCCACCAATTCAAATTTCGTCTTCAACGGGCTGGTGGAATAGTATCGCTCAGGGCGATTTCGATCACGATGGGGATCTGGATTACATAGCCGGTAATGAAGGGTTGAATACGCTCTACCGGGCTTCGGAGAAAGAACCCGTTACCATCGTTGCGAAGGATTTTAACAATGATGGCACAATAGATCCCCTTATGGGCTATTATATCAATGGCGTAAATTATCCGGCTGTACCGCGCGATGCCCTGAACCAGCAGGTTATCCAATTCCGGCGTAAATACCAGCGTTTTGCCGATTATGCGGCTGTTACGTTCGACCAACTCTTTACGGACGATGATCGGAAAAATGCCTTTCAGGCTAGGGCAACCTATCTGCAAAGTGCGTATATCGAGAATTTGGGCCAGGGTAAGTTTGCCCTTCGCGCTTTACCCCGCATGGCTCAGGTGGCTCCCGTCTATGGCATTGTTGTGCATGATTTTAACCTGGATGGGCAATTGGATGTAGTGCTAACCGGCAACTTTTACCCAAATGAAGTAAATATAGGCCGTGAAGATGCTTCAGTTGGCCTTGTACTGCTGGGCGATGGGCATGGCCATTTTAAACCACTGAGTCCGGCCGAGAGCGGATTGGTGATTCGGGGTGATGCACGAACATCGGCCTTGTTGACCGGAAGAAATAAGCAGATGCTGCTGCTAACGGCCATTAACTCAGGTGGGGTACGGCTAAATCGTTGCCTGACACCAAAATCCACTCCATCAGAGAGAACAGTTGCTTCTCTGCAGTAGCTGAAAAAAGTATCTTCCCCGTACCTGTCAGGATACAGGTACGGTGTCAACTGTAGTTGCGTTTAGTCGTAATACACTTTGCCGTAGAGCTGCTGTATTTTATCCCGGCTTCGTTTGAGCCGCATTTTTACGGTACTGGGATTAAGGCTATACAGGTCCGCAATATCATGGACGCTCATGTCATCTTCATACTTGAGCTGCAACAAGGTACGCTCCTTCGTTGAAAGTGTTTTCAGAATTCGATTGACAAGGTGCATCGACTCTTCGGGAACCGAATTGTCTTCGGGCTCAGGGATATTCTGATCCAGCTCTTCTTCGGTCGTAATAAAATTCATCCGTTTGGCTAAACGGATCTGGTCGGAGCAATAATTGAAGGAGATGGCATACAGCCAGGTCGAAAAACTCGACCGCTCCTGAAAAGCCTCCAGTCGGTTAAATACTTTCAGAAATATGTCGTGAGTGAAGTCTTCAGCCTTAAGCGGGTCTTTTGTCATTGACAGACAACGTCTATAGACCTTGTTGACATATCGTTTATAGAGTATCTCAAAACAGTGGTTAGGCTGACTCGTCCGGTACTGACGAATCATATCCTCGTCGCTGATCAGATCAGTCATAAGTCAATAAAATTATCTCTATGGGTTAGGGCATAATGCCATTGAAAAGTTACGTTAAAACGTACATACTTAGATGATTACACTCTCATAAATATATTAAAAGGTAGGTGACCTTGGATATATTTAATCGTACGGCTTTATAATACAATATTATGTTACCACTAATAGGGGTAAATATATAATTAGTAACCTTTTTGTATATCCAAAATGGTATGATTAGTTATATTGTAAGTATCAATATTTAATAGTTAATATAGTTAATGTTTGCCTGGTTTTGCCCGTTTCTTGAGTTTAGAGCTATTTATGTAGTCTTATTGCGGGTATTTTACAAAAAACTGACCAGCCGGTATCAGGTAAATTTGAGTCGTTAAACTTAAATCTAGTTGACGGATGCTGTCGTCTATCGCAACCAGTGGGCTGGCTGAAAATTGCCAAAATGGAAAATCGTTATAAAGGGCGACTTGGGGATGATCTGATCAACAAGTATAGACCGTTTTACGATGGGGTGGAAGAGGAAATCTGATTTTGGTAACGACATCCTCAATACGGTTAATATGAAACAGGCGCTGAAAATCAGACTGATCAAATAGCCCTTCTGTCCCAAAATGATGAAGAGTTAACTCTTTGGGGGAGAGCGGTATTAATTTGCTATATGGCTGCTCTGCCATGCTGAGTGAAGAACTAACCGGATATGATCACCAACTTCCTTCCGTCGAAAAGTTTAAGCCGGTTTGACGGAAAACGTGCAAGCCCCAGGAAAGCACATAAGGCAATTCTTTGTCATGGATTCAGCCATGACAAAGAATCGAACTCAAGTAAACTGTGGTAGGATGAGTACTTACTATCGTTTAGGGCGTGATGGTTTCCAGCGAGCCGTCCGGATTACGTTTTAGCTCCCGAACCTTGATGTTACGCAGATGCGTTTGACCGGATAGTTCAACATCATGGTAGAAAATATACCACTTGCCCTGAAACTCCACGATGGAATGATGCGTGGTCCAGCCCGTTACGGGTTTCATTAATACACCCTGATAAGTAAATGGCCCGTATGGGGACTTGCTGGTGGCATAAACCAACAGGTGGGTATCGCCAGTCGAATAGGAGAAGTAATACGTGCCTTTGTATTTATGCATCCAGCCACCTTCGAAGAAACGCCGATCGTGGTCACCACCCAGCAAGGGCTTGCCTGCCTTGTCGACAATGACCAGATCTTTCAGGGGCTCGTCGAATTTGAGCATGTTAGAACTCATCCGGGCAACCTTGGCATTAAGGGCTGGTTCGTTATCTTTTTTCAGGTCCGTTTTCATACTGCTATCATACTTTCCTGTGTGCCAGCGCTGTAGTTGGCCACCCCAGATGCCACCGAGATACATATACGATTTGCCATCCGTGTCGGTAAATACGGCTGGGTCGATGCTGTAGCTGCCTGGAATAGGGGCCGGTTCGGCTTTGAATGGACCCGTTGGCGATTTGCTGGTGGCTACCCCAATCCGGAAAGCGTCCTGTTTGTCTTTTACGGGAAAATAGAGGTAATACGTACCATTTTTATAAGCCGCATCGGGTGCCCACATCTGACGGCCCGCCCAGGGCACATCCTTAATATCGAGTGCAACGCCATGATCGGTCACCTTCCCATCAATTTTGTCCATCGAAAAAACGTGATAGTCCCGCATATTGAAATGACCTCCTTCATCGTCCTGCGGCACATTGGCTTCAATATCGTGGGAAGGGTAAATATAAATTTTGCCATTGAATACATGGGCCGATGGGTCGGCTGTGTATATATCGGTGACCAGTGGCTTCGGCTTTACAGAGCTGGAGGTAGAGTTTTGGCAAACACCTGTCTGAAGGGCAAAAAGCGTCAGGGAAGCTGTAGCGTAAATGAATTTGGTTAGACGAATCATAAAACAGGAAAAGGTATGTTGTTTTACAGGCAGGAAGCTTACGATGCCGCTTCGCTAGTCGATTATTCGGATTTAGTACGCTGTGACGATTGCCGGATAATCAGTTCGTAGTTCAGCACAATGCTGTTGGTTGTACTCAGAGGTAGCAGACCATTCAGGTGATTGATCAGCGTTTGAGCCGCAATCTCGCCCATTTCCTGGCCGGGGTAATGAATGGTTGATAGGTTTGGCTCAACAACCTGAGAGACTGGGTCGTTATTGAAGCCGATTACCGCCATATCGGTCGGTATGGTAAAGCCATATGTACGTAAGGCGCCCATGCAACTGGCTGCGCAGAAGTCACTGGCGATAAAAAGACCATCAGGAGGAGTAGCCATCTGTCGAATTTGGCCTGCTACATCCAGGCCGGCCTGGCGTGTTAGATCCGTTAATTGAACAAGATCGTCTGAAAGCGAAAACCCACGATCAATTAAGGCCATTTTGTAGCCTTTCAGGCGGTCGGCATACACGTTTCGCTTAATATTACCTGTAACGTGCATAATTCGCTGACATCCCTGATCCAGCAGATGGGTAGTGGCGTCGTAACCGGCTTTTATATTGTCGATAGCAATACTGGTGCAGTTTTTCTGAGGCATCACCCGATCAAACAGAATCATTGGAATGCCTTTGCGAAAGAACGTATTAAAATGTTCCAGGTCTTCAGTATCAGCGGCTAGGGAAACCAGCAAGCCATCGACCCGACTGTCGAACATCGTTTTGGCGTTAGCAACCTCTTTCTTAGCGGATTCCAGCGATTGGCTGATAATCAGGTTGTAATTACTTTTATTGGCTACTTTTTCCATGCCAGCCAGCACTGTCGACATAAATGCACTATCGAGACGGGGTACAATCACGCCGATTGTATTGGTCCGCTGACGGCGTAGATTGCTGGCAAACAGATTGGATCGATAGCCCATTTCCTTCGCCTTACTGGTAATCAGGGTTTTGGTAGAGGGGCTGATTGCTGGATGGTCATTTAGAGCCCTACTTACCGTGGCCGGAGAGAGTTCCAGTAGTTTAGCAATATCATAAATTGTTACATCTTTTTGCATGATAAAGTAGGCTTATCACCCAGAAACTTGCAATCGGTTGAAATTCCTTACCTACTGATGTATGTGTGCCGACAAAGATATATTTTTCTGTTCATCAGCCCGGAAAGGGTCAGGAATAGTTAAGTGTTATCAGGATTATGTGCAATAATACAAAAAATATACTAATAGGTCTTCTTCAAAAAACTTTTTATGCAACCGATTGCTTTTTGGATAAATTAACGGAGATTTATAGGCATATTCTGCTCATACTCTGCTTAGGTAATGGCAGAAAAGCCCCTCTTTTTGTGATTTATCATAGGTTAAAGTCAACACCTCCTGCCAATTGGCAGGAGGTTTGTTTTTGGGCACCTGGCTACATTCGGCCAGGTATATAAAAAATGCCCGGCTCAATGGACGACCGGGCATTTCTAATGATTCCTCTATTTAACTAGTATAATTCCCATGACATACGTAGGCTAAGAGGTATTGGATTGCTGAAACCTGGGTTGTACAAAAAGTAACATCCCGCTCTACTGGGCGGGATGTTAGCTGCATTCTCTTCTTAACTTAACAAATACCGTTCTTTAACTGCCTATACCAAATGAAATCGGTTAATGAGTAAAAGCGGGTAATCCCGATAAACATTTACTGTTTTCCAGAAGCGCTATGGCTTAGGTCCGCATTCTCATAGCAACCGAACTCAGACCTGTATAACTGTAACACGGATTCAGAGCCGGTGGCCCTGCACCAGTAAAGAGATTGTAGCGAGTATGATTTGCTGATTGAACTAGCCATGTGATAAAGCAGGGCCCAGACTGCTATTAGATAGGTTACAGAGTTAATGCATTAATAAAGTAGGTATTAATGCATTAATTAGACTTGCTTGTTACTATTTAGTTGAATTTTTGCCTAATTTGTTATCGATTGTAGTTGGGTGTGAACTCGGCTGCAAGCTCTTATGGGTTAGATTTAAACGCTGGTACTTTTAGTGCCAGCGTTTTTGTTACCTGACGGTACTTTTCAGAGTCAAAAGGGTGTATTAGTAATCTAACCCATAGGCGTAATCTTACCTTGAACGTTCAACCCCGCTAGTTCTAGCGGGGTTTTTTGTGGATAATTAGCTGATAACCAGCAAACAGGTCGATCTATGACTTCGAAAGGGTGTACGTCTAAGAGTATGTAAAAGTTAAATAGGGAAGGCGCAAAGCCGCAAGGAATGAGTAATCGATCCTTTGCGGCTTTGCGCCTTCCCTATTTAAGAGGAAAATAATTTGCCTTACTTAGCTGGCTTTTTGAAAATACTATCATCCACCGGACCATTGACGGTGATTTTTTCCGTCGAGAAGGTCAGGGCACCTTGTGGTGAAGCCATTTCCATCGTATTGGCGAATTTAATCCCATCCTTGTCTTTGTAGTCAGAGAAGGCGATTTCGGCGGCTTGACCGTTCATAGCCATTTTGACTTTATTGATCAGGTAGGTAGTTGCATCCAGATACTCATCTACTGCCTGCCCTTCTTTGGTCGTTACTTTCAGGTGATAGACATCTTTGCCATCCACTTTCTCTTTACCGACCAGTTCAATCTGATTGCCTTTGGCTTTGTAATTGACCAGGGCACCGAACGGGTCAAGTTGGCCCTTTGAGCTTTTTAACTGATCGGCCGGCATGTCTTCTGGATCGCCAGTGCCACCCATCATTGCCGGACGAATCATCCAGCCCGTTGACCCATCGACCACCTGGACCATCGAATTGCCCATCACCGATGTTTCAGTACGCATGGATTTGCCCACTACGATAGTCGACTTGCTGGGAATTTCCATGCCATTGATGGCCATCGACCGTTCGATATATAACGTTTTGACGTTGTTCAGTTTATCTGCGCCCCCCAGTGCGGCAACGTGTTTATCAACTAACTCATCGACGGTTTGGGCTTGTGCAAAACCCGAAAGGCAAACGGCAAAACTGAGGGCCAGGAACTTGTTGGTTTTCATGCTGAAGAATTAGGTTAAATTGTTGTTTGGGTATTTATATACGTTCTGTGATTGGTTAGATGCTGGATCAACTGCCAACGTTTAACCAATCACAGAATTAATGATTACTGACGAGGCTGGCCACCGCCCGGCGCTCCACCTGACTGAGTCTGGCCATTGCCGTCGCTCTTCACGTCATCGTTGTTGACCGACTTGGCTTTCTTACGAGGTGCATCCATCGTCATTTTGCCAATCTTAAGTGTAAAGGTAAGTCGAACTCCCCGATTGTACAGATATACGTCATTTACTTGACTGAATAAGGGTGAGTTCAGCGTCGTATGGATATTGAAGCGGTTGCTTAGGAAGTTTTCAGCGGCTAAGCCCAGACTGGCTTTTTTGTTCGCGAATTCTTTCTTGACACCGATCGTATAGAACCCAAAACCGCCCTGACGACCCTGCAACTGTACCTGCGATCCCTGCATGAATCCGAAGGCTTGAGCACCCCAGCCATTTTTGAAGGTCGCATTCACGAATGTACCCCCACTGATGTTCATGCCACTGTTGGTGATTTCGGCCGAAGCGCCGTCCAGACCCGTTGTTTGCCCAGTCAGACTTGTATAGAACGCGTTCAGGAATATACCGATGTTAATTTTAGACGTAGCGGCTACGTTGGCAAACAGGTTGGTACCGTAGGCATGCTGACGACCGATGTTCTGATACGTGGTGACAATGGCCCCTTTGATCGAGTCGGATGGCGTGCTGACCTGCGTAATGGCATTGTTGGTGATCCGACCGAAGAACGTAGCATTGATAAACGTTTTGCCAATGGTTTTGCTTACACCCAGTTCGGCATTGTTGGTCAACTCTGGTTTCAATTTGGGGTTACCAAGCGTAATGACCTGTGGGTTGGCAGCATTGAAGTTCGGGTTCAACTGTTGCAGACCCGGCCGCTGAATCCGACGGTTGAAACCAAGCTTAAAGGTCGTTCCTTTAACGGTCTTGGATGCATTCACGCTGGGTACCAGAACGCCGTAGTCACCTACGCCCAGACTACCTCCCTCACGGGTGCTGGCATCGATAAAGGTGTGCTCGTAACGAACCCCGCCTTTCAACGTATACCGGCTTTTGGTGGTATAGGTGTACGAAGTGTACCCCGCAGCAATGTTCTGATGGTAGGTCAACTCACCCAGTGTGTTGTTCGATTCGGTCGAGAATTGGCCCGAAGGACCAGCAAACAGGTACTTGTAATCGCTGTTTACTTCCCGGAAAATCGCCTTGCCACCAAATTCCAGCAACTGGTTTTTCTTGATCGGCGTCTGATAGTCGGTTTGCAGCGTGAATTCCTGGTTAACGTTCTTATTCAGGTTCCGCTGACGACCCGATAGCTCACCCGTGCCCTTGAACAGATTCGCATCGAAGTTGTTGGTCAGGTCGTTTCGGCTGTATAGCGTCGAAATGCTCCACTCCTGCTGAGGTTTAAACGTGTGCAGGTAATCGATGTTGGCATCAACCGTACCCGACAGGTTTTTAGCATCCACATTCCGGTTTGTCGAGGAGTTGAGCGAACCGTTGTTGAATAACTGAGTAATCAGATCCTGCTGCGTATTGAAATTACGGATGCCGTATCGCACACCGGCAGTAATGCTTTGGTTTTTAGCCAGATCATAGTCGAAGCCCAGGTTGTATTGACCAAACAGACCAGAGCTATGTCCATCGCCACTTTGGCGGGTCAGGGTTGTTACACCACCCGACTGGCTGGTCTGGTCAAGGTTGGTTTTCGTGATGGTATTATACATCGCCCGACCGAAACCACCTAAGGTGAACCCGGTTTTCCCTTTACGATAATTGCCGTTCAGCGACAGCATAGAGCCCCGGTTACCCACACCCGAATCGATGTTCAGGTTCAATCCTTGCAGGCTATTCTTTTTGGTGATGATATTGATGATACCACCCGATCCTTCGGCGTCGTATTTGGCCGATGGGCTGGTGATTACTTCAACCGTTTTGATCTGATCGGCCGGAATCTGCTTCAGCGCATCCGAAACGCTGCTGGCGACAATCGTAGAGGGTTTGTTGTTGATGAGCACTTTAATGTTCTGACTGCCCCGGAGCGATACATTCCCGTCCAGGTCAACAGTCAGCATCGGTACTTTACGCAGAATGTCGGTAGCGTCGCCCCCTTTGGCCGTAATGTCTTTATCGGCGTTATACACCAGCCGGTCTACTTTTTCTTCGATCACAGCTGCCTGACCGACTACGGTTACCTCTTCCAGCGTTTTAACACTGGACGACAGTTTGATGGTACCCAGATCCAGCGTTTGACCGTTGGTGAGTGTGAGGTTGGCGATGGTTTTATTGCGGAAACCCACAAAACTAACCAGCACCTGATAATCCCCGGCTACCAGTTTGGTGAGGGCAAATTTCCCTTTTTCGTCGGCAACGGTACCATCGATGGCTTTACCGGTAGACTTATTGTAGAGCGCGATACTGGCAAATTCAACGGCTTTGGCTTGTGTGGAATCCACCACCGAACCAATGATTTTGGCGCTCCCTTTCGGGCTTTGATCGCCAGCCGTACCAGGCAATGCCTTGGATTGGGTTGAGCCCCCCATCATCGGGAACTGAGCCTGGGCTGGGGTTAGCAGACTGCCAACACAAAAAAGAAGAGCGATTAAGTAGATGTTCGTTTTCATAGCTTTATTCTGACATGACAAAGGTCATTCCTGCTATGAAACCTTGAAAACAAAAGTGGATGAAGTGGCTATAAGACCGGATAGACCAGTGTTTATTGATGATGAATGAAGTCGGTTAGGGTATGAATCGACAGTATAAGCGGATGACAACGGTTTTTAGGGCCACTAGCAGGGTATTGTGGAACCTGGCGGAAATCTTGAAGTATAAAATCGGTCAACGAGCTGCCATAGTGGAAGGGTCAGGGCAAAAGGCGCTTAAAAAGATTGCATTATAACGCAACCAGAGATCATTATTCTCCGTATAAACGCTTATTAGACAGTGAATAAGACAGGAGCTGTTTACTCAAATGTTATGTTGAACTTTTTACCAATTGGTTACTGATGAATACGAAGAATCTGAAGAGCCAGCAACGCCAGGTTGATCCATTAAAAGGCGAAGAGGCAATGACCACCTGGCTAGAATCGCTTGCTGCGTTTCATATACTCTATAGCCAGTTGGCAGATGCTCTTCATCAGAATAAGATCAATACTCAGGTAATCACCAAACTGGACCCTAAAACGTCGCGTCCGATAGCGCCTATGCGGGTATTAGTCGTTCGCATGCAGCGCGAGATGGAGGCACTTTTGCAGGACACTGACCTTTTTGAACCGTTGGCGCCTACAAATTATAAAGCTATTTGCAAAAAGCTGATTGCACACACCAATCGGTTACGTCGGTTTAATCAACAGGCTCTGGTTTTACTTGCCGGACAGTCTGTAAACTAACAGGTTCACTAAGCAGCATTAGTTGGCAAGCTGTGTTTTTACGGTAGCCTGGTCATCAATATCGTCGCTGGCTGTTTTCAGGATAATATCGCCTGGCTTTACCTCACCAAACACCTGTGTCTGCCCGGCCGCATCATCGCCTTTTTGGACCGTTGTCCGAACCGCTTTGCCATTCACTACTTTCTGAACGAACGTACGCTCCATCGTGCTGATAACCGCCGACTTGGGTACGTACACACTGCCTTCGCCCGAAGAAGCAACGGGTAGCCGAACGGAAGCAAACATGCCTGGTTTCAACTTTCCGCCTTTATTCTGAAAGTCGATCTCAACCATCTCTGATCGGGTTTCAGGGCGTACACTATTAGAGATCCGATTAATCCGCCCGGTGAATGTCTGGTTTGGAAAGCTACGCACCATAAACTGAACCGGATTACCACTACGAATATCGCCCAGATAGGCTTCGGGTACCGCTATCCGTAACCGAAGCCGGTCCAGTTGTTTGATTTTCAGCATCGGTATGCCATTTTGCCCACCCGGTCCGACAAACGCTCCCGGCGACAGTCGACGGTCGGTAATAACGCCTGTAAACGGAGCGGTTATTTTCAGGTAACTCACCAGCTGTTGTACGGAACTATAGTGCGCATTAGCCGCCACGACGGCCAGGCTGTCGGAAATGGCTTTGGTTCGGGATGACTCCAGATCGACGGGCGAAATGGCTCCCAGCGTGCGGCTGGTACGTAGTACTCGTAAAAATGTGGCTTTACTGGTACCAAACACTGCTTCGGCGGCTTTCACCTTCGAATAGGCTTCGGTGAGGTTTGCCGTGAGTTCAGGCGCTTCCAGTTCGGCCAATACCTGCCCCTTTTTTACCTGATCGCCAATGTCGACATACAAGGCTTTGACGTAACTGCTGACACGTGGATAAATATCAGTTTCGTAATAGCTTTCCAACTCACCCGGCAGGTTTAGTTCAGAGGTGGGTCGGGAAGCAGTTACCCGAATGGCTTCATAGCGAATTTCTTCATCGGCTGGTGCTTCGTTCATTCGACTTTTTTCGGCCGACGAGTTACCGCATTGACTCAGCAGAAATGTCATTCCTGCCATAAACACCAGGTGCGATCCAGATCGGAGAGCAGAATATAGTTGCATGGTATTGATCGGCTGATTAGTAGGTTAAACTGGTTTGGGCAGATTCTGCAACGGCGATTCCGTCATACACCGTACTGGTCGGGTCATCGGGGTCCAGAGACGGCGAATCGAAGGCTGTTTTCCGTTGAACAGCCGCAAAAACAACGGGTAAAATCAACAGGGCTGCCACGGTGGAGAAAAGTAAGCCCCCAATAACGGCCCGGCCCAGGGGAGCCGTTTGTTCACCCGACTCACCAAGACCACTGGCCATCGGAATCATCCCGGCAATCATAGCCAGCGCCGTCATCAGAATGGGCCGTAACCGAGATGCGCCCGCCACTCGTGCAGCCGCTCGGGCATCGCGGTAACGCAGCCGCAGGGATTCGGCATTGGTCACGAGTAGCAATGCATTGGCAACCGAGACACCCACCGACATAATAATGCCCATATACGACTGTAGATTGAGCGTCTGACCCGTTACCAGCAGTAATGTTAGCGCACCCGCCAATACGGCCGGTATACTCACCAGCACCACACTTGCTACTTTGAACGACTGGTAATTTGCGGCCAGGAGCAGGAAGATAACCACAATAGCTAATCCCAATCCGAATTGCAGGCTGCTGAGCGTTTCCTGAAGCAATAGAGCCAGCCCCCGTAATTCAACGACAGAACCTTTGGGTGGATCACCAGCAGCCTTAATGGCCGCCTGTACATCACGCGAGGCCGTGCCTAAATCCCGATTGTTAATATTGGCCGACACTGTAATAATTCGCCGGGGACCGATCCGGTCATATTGACCCGGTACCGTAGTGGGCGTAATCGTGGCTATATCACCCAGCGTGGGTCGGAGTTGCCCTTTTACGAGCGGAATAGCCTGAATATCGGCCACCGACTTCATCTGGTCCTGCTCCAGTTGAATCTGCACCTGATAGGCAAAACCTTTCGACTGGTCGAGCCACAGGTTTTTGGCCGTAAAACGACTCGATGAGGTAGCCGCTACCAGCGACTTTGAAATTTCATCGGTGCTCAATCCCAATTGGGCGGCTCGCTCGCGATCGACCTTCACGGATACGGTCGGATAGCTAAGCGGCTGGTTGATTCGCAAATCGCGTAAGTAGGGGATTTCTCGCAGCCGAGTCAGTAACCGATTGGCATAATGTTGTCCTTCGGTAAGGTCTTTACCACCCACTAAAATTTCGATCGGCGTTTGCGCGCCCTGGCTCATGATCTTATCGGTCAGATCGATAGGCTCGAACGACAGCCGGACATTGGGTAGTTGCCGGCGCACTTGTTGGCGAATCTGTTCTTTCAATGCATCCAGCGACTCGACCTTGTAGTCTTCGGACAGGTTAATCTGCAATACGGCTTCATGCGGACCTGCATTGAATACGTACAGAGCGCTCGTACCATAACTGGAAGGGGTCATACCCACAAATGCCGACGAAATCGCTATGTTTTCCGGGCCAACGATGTCACTGATTTGCCGGATAACTCGTTTGGTCAGCGCTTCCGTACGCTCAATCCGTAAGCCCTGTGGCCCTACGATTCGTACCTGAAACTGGTGCGCATGATTTTGGCGCGGCATCATATCCTGGCCAATCTGGGTAAAGCCAATGCCGATCAGAAGTGCACAGACCAGCGCATACGCACCAATGACTAATGCCCGTCGTCCCATCATGCTATCCAATAGCCGTAGGTAACCTAACTTGAAGCGCTCGAATCCAGTTACTTTTTCAGGATGGCTTTCTTCATACTGCTCCTGTCGGCTCTCGGGTTGATTTTCCAGATCAGGTAGAATGCTTAAATCATGCGGTCTGGCATGTGTATGGTTTTTCAGCCACCAGTTGGCGACAACCGGCACAAACACCTGCGACAGGATATAAGACACTATAATTGAAAAACCAACCGACAATGATAACGGCAGGAACATCCCTCGGGGCACCCCATTCATGAGAAAAGCAGGTGCAAAAACCGCCAGAATACATAGGGTAATGAGCAGGAGCGGGAACGACATTTCCTGACAGGCGTCCAGAATAGCGCGGGCTTTAGGTTTGCCCATTTCCAGGTGCTGGTGAATGTTTTCAATAACCACCGTAGCCTGATCGACCAGAATCCCAATGGCTAGTGCCAAACCGGACAAGGTCATGATATTGATAGTCTGCCCGGTCAGGTTGAGGAGTAGAATGGCACTCAGGATCGAAACTGGAATGGTCAGAATCACAATCAGTGAACTACGCCAGTCGCCCAGAAACAGCAACACCATCAACCCCGTCAGAATGGCCCCCAGACCACCTTCCACCGCCAGACTATGTACCGCCTGGGTGACGTAGACCGACTGGTCAAATTCGTAGGAAAGCTGCACCTCATCCGGCAGAAGCGCTTTCATTTCGGGTAGCTTGGCTTTCAGGGCGTTCACGACACTCATGGTCGACGCATCGGCACTTTTCGTGACGGGAATATACACCGACCGTTTCCCATTGACCAGTGCGTAGCCCACGGTAATATCGGTGGCATCTTCTACGGTCGCAACATCCCGCAAAAACACGGTTGGCCCCACACCCTTACGGAGCGGGATGTTCATAAACTCGCTCACTTTGTCGAGTACCGTATTGCTGGGTGTCATCACGGTGTAGTCGCCCATCTGAACGCTACCGGCTGGCGAAATCTGGTTGTTTTTCACCACTGCCTGCACAATTTCATCGGGAGTCAACTCGTAGCTGCGCATCCGTTCGGGATTGACTTTCACAACCACAGTTCGCTCGTTACCGCCAAATGGGGGAGGAGCGGAAGCGCCGGGTATCTGAGAGAACAGCGGACGAATACGCGTCGAAGCCAGATCCTGCATTTCGCCCAGTGATGCCCGTTGGCTGCTGAATACCAACTGCCCTACCGGTAAACTCGACGCATCAAATCGAACAACAGTGGGCGGTACGGTGCCCGGTGGCAGGTAATTCATGACGCGGCTGACCTGATTGGCCACTTCGCCCGACACCTGCGCCATGTTAACATCCTCATAAAACGTACATTTGACCAGGCAAAGACCCTGAATATTCTTTACTTCGACGTTTTTAATGCCCGATACATACAACAACTGATTCTGATAACGGGTGGCGATAAAACCTTCCATCTGGGCGGGTGTCATACCGCCATAGGGTTGGGCGATGTAAATCGTTGGGAGGTTGAGCCGGGGGAAAATATCCACCGGAATCTGGAGCAGTGCCAGCACCGCAAACAGAACAATCCCGGCTAGCGCAACGATTACGGTGATAGGTTTGGTTAAGGCAGTTTTGATCATAACAGTTGAGTTAGTGGGGAAGTTGTTGCAGGAACGAATCCAGATCGCCAGCCGTAGCGGCACGTAGGAGCAGCGCCCGCCAAACACTACTGGTGACAATGGCCTGATCGACTTCGGCCCGGTTCAAGAGCGCACTGGTTTGGGTCAGTGCCTGAATATTATCCAGTCCGGATTCGTATCGGGCCTGCGCCTGAATATAGGCCTGCTTAGCCGCATCCAGTTGAAGAGGAGCCTGCTGGGCACGGGCCTGGGCTAGTTCGAGTTGCAGAACAGCATTCTGACTTGCCGCCTGTATGCCCAATGCCTGCTGATCGTACAGTTGCTGACTGACGTTGATCCGTTCCCGCTGGGCCGACAGGGCATATTTACTACGCCACAAATCAGTAGGCCGCCAGATGGCCGTCAGCCCCACGATGTAGTTATAGGAGCGAAGAGGTAAACCCGCACCCAGCGATGGGTCGATTCGGAATGTGCCGTCCGACTGCGCTTGTTCGCTTATGCCGGAACCCCGCCCCTGAAGTGAACCGAGTACGGAGATCGACGGTAGGGCAGCGGCTTTTAGTAAGGTTTCATTCGCCCGCCCGAGATCAATAGTCTTCTGATAAACCCGTAACTGAGGGTGCAGTGCTGGGTTGCTACCAGGCATCGGAGGAACTAGGGGCAACTGGTTATAAAAAACCATCGAATCCAGTTGGGCCACCGGGTTCGGCTGGCCGATTAGTTCGGTAAGTCGGAGTACCTGCTGTTGAGCCAATTGCTGACTCTCCAAGACTTGCAAACGAGCGCGGGCAACTTCGGTAGCCGCTACGGCACTGTCGATTCCGGGCCGAAGTCCGCCTTCGGTACTGGCCCGAATAATTCGCTGGAGTTCCTGCGTTCGTTGAAGGTTGGACCGTTGCAGCGCTACGGATTTCTGAGCGTTGAGGGCCAGTAGATAGGCATCGCAGACTCGAAGCTGATGGGTGAACAACTCGCCTTCATAATCGGCCTGGGCCTGCTCAACGGCTAACTGCGCCTGACTACGCCGGGCTTGTCGACGACCGAAGGTAATGGCTTCCCAGTCAACAACCAGCGAAGCCGCACTCGTCCAGGTAGCCTGACTATTGAACCCATCGGTCCGAACCCCTGAAATAGGCAACATAAGTCCCCCATTGGATACGTAAGCACCCCGCACCTGATTGGACGTAGCATTTAATGTTTGCGCCTGGACACCTGCCTGGGGCAGCAAGGCCATAGCTAACGCCTGCGCATCGGCTTCGGCGGCTCGGATGTTGGCTAGTTTCCCTCGCAAACTGGGATAGTTGGTTCGGGCCAATTCCAGCGCTTTGGCTAAGGTAAGCTGGTTAAGTTGGGGCGACGGACTGCTCGTTTGGGCTAAACTTTGACCAATCCAGCAACTGGTCAGGAGAGTTATAAGCCAAACATATTGTTTATTTCCGCTGAGCATAAACCTGATTCGATGAATAAGGCCAAAGCTAGAAAGCTAATATTAGAGCGAAATTAGAGCCAGATTAGTTAATATTAGAACGGGCTTAAGCACGTTGTAAGGGGAAGATGATTTCGGTGATAGTTCCTCCGCCGGGACGGGGATGGAAATGGAGCTGCCCTTGATGAAGCGTGATGATTCGATGGGCCAGTGTTAAGCCAATACCAAAGCCATTGATTGTTTTTACGTTAGACCCCCGAACCAACGGTTGTAGTACGCGCTCTTCTTCGCCGGGAGGCATGCCAACACCTCGATCTTCGATGCGGATGCGTGCCCGCGCTTCGGTATCCATTTCCAGGCACAGCGTGACAGGCTGGCCGCTGGAGTATTTAGCGGCATTGTCTAACAGGTTCAGTAGTGCTGTTTTAAGTAAGTGTGCATTGCCCAGGACTGCTATAGGGACGGGTTGTTCCAGAATACCGTCGCTAACCTGTACCGATAACGATTGGTCAATCCGTTGTTGGCCAAGCGTATCGGCGGCATCGAGTACGATTTCTACTAGTTCAAGAGGCTGGCGGTCCAGGTGAGCGTCTACGCCGTCAATACGGGCCAGTTGGAGTAAGCCATTGGCCAGTGCTGTTAGTTTGTCCAGTTCGGTAACGGCTTGTGTTATACCCCGTTTGAGCGCATCCGGGTCGGCGTCGTAGAGGAGTGAGGTTTCCAGCCATCCTTTGATCGTTGTCAGCGGTGTTCGCAGTTCATGAGAGGCCTGGGCAATAAACGAGCGTTGGTTTTCGACCAGCCGCTCCTGTCGGGTAAGCAGGTCGTTGAAGGCTTGTGCCAGTACACCCACTTCATCCTGGGGGTTATCGGCTTTCAGTCGGAAAGGCAGTGTACCAGCAGCGGGTACGTTAATCTGATCGATCAGGTTATTGAGTGGTTTGAGGGCTTGCCGGGAAAAGAAATACCCTAAAAAAATTACCAGACCAATGCCCATTGCATTGCCGATAATAAACAGATCCCGTAATTCCCGCTGCCGTTGATACCCATCCTGATCATAAGCGGTCACAATGGCTACATATTCCCGACCATCGGGCGAGGGCGATAGGCCCGCATAGGTCAGGGCGACTCCGTCTTTTGGGTAGGTATGCCCCGAACTTTCATACTGAAAATGGACCAGTCGTTCCCGGCGTACCCGTTGCCGAAATGGCAGTCCAGACACAAAATCATTCGTTCCCTGGCTAGTATAGATCAGACTATCGGACGGTGAATAAACAAACTCAACCTGCTCGGGCATGGAGGTGATCACACTACCCGCAACCCCTTTCAGCGTTAGCAATTGTTCCGTAACCCTGGCTTTTCGCTCCAATCGATCCTCAATGGATCGTTGCCGGAAGCGGGCATAGGTACTGTAGACATAGACTGAAAAAATAAGCAGTATACTTGCTACCAGGGCCGAAAACCAGAGAATGAGTTTGTGTTTGATCTGCATAATCAGCCCCGTAAGACATAGCCCATTCCTACAATCGTATGCAGTAGTTTTGGACTGAAATCCTTGTCGATCTTCTTTCGTAAGTAGTTGACATACACCTCAATGACGTTGGTGTTGGTGTCGAAATGTAAATCCCAAACTTTTTCGGCGATGTCGATCCGACTCACAATTTTTCCTTTATTGATCATTAGATACTCCAGTAGAGCATATTCGCGGGCGGTCAGGTCAATCCGCTGTGCTGCCCGGGTTACTGAGTGCGCTTCGGTGTTCAGTTCCAGATCGGCTACCCGTAACACGGTTTTTAAACCGCTATAATCACTGTTTCGACGGGCAAGGGCTTTGATCCGTAGCATCAGTTCTCGAAATTCGAATGGTTTGACCAGGTAATCATCGGCTCCGGCGCCAAAACCACTTTCTTTATCGGGCAGGCTGTCCAATGCTGTCAGCAGTAGTATTGATTGCTTGGGAGACTGCTGCTTTATGTATTTACATAATTCAAAACCGTTGATATAGGGCAGGTTGACATCCAGTACGATGACATCATAGGTATTATTATCCGCCATACGCTGACCCATCAGGCCGTCATAAGCCAGATCAATTTCGTAGCCTTCGCTCTCCACGCCTTTGCGAATAAAGGATGCCAGACTCACTTCATCTTCAACAAGTAATATCTTCATAGATTAAGCGTACTCGACTACACTCTGTCAACCATTGATGTACTATGGTACGAAAGTAGGAGTATTGCCAATACATAAACTACAATAACCAATTTAGCTTTGTTATGGCGGTGACTATGCGATGGGAGGTTTTGGTAACCCGTATCCGAAGCTAATGGCGTTCGCGAACTCGTTAAGGGAGTGGCTTAGGTGTAGCCTTTGTACTGATTACAGACTTCGTCGAAGCAGATGTGGACAGGCTGGGTTCGGCAAACCGGCTGTCCTGCAGAAACGAGTCGTCAGTCAGCGTTCGCAAAAAGGCGACGATATCTGCCTGTTCAGCAGGTGTGAGCGAAATGCCGAGAATGCCTGTTTCGCGGTCTTTTTTCAGGAGGGTGTCCAGCGTTTCGTCGTGCTCAACCCGCGAGCTATAGTGCGCCACTACCTCTTCTAAGGTAGCAAATCGACCATCGTGCATGTAGGGAGCGGTTACGGCGACGTTGCGTAGTGTAGGCACTTTAAACTTGTAGCGATCATCGCTTTTTAACGTAATGCCGAACTGCCCCTGGTCGCCATTCTCCGTTTTGGATAGACCGATATTTCGAAACGAATAGTCGGTGAACAAGGGCTCTGGATGGCAACCACTGCATTTTCGCTCCACTAAGATCCAGCCCGCCCGCTCGGCAGGTGTGAATGTAGCGCCTTTGTGACGTACCGCTCTGTCGTAGCGCGAATTGGCCGACACCATCGTGAGCATAAACTGCGAAAGTGCTTTCAAAAGCCGCTCGGACGTAATATCAGGGCTGCCAAACGCCTTCGTAAACAGAATGGGGTAGCCTCGCTTTTTGCGGAGTTTTTCCAGAATCGTTGGTAGGGACTCATTCATTTCGGCTTCATTCTGGATAGGAACCATCGGGAATGAGTCCAGATCATGAATACGACCATCCCATCCAAAACGACTTGACCAGGCCAGATTTGCCAATGGCATGGCATTTCGTTTGGTCGACAACTCGTTGATGCCTCGGCTTAGTGCATGCCCCGGCTGGGTAAACCCCGATGCCTGTTGATGACAACTGCTGCAACTGATGGTATTGTCTTTCGACAGAAGGGGTTCGTAAAACAGCGCTCTGCCCAGATCTATTCCGGCCTGAGTCAGTGGGTTTGTGTCAAATGGATAAACTGGCTCTGGAAAATGGGGGGGCACATTGAATAGCGGAGCCTTCCGATAGGCTGAAAAGAAAAAAGCCATGACCAGCAAGGCAACTGACGTAATGAGTAGTGTACTAGTAACCTTCATGATTCACCGCCAGCCATTCATCTTTAAACCAGAAGAACCCGTATTATTGGCCTATGTTTCACCAATAAAGTTCGTTAAATTATTAAAAAATAGCTACTCTACCCTGATAATCGACTTTTGCTTTTTGTATGGGCGGCTTCTGTGGGCTAAATCTGAAGAGGATGGAAGACCACACGGTAAAATTGAAGAAGTGCCTATTTTGAGAGAGTGCATGTTAAACGATGCTTATATTGGTGATGAACGCAATCAACAGCAGTAGGTTGATTCGCTGAATGGGCTTTTACCTACTCGGTCTAACTCGGTTAAACAACTACTGTTAGAAGCTTGTTGTTCTTTCACTAAGAAGAAATAGTATTTTATTGATAATGGAAAGGGTGAACGGATCCGATAAAAAGACCAGATCTCAATCAGTTTATGGTGCGCTTGTGCTGTTGGGGATTCTTTCTGTAGGCGGCATGCAGGGTGGCTGGCACCTGATGGCTGACCCCTCTGGTCAATGGATGGCTGTTTCTCCTGATCGGTTCTCCTGGTTAATCACCGATTTTTTTCTGCCTGGTCTCTTCATTTTTTTGCTCTTTGGCCTCACCCCCCTGTTTTTAGCCTACGCCCTGCTGACTCGGCTAAAATGGCCCTTAGCGGAGTCGTTCGTTGGTGACAGTGGTTATCACTGGGCCTGGGTTGCTGCCGTAGGATTGGCCGCTCTCCTATTCTTATGGACAATGGTGTTAGTGGTGGTGGTTGGCTTTCGGACGCTATATCAAGTGCTTGACGCGTTGATGAGCCTGAGCATGTTGAGTTTTCTTTTTCTGCCTTCGGTTCGCAGAGCATTCAATCAGGCAATTGCCTCAAAATAATAGAACCTGCTCGCCGAACTGTGGCACGGCTGATCCCATAGTTGATAAGCAGACGCTCGTAGCAGCCGGGCCACAGTTTAACATGCACGCTCGAATAGTACGTGTGAGAGAAATAAATCACTGCTTATTGAACCTGGATTAACTGAACGCCCAGCACCGGACGACCATCGGCTGTAATGCCTTGTATCACCACGCGCAAAGTTCGCACTACATCCGACAGTGGAAAACGTAGTTGGCTGTGTCCCTGACTATCGGTTTGCATAAGAGGTTTCCAATAGAGAACATCCCGGCTATCGACGGGTCCAGAAATGGGGCTGGCTGTTACCTCCGCATCGTAGCGGGGCACGTAAAATTCGCGCTGTACCGACGGATAGCCAATCAATTGCATTGGCGTCATTCCCTCCGTAGATTTTGCACTTCCCTGCATGGGCCGTGCACGTTTTGTGTAAAACGCAATGACTCCGTTCCCTCCCCGAGCCCCATATGTACCCGTTGTGATTGCACTTTTCAACACTTCGATTCGTTCAATATCGCTTGGGCTGAAGAAAAACAGAGCCGTTCCATAAGGGTCTTCAATGGGCATACCATCCATCAAATACAGTGGTTGTGAACCCATACTAAAACTATTCGCCCCCCGTATAGATACATTATAGGCAAGCGCTACTGCGGCTCCTACTCGTTTAACCCTCACGCCAGTTAATCGTCCCTGAAGCATTTCGTATAGATTCTGAAAGACGGGCGATTTCTCATCGACTACAATAACGGCATCAGCCTGATTGTGCAAACTACGCTGTTGAATATCCTCGGGTCTCTCATCGAATTTTTTTTGTGCTCGAACCGTCACTTCGTTTAGCACTTTCGCCGTTTTATCGCGGTACAGATCGGCGTTTGCTTCCTGCCGAATTCGGGCAGCTTCCAGTTGCGCCCGCCATGTCGACCAGTTTGGTACAATCGTTAGTTTACCAGATTCCCATTCTTTTCCGGGACCTTCCTGAACCAGAAAGGCTTCCTTGGTCGGAATAGGTTTAAACTGACGGTCAGCGATTTTCGCCAGTAACTGTACTGTATCGGCAATAGCCATGCCCGCCAGCCGAAAACGCCCCTGGTCGTCAGTGCCTGCCGATTTTACAAACGATTTTGCGGATCCTGTCGACATCACAATAAGTTGAGCACCCGGTATTGGACTATGTTTGGCATTCAAAATGCGACCTCTAAGCGATATACCACCCAGCGAATCCGTTTCGAGTGTGCCACTGACCCGTCGCCAGCCCTGCGTCAGCAGCAGGTCGTCCAGTGCTCGGCGGGCCTCGGCCGTGTGAGTCACTATGTAGTTGTTGGGGTTTTCGATGCGTCCCCGAAGCTCTCCCGTTAATAACAGATGGACTGGCAACGTAGCGTCGGCGGTGTCGTTGGGTACTTGTCCGGCATCGGTAATCGACGCCGATAAAGCAGCCTGTACCGGTGCCCCATTATTGTTCAGCTTGACATTCAGAATAGCCTGTTCGCGGGGCTGATACCGCTTTTTGTTGACGCCCATTATCACCCGTATCGGTGCCATGAATTCAGGAACAAAAACTAATCGCTCAGCCTGAGGCCTGGCGCTGGCATCGTAAAGGGTGATTTGTGCCAGGCCCGGCAACCAGGTCATCATGGGCAGGCTTATCTTCGCCACCCCATTTTGCAGGAGAATTTTTCGACCATCGACCACTCGGCCGTGCTGTTGAATCAGAAGATACACGGAGTCGGCAACGGCCCGATTTGAACTCAATATGGTTAACGCCAAACGGGTCGTATCGGTAACCACATCGGCTGAAAGTGACAGCCCTTCCGTTTCGGGTTTGGGCAACGGAACGCGTTGCGGCTGGTTGTTATATGTTATGTCGGCATAATACGTCCGCTGCATCGTTGGCTCCATCGACACGCTGGTCATCCCCTGTGGGTTGGTCCTGAAACGAACGACTTCAGCGCCCTGCTCGTCGACGATACGTCCCGCAATGGGCAATCCATGACCATTGGGCTTGACAATTTTTACGCCCAGACGTGCTGGCAACCCCGAAATCCAGCGACCACCTTCGGGCAAAATCTGAACGTCTACTGGCTGAGGAACAGAATCACTACGAAAGGATACCTCGTTGTGAACCAAATTATAGATAGCTACAGATCGCTCGAAAGCCGGACGTCGCTGGGCATCATCTTCATCGGTATAAGCGCGTAGCCGATACGTTCCCGTCGTGAGGGTATCAGCCAGGCGGAAATTGCCTTCGCCACGTCCGTCGACGATACGTACCCACTGATGCTGCACGAGTTTCCCGGTTGACGTAAGCAGGTCGACATGGATAGCCGTTTCGCCAGCGGTTCGCTGGTGACTGGCCGCATCGAGCAGGTACGTGCTCATCCAGAGCCGGTCGCCAGTGGCATAAAAGGGTTTGTCGATGTGCACAAACACGGTGGGAGCCAGCAACTTGAATCGTTCGTTGAAGGCTGTTGTAATACGTCCCATGCGGGCATCGGGTGGCATGAGTTTTCCCTGAGTAGCCAACTGGCTGTTTGTCGGTGCTTCCTTCTCAGGTCCTTCGGGTTTCCAGTCGGCGGGCAACATCGTCGATAGCCGGTCGTTACCCATTGAGCCTTTCACTTCCATACCTTCGGGCATCGTAACAACTCCATCAACGGTCATTTGCATCTGACCGCGAGGCAGTTTCATTTCCGTATAGGCGTAACGAGCATCGGGATAGGGCGAAAAGCCCGAGGTTGCATTCGTATAGAATACAATCAGTTTCATAGGCGAGACCAATCGGCGTTCGGTGGCTAATCGGCCGGGTTGAATGGCCGTAGAAACCTTGATCGGAACCAAACGCTTGTAGTCGTTAATGGCAGCCGTGAGGGTAATTGACCGCTGTTCGAGGGAAATCATTTTGGTAACATCTTCCTGATAGACCAGAAAACCAGCCTGTTCGAAGGTATTGTCAATCAGGCTGGTCATCAAGTGCCTGATCGACCCTTTATAAGCTATCAGCCGGTTACGCTGAAACCGGCTGGCTTGCCGTTCGTTCTCCGGTTTAAGTTCTTCAAAACGGGCCGCCCCCGCCGAATAAACCTCTCCTGACGTAGTTGCATCGAAATGTTGCAAGGCATAGATTAGTCGATAGCCTAACGCCTGATTGTCAATGATCAACGGTTCGTTAGCGGTTGCGTACAGATGGTCTTTCTCTTCTTTGAAGTTGAGAACTTCACTATTTATAAGTTGGCACTGTCCGCCAAACGGTTCGCCGAAGAGTTGCTTTTTAAACTGACGCAGGTGCCGCTCCCAACTTTTCGGATTGCCCCGCACGGTTACGGCATCCAATAGTTGTTCACTCGGTTTCAGACGGAAATTCGCTTTCTGAGGTGCTGTATTATCGAATCGTATTGTTTGTGTAGCAGGTTGATACCCAACAAATGAAGCGGCTATTTCGACCGTACCCAGTGGCACACCTGCTAAGGTATAATAGCCTTTTTCGTCGGTAATGGCACCCCGCGTTGATCCATTTACGTAGACGTTGGCAAACGGCATGGGTTTTTCCGTCGTGGCATCCGTTACGTAGCCAGTCAGTACGGCTGTCGGTTGCCCATGAACCAGCAGGGTAGATCCAAGAAGTAGAGCGACGGTTATCCAGCCGAGGAAAAATGAGGTGCGCATAGTTAGTGGATTATCGCTAAAAAAGATCCCCACTACGTCATTATACCTATAGCTATACTAGGTAACCGCCCGGTTTCCATGATACTATTTCTTAATGAATGTGGCTATTGGTTGCCCAATCTTTCAGAAGTTTTGTCAACTTTACCACAAAAGCCATAAACCAAAAAATGGAATTTACGAATCTCTCCAGGCAGATTGAGTTTATTAAAGAAGTGGATAAACTCAAATATATTCTTCGTAAGACTAAACTATTCAACAGTGACCGAAACGAAAATGATGCCGAACACAGTTGGCATCTGGCATTAATGGCCATTGTTTTAGCTGAGCATGCAGATGTTCAGGTTGATCTGCTCAAAGTTATTAAGATGTTGCTAATTCACGATATTGTCGAAATAGACGCTGGCGACACGTTTATCTATGATACGCAAAAGAACCACAGCAATACTGAGGAAGAACGAAAGGCGGCCCAGCGAATCTTTGGCTTATTGCCTGATGATCAGGCTCGCGAGCTGATAGCCATATGGGAAGAGTTTGAGGAGCATCAAACCAATGAAGCAAAGTTTGCCCGAGCCATGGACCGACTGGAACCCTTACTCCAGAATACATCGAATAATGGCGGCACCTGGAATGAGTTTGGCGTAAACTATGAAAAGGTTTATACAAAAAAACAAGTTATCCAACAGGGGTCTACGCACATTTGGCAATATGCAGAGCAGCTTATCAATGACAGTGTTGAAAAAGGAATTTTAAAAAAGTAAACCATCCAGCTTGATACCGCCTGCAGGAATGACAGAAGAGGTGTTCGAAAGGCTACTTTTCGTTTAAAGTAGATTGGATAAGTAGGATTTTGGTTTTAATCTGTTTTTAATACTAGTTGCATAAGGAAAGCACTTAGGTTAAGATGTTAAAAGCCTGACTCATTATGTAGTCAGGCTTTTTTTATAAAGTGTTGGGCACCTGTTAGCGAAATAGGCTATTTAGCAAGCTTACCTGTTATTCTCTTGGCCACATGGCAGGCCACTGGTACTCTCGGGCAATGGCCCGGACCAGTTCATGAATCAAAGCCGTGCCGTTATCTGAATTGGTCATGATCACAACGCCACGGCCACTGTTGGCAAAGGCTACCGCATAACAGGAAAAGCCAGCATTACCCCCACTATGACGAAAACGCAGGGTCTCGCCCGAGCCATCGACGCCAAACCCTAATCCGCCAGCGCCCGGAATCTTCGTCAGCATCTGGCGAACGGTCGTTTGCTTGAGAAGGCCCTGATCGGCCCGGTACGAACTGCTCACATTAAGCATAAATCGGGCTAAGTCAGCGGGGGTTGTCCAGAGACCAGCAGCCGCTAATTCGGGGTAAACATGATAGCCTCCGTTGACCAGGTTGCCATTACCTTCATATCCTTTTGCTGCATGTGTGTTTTGCTCGGCTGACAAAGGCAGACTGAACGTACTTTGTTTCATACCCATAGGTTGGAGTACGAGTTCTTCCAGCAGTGGGCCAAAGGGTTTTCCGGTAACATCTTCCAGAAGCAGTTGAAGAATCGTGAACCCTCCTCCTGAATACCTTTCTTTTTCACCCGGTGTTTCCATAACCCGAACAGGTGATGAATTGGCGGGTGGAGTGCCATTGAGAATTTGAGTTACCGTCGGCAGTTTGTCGGCTGGATTATAACCCGCGAATCCATGAACAGTTAGGCCACCCATATGGCTGATGATCCGTCGGACAGTCACCTTCTCTTTTACTGTATAGGGACTCTCTGGTAGTGTCCACCGTTGAAGCTTCTGATTCACGTCTTCATCAAGTGAAATAACATTTCGTTCAATCAAACGAAATGTGGCTACCGACGTCACAGGTTTAGAAATAGAGGCTGCCTGAAAAAGTGTAGAAGCATCCACCGGTTTGGTATGAGCTTTGTCGCTTAGCCCATACCCTTTAGTCCAGGCTATTTTTCCTTCATCAAAGACGGCAATGCTCACCCCAGGAACACTCAGGGTATTCATTCGTTGATCAATCGTCTGGTAAGAACCGCTATCAGCCCCTGACCTGGCGATGGGCATGAGTCTGGTTTCAATTCGTTGGCGGTTTATATCATGCTTTTGCTGACCATAAGACAAGGTGGCCAGCAAAAGCATCGTCAATAATTGCCCTAAAAAAAGAAGTCGAAAAACGATCTGACCGTTGACTGTAATCTGAGTTTTGGGAAAAGGTGGTTTTGTGTTCACGGCTTTCAACGTAGTGAGCCCACTCATTGCGTTGAGAAGGCAAGAATGGAGTTTGAGCCTTGGAAACTGTGATAATCCTGAAAGGTTACAGTCGGAGAAAGAGCTTTCGGCTAAATACCGGAACTGGGTCGCTAAAGGGCACTCAGGCTTCAACAGACAGTCTGTGTACTATCGATGCGTAAAACAGTAAGCTATACTGCTTTACTTCTGCTAGTAGATCATGCTATTGGGCAGACACAAAACCGCTTATGCTACGAATTAAGAAACGACTCGTCGGATTGCTACTACTGGTCTCCTTTCAAAGCTGGGCTCAGGCACCTGCCGACCGGCCGAATATTCTCTGGATTGTTAGTGAAGACAACAATACGTCGCTGATTGGTTGTTACGGAAACTCGTATGCCACAACGCCCAACATCGACCAGTTTGCCAAAGAGAGTATTCTGTACAAAAATGCCTTTTCGACGGCTCCGGTTTGTGCCCCCTCGCGCAACACACTGATTACAGGCATGTATCCGCCCTCACTGGGCACTGAGCATATGCGTAGTACGTACCCGGTGCCGTCGTTCGTAAAGTTTTTTCCAAAATATCTGCGGGAAGCGGGGTATTACACGACGAACAATTCCAAGAAAGATTACAACACCACCGATCAGGTAGACGCCTGGGACGAGTCGAGCGATAAGGCAACCTACAAAAACCGTAAACCGGGTCAGCCGTTCTTTGCGGTATTCAACCTGTTCGTCTCGCACGAAAGCGGGTTGCATCAGCCACTGCCTTCCCTGCATCACGACCCCGAAAAAGCGCCTATTCCGCCGTACCATCCGCATACCGCCGAGTTTAAACACGACTGGGCGCAGTATTACGACAAGGTTGAAACGATGGATGGGCAATTCGGAAAGCTTCTAAAAGAACTGACCGACGCGGGACTGGCCGACAATACCATCGTGTTTTACTACGCCGACAATGGCGGGGTGCTGGGTCGCAGCAAACGGTTTATGTACGAGTCGGGTCTGCACGTACCGCTGGTGGTTCATCTGCCGAAGAAATACGCGCATCTGGCGAAAGCAAAAGCCGGATCGCAGACGGACCAGCTTGTTACGTTTCTGGACTTCGCCCCAACCATTCTGAGTCTGGTTGGTATCAAAATTCCCGATTATATGCAGGGGCAGGCGTTTCTGGGAACCCAACAGAAGTCTGAACACCAATACGCCTATGGGTTCCGGGGTCGAATGGACGAAGCCATTGATATGTCGCGATCCGTGCGGGATAAAAAATACCGATACATTCGGAACTACCTGCCACATAAGATTTACGGCCAGCATCTGGATTACCAGTGGAAAGCACCCTCCGTCCGGTCGTGGGAAGCCGAATACAAAGCCGGGCGACTGAATGAAACACAGTCCCGGTTCTGGCAACCCAAGCCTGCCGAGGAATTATACGACGTAGCGACAGACCCCGACAACATCCATAATCTGGCCACTGATCCGAAGTACGCAAAAGAACTAATCCGGTTGCGAAAAGCGAACGAGCAGTGGCTCCGGCAAAGCAACGACGTTGGCTTTATTCCCGAAGCCATGCTGGCCAAAATCGCCGGTCAGACACCGTTATGGGACTATGCTCATCAGGGAAAATACAATACGAATCGGATCATCGAAACGGCTTCACTGGCCTCTTCGCGTAACCCGGCTGACGCGGCCGAATTAATTAAACGCCTAACTGATACTGATGCAGTCGTGCGGTATTGGGCGGCTACGGGCTGTACTGTCCTGAAGCCGGTGGCCGCTAAAGCTTCACTCCAGAAACTCCTTCAGGACCCCGAAGGAGCCGTTCAGGTGGCGGCCGCCGAAGCACTTTACGGGCTCAATCAAAAAGAGGAAGCCCTCGACTTACTGAAAAAAGCCCTGACCAACGAAAACCGGCTGGTTCGGCTGCAAGCCCTGAGCGTACTGCAATCTTTTGGAAAAGACGGAAGTCCGGCCTTGCCGCAGGTTAAGGAAATTGTCGCTCATGCCCCGACAGGCTATTCAGTCGATACGGCTTACGATGTTCGGGCTGCCCAAAATCTGGTCGACGCATTTAAAGAAAATGAATAAGAAACCCTGTAAAATGAATGCGTCTGTGAGAAACTACCCTTTGCTCATGCTGGCGGTATTACTTCTCTGCAATCGTGCAGGAGTCGTTGCCCAATCGAAATCGGCCACTAAGCCCAATGTCATTATTATCATGGCCGATGACCTGGATAGTCAGCAACTGAGCTGCTACGGCGGCAAAAATCTCCGTACGAAGAACATTGACGCGCTGGCAACTGAAGGGCTGAAATTCAACCAGATATATGCGTCCGAAGCGATGTGCGTACCAACGCGGGCGTCGCTGTTTACGGGCCTGTATCCGGTGCGGCATGGGTCGTTTCAGAACCATAAACCCGTTTACGACAATCTGAAGAGCGTCGGGCATTATCTGGCCGATCAGGGTTACCGTGTCGGGCTGACCGGTAAAGACCACGTCACAAAACCGAAAACCGTCTTTCCGTTCGAGATCGTGAAAGGCTTCGAGCCCAACTGCGTAGCGCCGACGGACGACTACGAACTGGATGACGTAAAAGAGTACATGACGCGCAACAGCCAGCCGTATTGCCTGTTCGTCATGAGCATCAATCCACACGCACCCTGGACCGTGGGCGACACCACCGAATTTGACCCCGACAAGCTGATTCTTCCCAAAAACTGGGTCGACACGAAAGTAACCCGGCGTCAGTTCGTGAAGTACCTGGCTGAGGTTCGGCGGCTGGATAATCAGGTGGGCGACATTACGCGGCTCCTGAAAGAAACGGGTCAGGATAAAAATACCATTGTCGTATTTCTGGGCGAACAGGGCGCCCAGTTTCCGGGGGCCAAGTGGAACCTGTGGGACGTTGGTCAGAAAAGTTCGATGCTGGTCAAATGGCCGGCTACGGTTAAGCCGGGCACCCAGACGAACGCGCTCGTTCAGTATGAAGACATTACCCCTACCCTCATCGACATAGCGGGCGGCAAACCCATCGCCAATCTGGATGGCAAAAGTTTTCTGCCGGTGCTGCTCGGGAAAAGCTCAAAAGCGCGCGAGTACGCCTATGGCATTCACAACAACATCCCCGAGGGCAACCCCTACCCGATTCGTAGCATCCGCGACATGCGCTACAAACTGATTCTGAATCTGACGCCAGACAAAGCGTATTATAATCGGTTTATGATGAATCCTCAGCAGAAAGACCCCAACTCCGTCTGGTTTTCCTGGACCGATCAGGCGACCAGTGACCCAACCGCCAGACAAATTACCGAACGATTTGTACAACGGCCCGCCGTCGAATTTTACGACACACAGGCCGACCCGTGGGAATTGAACAATCTGGCGAATGACCCAGCGTATCAGGATCGCATCAAACAATACCGTCAGAAGCTGGACGCCTGGATGAGGCAACAAGGTGACGAAGGCGCAACTATTGACAGGATTTACGCCAAAAAGCCATAACGTATAACCGGCTCGTATGAAACGTTTTATCCTGCTTGTCGCCTTATCAGTCCGCCTTCTCAGTTCGTCAGTCGCTCAGCAAACTTCCCGAACGATAGCCCAGACAACGGCCGATAAACCCAACGTCATTTTTCTGCTGACCGACGATCACCGATGGGATGCACTGGGGGCAACGGGCAATTCGATTATTCAAACGCCCAATCTGGACGATCTGGCCAGCAAAGGAATGCTGTTTAAAAACGCATACGTCACAACGGCTATTTGCTGCGTTAGCCGGGCCAGCTTGCTGAGCGGCCAGTATATGTCGCGGCACAGAATCAATGATTTCGATACGCCGTTTAGTCCGGCGGCTCTGGCGCAAACGTACCCGTTGCTGTTCAAAAAAGCAGGGTATAAAATTGGCTTTATCGGCAAGTACGGCGTCGGCACTAAACATCAGCCGAGCGATGCGTACGACTACTGGTCGTGTACAAAAAAGAGCCAGCCCGATTATGAAGTGCTGAACACTCAGGGCCAACTCATTCATGATACCGATACGATCAGCCACGATATTCAGAAGTTTCTGGGTAAGTATGGGGGGCGTGGCCCGTTCTGCTTATCGGTCAGCTTCAAAGCCCCGCACGAACTGGACGGTGATCCGCCAACGTACGTTGTGCAGTCACGTTTCAACGACCTGTACCGCAACGCCACCATTCCGCAGCCACTAACCGCCAACCCGAAATACTGGAACAGCTTCCCCGATTTTTTTCGAACCGATCAGAACATCGCGAGGGTGCGCTGGAAGCCGTTGTTATCCACGCCGGAGCGACATGCCGAAACGGTTAAAAAGTATTACCGGCTAATTACGGGCGTCGATGAGGCTGTGAGCAAGCTGGTTGCGCAGCTAAAGCAATTGAATCTGGATCAAAACACGGTTATCGTTTTTATGGGTGATAATGGGTTTTATCTGGGCGAACACGGTCTGGAAGGGAAATGGTACGGTCATGAGGAATCCATCCGGGTACCGCTCATTATTTACGATCCTAGATTGCCCGCAAACCTCAAGGGAAGTAAACCGACGCAGATTGCGCTCAATATCGACATTGCGCCTACCCTGTTATCGCTGGCAAACGTACCCGTTCCGGCCAGCATGCAGGGAGTCGACCTGATTGGCAACCTTACCCGTAAAACACTTGTCCGCACCGATTTTTTCTATGAGCACACCTTTATGGGTAGCCCGCGACTCCCGAAGGTAGAAGGGGTGGTAAGCCCAAACCTCAAGTACATGAAGTTTATTGAACACGACTACGAAGAACTCTACGATACGGCCCATGACCCACACGAAACAACAAATCTGGCGAAAGATGCCCGGTATGCAAAGCAGTTGGCCAATCTGCGGAAGCGGTATCAAACCCTTAAACTGGCAGCTCGGTAAACCATGAAAAAGCAAATTGTCCTCTTGCGGCTTCTGGCCTGTATGTTTATTGCGTCCTCTGCCGGGGCACAAACCTCCTCCTCATCAACAGTACCCAAACGCCCCAATATTATCCTGATTATGACCGACGACCAGGGGTATGGCGATTTGGGTTATTATGGGAACCCCCACGTGAAGACGCCTAACCTGGATGGTTTTGCGGCCCAGAGTACTCGGCTGACTAATTTTCATACCTCGCCGGTTTGTAGTCCTACACGGGCGAGTTTACTGACGGGGCGGTATCACCAGCGAACGGGTGTGCATGATACGTACAACGGTGGTTCTATCATGGCATCCGAAGAAGTGACACTAGCCGAAGTTCTGGCGAAGAACGGTTACCAGACGGGCATTGTTGGCAAATGGCATCTGGGCGATACGTACCCATACCGAGCATCCGATCAGGGCTTTGGGTTTTCGCTGGTCGGGCATGGTGGCGGTATTGGCCAGCCGGGCGATCATGCCGATAACTTTTTCCGGCCCGACAGCTGCTACTTCAACTCAACACTCTATAAAAACAATGTTCCGGTAAAAACCACTGGCTACTGCACCGATGTTTTTACCGATGCCGCGCTTGATTTTCTGAAAACGAACCAGCAGAAACCGTTTTTTCTGTACGTCGCTTACAACGCGCCACACGATCCCTTACAGGTCCCGAAACAATATTATGACCAGTACAAAGACATAGCGTTCAATACCGCTTTCGACCGGCAAACGGGTAAAGACTGGGCTACCATGACGGAGAAAGACAAAGAAGATGCGCGTCGGGTCTATGCCATGGTTGCCAACATTGATGATAATGTAGGCCGGATTCTGGCTCAGGTAAAAGCCCTGCATCTGGACGATAACACGATCATTATTTTCACAACCGACAATGGCAGTCAGCAATTACGGTTCAATACAGGGTTTAAAGGGCGAAAAGGTAGTGTTTACGAAGGAGGCACCCGCACGCCATTTTTTGTTCAGGGTAAAGGTATTTTTGCTGTCAATAAAGATATCGATACGCGACTGGCGCACATCGACGTCCTGCCAACACTACTCGACGTCGTTCGTATCCCAACTCCGACTTCGCTACACCTTGACGGACAATCGGCGCTCCCGGTTATTCAGGGCAGGGCAACATTTCGGCGGAGACTTTTTTACAATGCCTGGAATCGGGGCTGGCCTGAACCATACCGCAATGCAGCCCTGTACCAGGATAACTTCAAACTGGTGGCGATCAATGCCGACTCTCAGCAACCGGAAAGTTTTGAACTGTATGATCTCAAAACCGACCCATACGAACGCACGAACATAGCGTCAGCGAACTCAGCGATTGTCAGTCAGTTACGAGTCAAGCTGGATAGCGTTTTTGCCGATATTGCCTCAAGTCCAAATCTGGTTACCCGCCGGATCAGTCTGGGCGACCCGCACGAAAATCCAACCGTACTGACTCGGCAGGACTGGACGGGCCTGGTTAACAACTGGACCACCGAAACCGGATTGGGTTACTGGGCTGTCAACGTACAGACGGACGGTCATTATGACGTTGCCGTTCGGCACCCTTCGGTTAAAAAGGGCAGTCGGGTTCTGGTTCGTATCGGGCAGATTCAGCGTAGTGTTCAGGTGCCGAAAGACAACGTCACTGACATAGTCATTCCCCGCGTGTATATAAAACGGGGTGAGTACAACCTCGAATCGTGGCTGGAAACAGACAAAGGCATGCAGGGCGCTTATTATGTAACGGTCAAAAAACAGTAGTATGGCATGAAACATGTTGGTTTTAGTCTTTTGCTTTGTCTATTGGGCTTCACGGGTTTTGCGCAAAAGAAACCGTCTGCTCCGCCAAACATTATTATCATTCTGGCTGATGATCTGGGCTGGAGTGAACTGGGCTGCTACAAAAACAGTAACGACGGACCGCGCTTCAACGAAACCCCGAACCTCGACCGGCTGGCAGCCGGAGGTATGCGGTTTACTCAGGCGTATGCCACCGCACCGGTCTGCACACCCACCCGCATTGCCCTGATGACTGGTCAGCACCCGGCCCGAACCGGCATTACGGACTATCTGGATGCAAGAGACGAAAAATACCTGTCGCCCGACTACGTAACCCTCAACGAGCAGTTGAAAAAAGCCGGGTATCACACGGGGCTCATTGGTAAATGGCACCTGACCGGCGATTACACGAAGAAAAAAGGCGAACCGGCGAAGCATGGCTGGGATGAGGTGATCTGCTCCGAAACCGGCTACATTGCCAACGGCGACTATTTTCACCCGTACTTTTTCATGCCCGAGGTTCCGGCCCAAACCGAAGGAGAATACCTGACCGACCGACTGAATCAGGAAGCCGTCGACTTCATTAAGCGCAGTCAGGCCAAGCCGAACGCGGCCCGCCCATTTTTTCTGTATTTATCGCACTATGCTGTGCACACCAAACTGGCCGGTAAACCCGATAAAGTGGCTAAATACCAGCAGAAGCCGGGTGCTGGTACCCGGAAAAACAATCCTGAACTGGCGGCTATGCTGGAGAGTATTGATGACGGGGTTGGGCAGATCATGGCTACGCTAAATGAGCTGAAGCTGACCGACAATACGTTGATTCTGTTTACCTCCGACAATGGCGGTGAACTCAATGTAACATCGAACGCGCCCCTGCGCGGTGGTAAATCGGAACTGTACGAAGGCGGCATCCGCGAGCCGTTCATCGCCTATTGGCCGGGTTTTATAAAAGCCGGATCAGTTTCAAGGCAGGTAATCAATACGTTGGATATTTATCCGACGCTGCTCGAACTGGCGGCTGTAAAACCCACAGCCGGTTTTGTGCTGGACGGAACCAGTATTGCCTCGACCTTAAAAGGAACAGCGAAACCATTCGAACGAACACTTTACTGGCATTATCCGCTTCCGAAACCCCATTTTCTGGGTGGTCGCTCAGCCGGAGCCATCCGAAATGGAGCGTATAAACTGATTGAATACTTTGACAAGGATCAGGTTCAGCTATTCAATCTAGTCGACGACCCCGCTGAACAGATGGATTTATCCGATAAACTGCCAGCCAAACGAACTCAACTACTTACCCAGCTACGAGCGTGGCGCCGACAAACGGCAACCGATTTTCAGGCAGCCATTCCTTCCTCTGTGAAACCATGAAACAACTCCTCATCCTCAGTGCGCTCCTGAGCGGTTTTTTCTTTTTCGGGGCGATACCTCCTAAAAAGTCAGCCGTTCAGAAAGCGACTTCAAAACCGAATATCGTCCTGATCATGGCCGACGACATGGGCTATTCGGATCTGGGTTGTTACGGCTCAGAAATTCCTACTCCTAATCTGGACAAGCTGGCTCGCGACGGGGTTCGGTTTACTCAGTTTTATAACACGGCTCGCTGCTGCCCTACCCGTGCCGCCCTGATGACGGGTCTGTTTCAGCATCAGGCGGGTATCGGCCACATGACCAAAGAACCCAACAACCGAATCGACTACGATTATGGTGTAGAGGGCTATCGGGGTGAATTGAACCGCCATTGTGTGACGATTGCCGAAGTGCTGAAAACGGCGGGCTATCATACCTACATGGCCGGCAAATGGCACTTGGGTTCCAGCACCCCCGACCTGCGCCCCCGTCAGCGGGGCTTCGATCGGTATTATGGATTGCTGGCCGGGGCAAGCAGCTACCTCGATCCCATTCAGCCACGCGGTATCTGGCAGGACAATGAACCGATTGAAAAAGTAAGTCAGCCGTTCTATACCACCGATGCGTTTACGGACAATGCCCTTACGTTCCTGAAAGAACAGAACGATCAGCAACCGTTTTTCCTGTACCTGGCCTTTACGTCGCCCCACTGGCCGCTCCATGCCTTAACGGACGATATTGAACGGTTCCGGGGTAACTACCATCAGGGCTGGGATGCGCTTCGCGAACAGCGGTTTCGCAAGCAGGTCAAAGAAGGAATCGTACCTGAAAAATGGGGACTGTCGGCCCGGCCGGAAATTTACCCGGCCTGGGCAGAGCAGGACACTGCCAAACAACGGGAAATGGATTATCGGATGGCGGTGTATGCCGCGCAGGTGTATCGCATGGATCAGAACATCGGCAAACTGGTTAAGTACCTGAAGCAGACAGGCAAGCTGGATAATACGCTGCTGGTCTTTTTGTCCGACAATGGTGCCTGTCAGGAAGGGGGCGTATTGGGCGGAGGAACTACCAGCGAGATCAACGACCCCGCCAAAGGGGGCGCCATTTCGTACGGAGGAGTTTGGGCCAATGCGTCCAATACACCGTTCAAGGGTTTTAAACACGTTTCCTATGAAGGCGGTATCGCTACACCATTGATTGTTCACTATCCGGCGGGCATGACCAGTCAGAAAGGTAAAATCACATCGGCGCCCGGCTATCTGATCGACATCATGCCTACGTTTATTGAAGCGAGTGGCGCCACCTACCCGACTGAAGCGAAAGGGCAGAAAATTCATCCCATCGAAGGGAAAAGCCTGATGCCCGTACTGACCAAAGGCACGCGCCAACCCCATGAATACATGTACTGGGAACACGAGAACCACCGCGCCATTCGGTTTGGTAAATGGAAAGCCGTAGGCGTGATTGGTGCACCCTGGGAATTATATGATCTGGATGCCGACCGAACGGAGCGGCACAACCTGGCCGCCAATCAGCCCGATCTGGTCAAAAAGCTTGATCAGCAGTGGAACACCTGGGCGAATACGCACAACGTTTTCCCGAAGGGAACGATGAAGTCCGACTTCTCGAAAGAGTGGAATTTCTTCAGGACTGCCGACTAGACTGTCTAAAATGCTTAAGGAACAACGGCAGCATCGTGGAATTGGCTTTACAAACAAAAACGTACTACTGCTCGATTGAGAAAATGTATTGCAACTAAACAATAAAGCCGCTTAACATTTATGCTAAGCGGCTGATTATCAAGTGGGCCAGCTTGGGCTCGAACCAAGGACTTACTGATTATGAGTCAGTTACTCTAACCAACTGAGTTACAAGCCCGTTGCTGAGCGATTGCTCGGACTCAGCGGGGCAAATTTACATATTTTTTGACAGAATGAACAGATTTGGCCGGATATTTCGATCAGTAAGCCAGTAATCCTGTGTTTCAGGCTGGTAGAGACTGCTCGCTGAACTGTGGCACGGCTGAGTTCGTATTTGGTAATCAAACGCTTGTATTAGCCGTGCCACAGTTTAAAATGCACGTTCGTCTGGTATCTTTGCCTAATGGCAACGCCCAATAAAAAGAAAATTCTCAACGATCCGGTTTACGGATTTATAACCATACCATCCGAACTGCTCTTCGATTTAGTAGAGCATCCTTACTTCCAGCGACTTCGGCGAATCAAGCAACTAGGGCTCTCTGAATACGTGTACCCAGGGGCTTTGCATACGCGTTTCCATCACGCATTGGGCGCCATGCACCTGATGGGGCAGGCGATGAGTACGCTCCAGAGTAAAGGCCACACCATCAGTAACGATGAGTGCGAAGCGGCTCAGATCGCTATTCTGTTGCATGATGTGGGACATGGGCCTTTTTCGCATGTGCTGGAGTGCTGTTTGCTCGACGATGTGCCGCATGAGCAGATTTCGCTGATGTTGATGCATGACCTTAATCGGCAGTTTGGTGGCGCGTTGTCGCTGGCGATCCGCATGTTCGAGGGCACGTATGAACGGCCTTTTTTCCATCAGCTTATTTCGAGCCAGTTGGATATGGACCGGATGGATTACCTCAACCGCGATGGGTATTATACGGGCGTAGCTGAAGGGGCTATTGGCGCGGAGCGAATCATTAAAATGCTGGACCTGGTCGATGATCAGCTGGTGGTAGAGGCTAAAGGAATTCTGAGTGTCGAAAACTTTCTGAATGCCCGTCGACTCATGTACTGGCAGGTGTATCTGCACAAAACGTCGATTTGCTGTGAATCGATGATGATTCAGATTTTGCGTCGGGCCAGGTTCCTGAGTCGGCAGGAGGGGAGTGAGTCGGTGTTTGCGTCGGATGTGTTTCGGCTATTTCTCCGCAACAGTGTGTCGATGGCCGATTTTCAAACTGATCGTACTTACCTCGATGCCTTCACCCGACTAGACGATTTTGACATCTGGACCTGTGTGAAACAGGGTGCTTATCATTCTGACCCGATTTTCTCGAATCTCTGCCAGATGCTGCTCAATCGACGGCTGTTTAAAATTATGCTGTCGACCGAACCGTTTGCGGGTGAACTGCTTACCCAAATCGAAGGCCAGTTGCGGCAAACAGGTATGCCCGAGGATTGGCTTTCCTACTTTTTGATTGAAGGCCAGGCGACTAATGCCGCCTATTTGCCTTCGGGTGATCGCATTGCCATCAAACTGAAAGGCGGCAACGTGATCGATATTGCCGATGCCTCCGATCTGTCGAATATTCAGGTGCTGACCAACATTGTCCGTCGGTACTACGTCTGTTGGGCGAGGAATTTGGCAGAGTAGTTGAGTAGTAGTCTATCTTGTTAATCAATCGACCAATTAACCGGTTAACCAATTGCGGAAAAGTGCAATTTGTTCGCTACCTTAGCGCCCTGAATACCCGGCTATAATGGGTGTTTTGCGACGGCCGTCATACATATATGGAGTTTACAGTCAAGCAGATTGCCACACTGCTGGGGGGCGAAGTCGCCGGAAATGAATCGCTGGCAATCACTGGGTTAGCTAAAATTGAAGAGGGGCAACCAGGGGATATTTCGTTTCTGTCGAACCTCAAATACGAACCACATTTATACACAACCCGAGCTTCGGCGGTGATTGTCGACCGATCATTCGAGCCTAAAAAGCCGGTTTCATCGGCGCTGATTTTTGTAGAAAACTCCTACTCTGCCTTCACCCGACTGCTTGAAGAATACCACAAGCAATTAATTTTTTCGCGGGTTGGTATCGAACAGCCATCTTATATTGGTGAGGGAAGTCAGATGGGTGAACAAGCCTACCGAGGAGCGTTTTCGTACGTTGGCCGGAACTGCCAGATTGGTCGAAATGTGAAAATATACCCTCAGGCTTACGTCGGCAATAATGTTCGGATTGGCGATAATACCATTATCCATCCAGGGGTTCGTATTCTGGACAATTGCGTGATCGGGCAAAACTGCGTGATCCATCCTAATGCGGTCGTTGGCAGCGAAGGATTCGGATTTGCACCCCAACCCGATGGAACCTATAAAACCATTCCTCAACTCGGCAATGTCATTCTGGAAGACAATGTGAACGTTGGCTCCAACACGACTATCGACTGCGCCACAATGGGTTCGACCATTATCCGTCAGGGGGCCAAATTAGATAATCTGATACAGATTGCCCATAATGTCGAAATAGGCAGGAATACAGTAATTGCCGCCCAGACGGGTGTTTCGGGGTCTACCAAAATCGGTGATAACTGCGTGATTGCCGGTCAGGTTGGATTCGCCGGGCATCTGACTATTGCCAACGGAACTAAAGTAGGCGCCCAGTCGGGCGTTGGAAAGAGCGTGGAAGAAGAAGGAACGTCACTCAACAGTTCACCCGCTTTTGGGCTGAAAGAAAGTATGCGCTCGCTGGCGGTGTTCCGTCGGCTCCCTGACCTGGAACAAAGAGTGTTTAAACTGGAAAAGAAAAACGAAAAATAGTTTACAGTTCACGGTTTACAGTTTACGGTTGATTGACGCCCGCACTGTTCTCGCATCAGCCACCGTAAACTGTAAACCGTGAACTGTAAGCTGATAAGAAATGAATACCAAACAACAGACGATTCAGAAAGCCGTTTCGGTATCGGGAGTGGGACTCCATACGGGTGTGCAGGCCACGATGACCTTTCTGCCTGCGCCGACCAACCATGGCTATAAATTCCAACGTGTTGATCTGCCTGGACAACCCATTGTGGATGCCGATGTGGATAATGTGGTCGATCTTTCGCGCGGAACGACCATTGAACAGAGTGGAGCTCGTATCCATACGGTTGAGCATACACTGGCTGCGCTGGTCGGTCTTCAGCTCGACAATATCCTGATTCAGTTAGATGGTCCAGAACCTCCCATCATGGATGGGTCGTCCATCCAGTTTATCGATGCCCTGCGGGATGCCGGGATTGAAGAGCAGAATGCCACCCGTAACTACTTTGAAGTCAACGAGTACGTTCATTATCGAAATGCGGAGAAAGATATTGAATTAGCCGCCCTGCCGCTGGACGACTATCGGCTGACGGTGATGGTCGATTACAACTCACGGGTCATCAGCAGCCAGCACGCATATCTGAACGACATCAGTCAGTTTCCTGAACAGATCGCCAGCAGCCGTACCTTCGTATTTTTGCATGAACTCGAAGCGTTGTATAAGCAGAACCTGATCAAAGGGGGCGATCTGACCAACGCCATAGTCATTGTAGATCGGGATGTGCAGGATGGTGAGCTGGATTACCTGGCCGATCTGCTGCATAAACCGAAGGTGAGTGTAAACAAGCAGGCGGGTATTCTGAATAATCTGCAACTCCACTACCCGAACGAAATGGCTCGCCATAAACTGCTCGACGTAGTGGGCGATCTGGCTCTGATCGGTCGACCCATCAAAGCGCAGATTCTGGCAGCCCGGCCCGGCCACGCGGCCAATGTAGCCTTTGCCAAAAAAATCAAGAAACTCATCCAGAAAAACGCAGCCAACCAGGTGCCTAAATACGACCCCATGCAGCCTCCTGTGCTGGATATCAATCGGATATCGCAGCTGCTGCCTCACCGGTATCCGTTCCAGATGATCGACAAGATCATTGCACTGGACGAAAACAGTGTGGTTGGTATCAAGAATGTGACGATGAATGAGCCATTTTTCCCTGGACACTTCCCCGGCAATCCGGTGATGCCCGGTGTGATGCAGCTCGAAGCCATGGCGCAGACAGGTGGTATTCTGGTTTTGAGTACCGTTCCCGATCCTGAGAATTACTGGCCATTTCTGGTTGGTATTGAAAATTGCCGTTTCCGGCGGAATGTGCTTCCTGGCGATACCGTGATATTCCGGTGTGAATTTACGTCGCCCATGAAGCGCGGCATTGTGAAAATGCAGGGTCGTGGCTACGTAGCCAACCAACTCGTTTGCGAAGCCGATATGATTGCCAGCCTGGTAAAGAAAAAATGATGAATTATGAATGATGAATCAGGGCCGCCTGTGCGGATGAATGGGTGTGACTACATGCCCATAGCTGTCATTCATCATTCATAATTCATAATTCATCATTTAAAGAAGTATGATTCAACCGTTAGCATATATTCACTCTGAAGCGAAGATTGCGCAGAATGTAGTGATTGAACCATTTGCCATCATTCACAAGGACGTTGAAATTGGCGAAGGAACATGGATCGGCTCCCATGCGGTTATTAATGAGGGGGCTCGTATTGGCCGTAACTGCAAAATTTACCCTGGAGCGGTTATCTCGGCAACGCCACAGGATTTGAAGTTCAATAATGAATATACCCGGACCTTCATTGGGGATAATACGACGATTCGTGAGTACGCGACCATTAGCCGGGGTACCGAAGAACACTGGAAAACCCAAATTGGGGCAAACTGCCTGATCATGGCCTATGCGCACGTAGCGCATGATTGCCGGATCGGTAATCACTGCATCATTACCAACAATGTGCAGATGGCGGGCCACGTACATATGGGCGATTGGGCCATTATTGGCGGATCTAGCTCCGTGTTGCAGTTCTCCCGAATCGGGTCGCATGCGTTTATTTCGGGTGGCTCACTGGTTCGAAAAGATGTACCACCTTATTCCAAGGCAGCCCGCGAGCCGCTGACTTACGCAGGCATTAACTCCGTGGGTATTCGTCGGCGGGGTTATACAAACGAACAGATCAACCAGATTCAGGAAATTTACCGCTATATCTATCTGCGCGGATTAAATAACGCTGATGCACTGACCCAGATCGAACTGGAACTACCGGCTTCGGACGAACGTGATGAAATCGTGAACTTTATCCGTAGCTCCGAACGAGGCATCATGCGCGGCCCATCCGCAAATGGAGAGCGGGAGTAAGATTTAATGAATAATGGATAATGAACAATGTATAATGACTAGGACTACATCATTATACATTGTTCATTATCCATTTTACATTATCATTTATGCACATCGTTGCTGAAAAAATCGGCAAGAAATATCGGAAAGAATGGATTTTTCGGCGGGTCGAACTGACGCTTTCCGCCGGGAATAGCTATACGTTTGTCGGACCCAACGGCAGCGGAAAATCTACCCTATTACAGTTACTGGCCGGTAGCCTGCCCATCACCGAGGGAACGCTTACATATTCGATGCAGGGCAAGACGCTGGAAGCCGACGACTGGTTTCGGTACATTTCGATAGCCGCACCATACCTGGAGCTGGTTGAGGAATTGACGCTGGATGAATTGCTGACGTTTCACCAGACGTTTAAGCCGTTCCTCGATGGTTATACCCTCGAATCTATCGCCGACCGACTGCTGCTGACCCACGCCCGCGATAAAGAGATCAAGTATTTTTCGTCGGGAATGAAGCAGCGGGTGAAACTTGGCTTGGCGTTTTTCTCCAATTCGCCGATTATTATGCTGGATGAGCCTACTTCGAATCTGGATCGTCAGGGTATGAACTGGTATCACGAGCAAATCCAGCAATTGATCAATCCGGCAAATCCTTCCCCAAAACTCCTGCTAATTGGCTCCAACCAGCCTGAGGAATACGACTTCTGCCGCAATGTGATTGACATTACGCAGTGGAAGTAAGCCTATTTTAGTTTCTTCCGTAATTCACTAATGACCCGTCGGGTTTCGGCAATTCGGGTCTGCAAGCCGTCTTTGTATTTCCAGGCCTGCTGATCGATTTTGGTAGGGTCGGGTGTAAACTGTTGTTCGATTTCGGTCAGGTACTTTTCGCTCAAGTCCAGATAGTGACTGGCGGTTTCCCGATTATAAAACCCATCTCCGTCAACAGTGAGGTAAACGGGCGTTGTATGCGCTGCCTGACCAGGGCCTGCCGAACAGCGGGCGGCAATCCATCGGCCACTTTCGAGATTGGGTAAAGTCAATTGAATGGATAGATGGTGAGTCGATTGTCCCGGCTCATGGGCTGTTACCCGGCCAATAACCTTACCATGACTCACCAGTTCCAGTGTATCGAGTAGCACCTGACCATCATGGCCATACGCATGAACCGTAATAGGTACAGACGCCCCTTTTTTAAGATCCAAACGATCGCCCGGAATGGCATTGGCTACGGTTAAATCAAGAATTGGCCCGCTCGATACGAACGTATGACCAGCCGCTACGGCATCACGCCAGGTTGAAAACGAAAGTTTCTTACCCGCCCCTAAATAGGTATAAAATCGCGCATTGCCGATACGTGACGAATGCTCGACCGGCCCATGACCATGATCCTGCCCACACCAGGGAAAATCGGACCCTGCCGTTGCGATGAGTGGAATGCCCAGATCAAGCAGGTGATAATAGTGTTCGATATGTAGTGGATGCGCATCCACACAGAACTGAAGCAATTCGAAGGCGTCGACTTTTCCTCGCAGGCCGTCGAGGGTTAAGCCCCGGTAGCCATGAAACGTTTCGGCCTGATGCGCATAGCCTGTAATGCCACCAAGCTGATGGATTTTATCAAACACTTCGTCGAAGAAGTAATAACGACTACTTTTTCGAACACGGTTGGCAGCGCCTAACGCAAAGACGTGTCCTAATTCCGAAGTTCGCGGATCTTCCTGCCCACTGGTTAATAAGTAGTCGCCCTGTTGATAAACGCCTTTGTCGCCATACGCATATTGTGGATAATAGGTTTCCCAGAAATCACCCATGCGCAGGAATGCACCCACATGCACTTCTTCGGCTTGTAACCAGGTCGCAATGTACGGGTTGTCGCGAGGGGAGCGCCGGAGGTGAATATGCCCATCGGTCGAATACCACCCTTTGGCAGCCATATTGATCCATCGTTCCAGTCGAACCGTTTTCTGAACCGTTTTTCTGGCGGTACTCACCAGCGTATGTTTCTGACTTAGGTACTCGGAGCCTTTGGAAAGTGATAATTCATATGTGCCCGGAGGCAGAGACAACCCAAATTGACCGGCTACATAGAACGAACTGTCGGGCTGGAATCCGTACCCATCTTCGTGATCCCATAGGCCATACATGACCGCAACCGCTTCGGGTGGGAGTGATGCTACAGGATGGCCATTCCGCGTCAGCCGAACTCGAACAGGAGTAGGCTTGCTCGTTGCCGCATCAAGCACGGTTACTGTTAATCGTCCAACCGACTGTCCATGTGCGTTCAGAAACAGTAAAGCCGCCAGGATAACGGCCCAGTTTAGCCGTTGCCGACAGATGATTAAGCCAGCCATAGGAATTAAGTTCGAATGGCTAGCAATTTACACGTTTATGCGAGCAGCCCCTACAATAGTTTAGTTTACCCCTCTGCCCGCAATACATCGAGTGGTGGTCTTGACAGCACTTCCCGACTGTTAAATACACCAATTAGAATAGTCATTACAGTTACAACCGCAGTTACCACGACCAGTGGCACAACGGCGGGTTTGTAAGGTACTTCGAACACAAACCGGGCTAACCCCCATGTACCACCTATAGACAGCAGAATGCCTGAGAGAGCCGCCAATAAGCCAAGCAAGCCATATTCGAGTACGGTAATGCTTAAAATCTGCTCCCGGCTGGCACCTAACGTACGTAACAGCACACTCTCACGCAGGCGCTGGTATTTGCTGATAACAACAGAACTGGCTAAAACCAATAAGCCTGTCAGAATGCTAAATAAGGCCATAAACTGGATAACGAACGAGATTTGCCCCAGAATCTCATCTACGGTCTTGAGAATAAGTCCCAGATCAATAGCCGAAACATTGGGAAATTGACTAACCAGTCCACGTTGAAGCTGGGCCGAAACCTGATTGTTGGGAACTCGGGTCATCAGCACATGGAATTGGGGGGCCTGCTCCAGCACACCCGACGGAAAGACGACGAGAAAATTTGTTTGTACCCGGTTCCACTCGACCTCGCGCGTGCCGCCAACAATAGACTGAATGGGAGCGCCCTGAACATTAAAGTTCAATGTATCACCCAGTTTGAGGTGCATCCGGTCGAAGAATGGTTTCTCTACGGAGATATAGATAGTTCCATTGGCCTGGTACGGTGCTTTTCCCGCGATTAACTTCTCCGACGAAATCAATGTATCACGGTAGGTAACCCGGTATTCGCGGGTAAAGGCCCATTTAGGAATTTTGAATGTGGTGTCTTTTGGATTGACGTTACCCGTTTTGCCATTAATATCCGACAAACGCATCGTTACGACGGGTACCTGCTGCAAAACAGGTAATTTCTGCGCGGCTACCAATTTTTTTACTCCGCCAAGCTGCTCATTCTGAATGTCGAACAGAACCATGTTCGGTTGCTTGCCACTGGCCGACAGTTCGACCTGACCCAACAGTAACCCTTGCGTAAGGTAAAGTGTGGCAATTAAAAATGCGCCAAGTCCTATCGACGTCACCAGGATCAGCGTCTGGTTGTTGGGCCGGTAGAGATTGGCCAGACTTTGCCGCCAGACGTAACTCCAGGAAACAGGAAAAAATCGGCGAACCAGCCAGATGAGCCCTAAACCCAGTGCAGTCAGTATACCAAACGCCAGTGTTAAACCACCGGTGAAGCCAATCGCCAGCATCAGATTTCGTGTCTGCAGATAGGCAAAGCCCACAATGAACCCAACCACCAGCAAATACACCAGCCAGCGGAATGGATCGCGTCCGCTCAGATCATCTTCGTAGGAGTTACGAATGGCTCGTAAAGGTGATACGTTTCGAATGGCCAGTAAGGGTAATAGCGAAAACAGAACGGAAATCAATAAGCCCGTTCCTATACCACCCAGAATTGCTGGAAGGGATAATGACGTTTCGACGGTGATCGGTAAAAAATTACTGAATACGCGGGGAAGAATCAACTGAATGGCTGAGCCCACCAACGCACCAATGGCGGCTCCTAAAAAGCCCATTATCGCCGTTTGCAACAGGTAAATCAAAAAGGCTTGCCGTCCGCTGGTACCGAGTGTTCGGAGAATAGCCACCGATGCGATTTTCTCTTTTACGTATAACTGAACGGCACTGGCAACGCCCACACACCCTAACAGTAAAGCGACAAACGCGACCAGACTTAGAAACTTGGTTAGATCACCAAAAGCACGTCCGGTTTGCTTTTTACGCCCGGCTACAGTGTCATAATTAAGCCCTTCCTTGTCCAGTTGTGACGAAAGCGGTTTAATGAATTTTTCGACATCGGTACCGGGAGCGAATTGATAGTAGTATTTGTAAGCAATCCGGCTACCCCGTTGGAGCAGGCCCGTAATTGCCAAAAATTTATTCGGTATAAAGACGGTGGGGGCTACGGTAGCCGCCACAGCAGCCTGTCCCGGCGTTTTGGTGACGCGTCCGGCAATCAGGAAATTCAGGTTTCCAACTTTTACCGAATCACCGGGTTGAGCGCCCAATTGAACCAGCAGTCCATCATCCACCAAAGCTACTCGACTGGTTGCCTGTCGAAACGACTGGATCGCTGATGCGGGTTGGACTTCCCAGGTCCCATAATAGGGGAAAGCGCCTTCAAGGCCCTTGATCTGTGCCAGCCGTACACCGCCCGTTTTCGGGATCGATACCAGCGATGGGAAGGATACTTCATACGCCCGGTCGCGACCAATTGTTTTTAAGAGCTTCCCCGTTTTGGCAGAGGGTTCGCGAGCCCACGAAATGGTCAGGTCAGCACCCAGCAGTTCGCGGGCCTGATCGTCGATACTTTGGGCCAGATTATCACCAAAGGAATTGATAGCTACTAAAGCCGCAATGCCCAGCACAATGGCCGACATAAACAGCAGCAGCCGTTGACGGCTCCGGCGACTGTCGCGCCAGGCCATCCGAAACAGCCAACCCGTTCCGGGCTGGGGGAGGAGCGTAGTATGAAAGCGTGGGGAATCCATGTTTATTGAGTGAATGAGTGATTGAGCGAAAAAGCGTGCGTCAGCAATTCGCTCAATCACTCAATCGCTCATTCACCAATTGATTAACGACCGTTCCGCCCTTGATTCGGATGATCCGTTGCGTGCGGGAGGCTAGTTCCATATCATGGGTGACCAGAACGAGGGTGGTGCCTGCTTCGCGGTTGAGTTCGAACAGCAGATCGACAACGGTAGCACTGGTATCCGCGTCGAGGTTGCCGGTTGGCTCGTCGGCAAAGAGAAGTTTGGGACGGTTGGCGAAGGCACGCGCCAGCGAAACCCGTTGCTGCTCCCCGCCTGAAAGCTGAGTAGGGTAGTGGTGTCCTCGCTGCCCCAGACCGACCCGATCCAGCAGTGCCTGAGCGGTTTTAGCAGCTCCTTTTTCACCCCGTAACTCAAGCGGCACCATTACATTTTCGAGAGCCGTCAGCGTGGGTAAAAGCTGGAAATTTTGAAAGATAAAGCCTACATATTGGTTGCGGATGGCGGCTCGTTGGTCTTCACTGAGTGTATCCAGCCGAATGTCGTTGAGGTAAACGCTGCCGGAAGATGCCCGGTCCAGGCCAGCGCACAGCCCTAATAAAGTCGTTTTGCCGCTGCCCGACGGGCCAACAATGGCAAACGTATCGCCCGGTTCAAGTGTGAAGTTGACGCCATGTAGTACGGTTAGCTCGCGGCCTCCGCTGGTATAGGTTTTGGTAAGATTTTCGACGTGCAGGATACTCATGGAACAAAAAACGGTTGATACGACTTTTGTAATGAACACTGAGTCACGGAGATTACAGAGTTTCAAGTACTTCTCCTGATGTTCTCCGCGTCTCCGCTTCGGCGGTCCGATGTGTTTCGTATTAACCCGTCTAAAAACAATGAAGTTCTGTCTGAATCGACAAACGGCCTTTTCTGTGATAAGCGGCCTGATCGTTTGCTTAACGGTCTGGAATTGCGGTTCATCTGATACCAAAACCACTTCAGGCACAGGTGATAGCACCGCTAAAGCGTCTACGGCTGCGCCAACAGCTCCGTCCAAAAAACAAATTGTCTTGTTCTATGGCAATAGCCTGACGGCTGGTTACGGTGTCGAGCCATCGCAGGCTTTCCCGGCTTTGGTTGGTCAGAAGATTGATTCGGCTGGACTGAACTATACCATAGTGAATGCCGGGCTGAGTGGCGAAACTACGGCGGGTGGAAAAAGCCGCATTAGCTGGGTGATGCGTCAGCCGGTAGCCGTGTTTGTGCTCGAACTGGGTGGCAACGACGGCCTGCGAGGCTTACCACTCACCGCTACCCGACAAAATTTGCAGGCCATTATGGATACGGTTCGGAAGAAAAGCCCGGACGCTACGATTGTGCTGGCCGGTATGCAGATTCCACCCAACATGGGAACAACCTATACAAAAGAGTTTCGGGAGTTATTTAAAGAACTAGCCGATAAGAACAAAGCAGTGTTGATTCCGTTCCTGCTCGAAGGTGTCGGCGGCATTCCCAAACTGAACCAACCCGATGGTATCCATCCCACACCCGAAGGCCATAAAATCGTAGCGAATACCGTCTGGAACGTACTTAAGCCAGTGCTGGAAAAAGAGAAAGATTAAACACAGAGCGGTCCGTCGTCACGGCAAGAAGTATAGAGAGTTAAGAAAGAGCCTGTTTAAACTTTTCCTAATCGAGCCATAACGGTACTTTTTTGTCATCCCGACGCAGGAGGGATCTTCGGAGATACTTATTTTTTCGCATTTCCCGAAGATCCCTCCTGCGTCGGGATGACAAAAAAGTTACTGGAATAAACGTTTAAGTTGGTATGAAAAACTCTCTATACTTCTTGCCGTGACGACGGACCGCTCTGTGTTTAATCTAAAAAACTAAAACGGATAACCAACGCCGATGTTGAGGACGAGGTTTTGCTTTCGCCAATCGGGACTGCCAAACGCCATCTTATCGACTACCCATTCGTTGCCGTCGGTTTGGTAGGGTTTTCGCAAGGGCGTTGCCAGGTCAAGGCGGATCAGGAAGTACGATAAATCCAGACGAATCCCTACCCCTGCGCCTATCGCGATTTGCTTCAGAAAATTATTGGAGAATTTGGCCTCGGGTCCGAACGTATCCACATCGGAATACGACCATACATTGCCAGCATCTACAAAAACGGCTCCTTCGAGGAACTTGTTGAATTTGGCGCGTAATTCGGTATTGGCTTCCAGCTTAATATCACCACCCCCATCCTGAAACAATGGGACGTTACGCAGGGTATCGCGCGTGAACAAGCCGGGTCCGATAGCCCTGGGCCGGAATGCCCGGATACTGTTGCTGCCACCTACGAAATATTGCTTGGTGATCGGCAACATTCTATTGTTTGAGTTACCGTATGTAATCCCTATCCCCCCAAAGATGCGGTTAGCCAGCGTAATTTTAGGCGTTAGACGGCGGTAATATCTAAAATCGGCATCAAATCGAAGGTATTGGGCATAAGGAGCACCAAATATCCCATTTCGATCATCGTTTATTACTTGTTTATGGAAGAGTAAACTGGCCAGATTACCGGCAGCCTCCGCATTGGCCGTGAAGCGAAATGTATTGGGAGATACAGAGCGAGCTGGTGTATTGTAATTGAACGTATACAGCGTGCTGAGTATGAGTTGGTTAGAGCCAATGATATTCAGGTACTGCCGTTTGATAATGGCATCTGTTAATGTGTCGGTTAAAATATCATAGACCCGATCACCTATGCTATTGGATGGGACGTATACGTAGTTGATGTTGAATGGCTGAAAGACATGTTCAATTGACTGATTTTGACGCCAGGCGTAGCCGAACGTAGTTTGTGCCGAATTAATGCGGTAGAGCCCTCCCCGGATAATGGTCTGGTAACCTACTGTTGCATTGGTTTTTGGCAGGGCTTGTCGCTGATCGTACCGAAACCGGAAAGGCGAGACCAGACGCGGAAAACTCAGGGTGGCATCCGCACCCAGCCGATAGTTGGTAATCCCTTCACTTCCATCCCCCACCTGATATTCAATACCGGCATTGGCATTGACCGTCAGCAGTTCGGCTCGGTGAAGCGCATTTCGGTTACGCCAGCTCAGAACAACCTGTGTTCCATTGAAATTTGTGGAACGAGATGTCCCATCTAATTCAACCCGCACGGATTTGGCCGGATAGGGTGTGAGATAGTAGTGCACATCCAGTACGGCGGAGTCACTCTGTTGGTCAGGTTCAAATCGATTGCGGACAAACTTAAACGCACCTACGTTGATAAACCGGGAGAGCGTTAAGTCCTGCATCCGACTGCTGTAGCGGTCTCCTGGCCGCACCGTCACAATGTCGCGGAAAAGTTTGGGGTCGAATCGACGGGTCGAGTCGATAACGCGGAAGCGCTGTTCTGTTTCATAAGCGCGTCGCCGATTGGTGTCGTTCCGGGCTGTCGATAGGTTATAGTTGGAGTAAATAAATACATCGCGAATATAATAGGGTATAGCAGCCGCTTCAGGTATGTCGGGCTTAATTGCAAAATAGACCTTCGTTTTATGCGTTGCCGTATCATTGTCGGCCAGAACGGCTACGTAATCGGGTAAGAAATAATAAAAGCCCCGTTGCTTAATGGACTGACTAATGCGTTCCCGTTCTAGCTTGATGTTGTCGAACACATAAGGATCGCCTTTTTTTATCACTGTTCGTCGGGCAGCTGCCAGGAGGGCTTTACGCACAGGAGTCGAATCGACCAGAAACCCCGCTGAATCGATGTAAAATCGTTGCTTTACATCGACGTCATAAACACCTCTGGCCTTGTAGCCATCCTCGGTCAGTTTGCCCGTAGCATCCGACCCAAAATAGCCCTGATTCTGCAAGGTAGCCTTAAAAATAGGAATGTTCGACGTAATGGCTTTGGCACTGGCCAGTACGGGCTCCTGACCAAACTTATTCCGAAACCAGGACCGGAATCCCTTCGGTTTTCTGGGCTCCCCAAACAAATAGTAAAGCCCTACTTTATAGGGATAGCCAAAAATCTGTTTGTTGGGCCGAGGACGGGCCATGCCTTCTAACTGCTCCTGTAAACCGCTTTGCTCGTCTTTGGAAACAGTCGAATCAGCATGAATGACTACATCCGTTCCCATGTAGAGCCGCTCGTTTGGGGGCAGATGTTTGGCTATGTTGCAGGCATTCAATAACCAAATGGAAAGCAAAAAGAAGAAAGCCTGAACTGATCGTAAACGATAGTTGGTATAATGAACGCCCTTTAGTGGATTGGTCCAATTGAGAAGAACGGTGTATGAATAACGTATCGTAGATAGGAATCTCATAACGGATTAGTTCATCGTAGTACCCGGCGACGACTTCCGGAAGATTTCAGATAGTGTATTGTAATCCATCGTAATGATGAACCCAATACCTGTTTCAATGACATAGCCATCCAGTACGGCCTGATAGTCGTTCCGTCGATAGGCCCGCAGCACATAACGCCCATCGCGGGTGACATTGTAGTTAGCCGAAACGTTGTCGAACACCTGATTCTGGCTGGGTGTAGCGGCACTGGCAGCATTGTCTAATACGAAGTTTTTACCGACTGAAACGGTGACACGACCAGCCAGAAAACTCCGTGATATGCCCACGTTCAGGTCGGTACGGGAGCCGTTGGTAGTACCTCCCGTGTTGGCGCTGCCCGCCTGAGACAGTAGATTGAAGTCCACATCGAAGCCTTTCAGGACGCCCGAAGCTAACCGGCCTAACTGATCCGAAATGAGCTTACTGACACTGCTGCGGGCAATATTTTCAGCCTGCGTATTTAATCCACCATTGTCGGAGCCAGAGAAGAAGTCGGACGTGTTTTCGGGCAAGAACCGGTTCAATACCAGTAGAGCAAAGACCTGTTTGTTGACCTGCGAGGGATCTTGACGGAGTACCTTTAATTTATTTTCAACACTTGTACCCAAAGCACTGGATTCCGCAATGGCGCCCGTTTCGGCTTCGGGTAGCCGAATGTCAAAAGATAGCTTTGGTGATGCCAGATTATCGCTAATGGTTAATAGAACTTCAAATGGGAGTTTTCGCTTGAGTGATGCGGCATCTAAGGAGGTCGTTTCATTGCCAATCAGATCGCCGGGTGGGGTCGAGACTTTATAGATCGCCGTCATGTTGATATCGGCTTTGAGCGGGTCACCCGTAAAGTTGATATAGCCCCCTTTCTGAAGTTCGAACTTGCGTTTTAGTACCTGATAGGTCAATGAATATTCCCCTTCGGTCACTTCATACCGGCCCAATACGCTCACTTGTCCAGCGGCATTGACGCCTACATTGAGTCGGGCATTGCCACGTACCCGCAGATTATCACCGTTGAGTTCGTCGACTACAATCGTCAGCTCTGACTTCTCATCAGCTTCCAGATCGACCGAGATGGTTGAGTTCGTTAACTTCTCAAACGAGAGCCGGGGAGCCAGACTGTCGCGTTTTGGTTGGTACAGATACTTCACCAGCGCGAGCGAATCGTTATGGTTAATGAACGTCACAATGCCATTGGCTTCGTTGGCATCGGCGGTTTCGTCGGGCAATACCATCGAAATTTTACTGCCATCTTCGAGCCGTACCGTCCCATTTACAGACGCATCAGCACCTGCCCCTTTAATTCGAAGATCGGTACTGACTGCCGCCTGTCCATACGCGTAGTCGTTGTCTTTACGAGCGGCATTGAGCACCTGGAAATGATCGGCCTGAACGCGCAGATTATAAGCTGCATTGGGCAGATTCTTCAGAACAACGGTTCCATTCGTGGTAAGCGTTCGGCCCAGCGAATCGCGCAGACTGAAATCGTTCAGGGTAATGGTTTGTCCCGAGAACGCCAGTTTTTCCTGATCGATGTGGTACGTTGAATTGATCTGTTTGATGTTGAACGCTACCGAATCGAATGATACACTACCATCCATCTCCGGGTTATCAATAGCACCCGCTACGCTGAAGCCGCCGGTAAGTTTTCCTTTGGCCTGACGTAACTCACCGAAACTAAAGGCTTCGATGGTTCGGGCATCGAGTCGGTTAAGTTTAATGGCCAGATTGAGCGCTTCTTTAGCATTCGTTGGGTTATAAAAACCAGTCACAGCCGCATCATTGTAGGGGCCAACAAGGGTTGTATTGACGCTAATTCGTCCTTCGGTCGTATTGTTGAACCGGGCCGTCAGGTTACCGATCGGCTTCTGCATCACCTGTAGGCTATCGACATACACCGAACCAATAAACGCCAGACTCTGGTCGGTACCCATGTAATTTCGCACCACTACCGTACCATTCAGTTCGCCACTGGCCAGGGTTGTATCCTGATTGGCCAGGCGGGCCATGTTCGCGATATTGAGCGATCGTGCGGTAACACGAATCGGGGCGTTGCCGTACTGCTCGGTACTACTGATCTCAAGCGATTGCTGCCCCTGTTCAATATGCAGGTTATTGATCAGTACGCCATTGTTTCCATACTGGGCAAAGCCACTCGTGTCGGTCTGCCAGTGCTGGTAATTGGTGAGGAGTCCATTTCGGGCAAATTGGAAGCGGTAATTGGAATCGACCACGCTCAGTGTACCGGCCAGACCATGTAAATCCCGATTGATCGAATCTTTGTTGACCACCGAAAAACGGAATCGGTTATTGGCGGCTATCCCAGACAAATCGGTTTCGCGAATCGTCATGCCGTTATAGAGTACACCAGCAATCCGTCCATCAACTTTGAGCTGGTTGTTGGCACCCCGTATGGCAAACGAGCTTCCCTGTAAGGTGGTCGTATCATACACAATCACGCCGGTTCGGAGGATGGCTGAAAGAGTCGTATCGCGTTTGTTATCCAGATACGCATCCAGCCGTACCGTATCCATGCGGGTGAGTGCCGGAACAAACGCCTGAAAAAGCGGGTTCTGGTAGGCTTTTAGCGATAGATTAAATGCGTGAGGAGGAGGAATGCGTTTGTAAGCCAACGCCGGTAGCTCAATGTACTGGCTGATTTCTCCGGCAATGATGTCGTAAAGTTGTGGGTAATCGAATTGGCCGTTCAGGCTAAGCTGAGCACCGGGAAGCACAGCCAGCACGCTTTTATTGGCACCGTCGGCATCCAGACGAGCGTAGAGCGAATCGATGGGATAGCTTTTACCATTCAGATCCAGAACCGCATCCTGAGCCGAAACCGTACCGACAGGCTTATCGGGATTGGTCGATGTCATATTCATGACAATACGGCCTTTTAAGGAGAGAGGATCTTTGTAAAGTTTTAGTTTTTGTAGATTCAGTTCCTGGATCACCGTTTCGCCCGTTACGCTGGGGAAATCGCCTTTTAAACCGACTTGTGCGTCTAACGCCAGATTTGCATTCGGATCTTTCAGCGCTCCCTTAATGACAAGATTACCATTCGACAGTTTTCCTTCGGCATCCAGATTCTGATACGTGTAACCATTCAGCTCGGCTGATTTAACCGCCAGATCGAAGCGAGTGGTGAGGGTATTGACATCGATTCCCTGCCCGTCGACCGTAGCCCGACCGGTTATCTTACCCACCGTGCCTGTTTGTTTCAGCCATTTCCCAGCATCGAAATTGGCCAGATTGAGCGTGCCTTTATAGGTTTGACGTTTCCCGGATACAAAGCCAGCCAGACGTCCATCGAAATCGGCCGTGCCCCATTCCGTAGCCACTTTGGTATCCAGAATCAGATCATTCAATTGTCCATTGATCTTACCCGTCAGCTTAATGGAAGGCGGTAAGGCAATTGACGAAGGGATAGACCCTTTAGGAGCCAGCTTATTTATATCGGCCAGTTGGGTGGTGGCTTCCTGGACGGTCATGGCTACGCCCAGATGAACAGGATCGGTTACGTTAGTCAGTCGGCCACTCGCCCGGATACGGGTGCCCGACAGCAACTGGAAATCAAGACGAGGGAGATTAAGTGACGCCAATGTACCATAAGCCAACGCATTAGCCCGGAATACGCCCCCTTTATTGCCTGCAAATGGCGGTGTGTCGGCTAGCGTTGGGGCCAGTTGCAGCACATCATCGACTGAAAGGCGGCTGTCGCGCAAATTCACTTTCACGCTTACCCGTTTGGCAAATCGCGGATTGGTCAACTGGGCCAATGAATCGTAGCGCAGGGTCAGCTGATCGCGAAGTAGAGTGGTTGGCGTTTGGACGTATAGCTTCGTAAGGGTCGTAGTCGTGTCAGTATAGAGGACGTTGCCGTCGAGTTGCTGTAACACAAATCCGCTCGTGGCCCGGAATCGTCCGTTGCGAAGCTGACCACTGATGCGCTGTCCCCGTTTGCCCAAATCCTGATAAACCAGAAAACGTCCGTCGATGCCCAGGTTCCGTAAATCGAGATGCCCATAATCCAGTCCCTGTTTTTGGCGGGCTGCTGTTTCATCATCGAACTGAATTCGGTTATTCGCAAACCGGACATTGGTAAGTTTAGCCTGCCAGCCCGGCCCAGGCGAAGCCACGGAAGTTGAGGTAGCTACAGTACTTGAAGCTGACGTGGATGGCGTCGTTGCTAGTTTTTTGGTTGGTTTGGTTAGGATTGCGGCCACATCGCCATTACTTAACTCAAGCGATTTGATGCCGATTTTTTGCCCGTCAAGGTAAAAATAATCCGATTCCATAGCGAGTCGTTCGGCGGCCCCTTTGGTAACAAAGTCCGATGTTTCAACTCGAACATCCCATTTGGTGTGGTTGAGTTGCCATTTTCCGAGGGCTAAGTCAAGTGTATCGCCGGGTTTGCTCGGAGCACTGGGCGGAGTAGGCAGTCCGGCATACAACCGCGTGTATACGTTCAGCCCGTTGCCTGTAACGCTGGACAGGTGGTACTTCGACTTATCGACGTCGGTTTCGCTGAAGGTTGCCCTTAGGCTATCCAGGTAGGCGTTTACATCGGCACCAGCTACATCATCTTTATACTTGATACGCACATCCCGAAGAGCAATGCCTGTCAGATTAATAGCCATTGGGGTTGATACGGTATCGGAAGGCTCTGGTTCAGAACCGGTATCAAAAGCATTTAGAATATATTGGAAATTAAAAGCCGTGTCGGGTAGCGTGCGGGTAATGTTCAAACGGATGCGCTCCAGTTCGATCTGGTTGAGAGCAACGCGGTTGTTCAACAGTCCCCACATATCGAGATCGACCCGCATCCGGCCACCGTTCAGCAGGGTATCGCCTTTGGGCGTTTGGAAAAAGACATCTTCCAGCTCAATCCAGTCGGGAATGGAGTAGCGGATATGCCCGATGTGAAAAGGCGACTGAAGTTTTTTGGCCAGATAGGAATTGACCTGTTTCGTAACAAACTGCTGCCCCCAGGGGGTAGTGGCTACAAGCACCACAAACCCCACCAGCAGTAGGACGAGGGCTAGTAAGCCGAGCAGAACACGAACGATCAGTTTGGGCACAGGTAAAACGATTTTCAGGCTGTCATGAAATGGAACAAACTATACTCTCCTCAGTATGACCTCACAGATTTACACCATGAGTAGCTGGGTATTCAGTTTCTTTGCATAACGCGTATATAGGTCATTATGTTACGAACAGGTTTTAATGGCTTTTAAATGTCTATATTTTTCTTCTATATGAAACATTTGCACCGCCTGAATTATGTCAGTTTCCAATATAGACTGGCGGCTCTAACCTGTCTGACCATAACGTTCTTCATTAACTATGGCATAGCACGGCGGGTTTAATATTATGGATAGTTTTTCATATATTAAGTGTACGCAATAGGTAAAGGTTTTGTTGCCAGGACTATTTGTAGGTTTGTATGGTGTACCAATGGTCCATTTCCCGCACCTTTTATCCGGTTTCTACTTCTTTGTTGAACAAGTTGTTGCAGACCCGGCTTGTAGCGGGTAATTTTGAGCCGTACATCTGTTCAACGAATGAGCGACCTGTTTACTGCTGAAGCCATTGTCAGCTTATTGACCCTGACGTTTCTTGAAATCGTACTGGGTATCGACAATATCATTTTCATCTCCATCGCGGCTAATAAACTTGCCCGCAAAGACCAGCCCAAAGCCCGAAACATTGGTCTCGGTCTGGCCATGGCATTCCGGTTGATCCTGCTGATGGGCATTTCGTTTGTAATCTCCCTAAGCAAACCGTTCACCCATATCGATGCAGGCTGGTTTAAAGCTGCGCTTACGGGGCAAAGTCTTATTCTGTTTGGAGGTGGATTGTTTCTGCTCTATAAAGCAACTTCCGAGATTCACCATAAGCTGGAAGGGGGTGACCATGAAGAAACAACTGGCGGAGGGAAAAGTAAAACGACTATTTCCAGTGTCGTCACACAGATTGCAGTGACAAACATCGTCTTCTCCATCGACTCTATCCTGACGGCTATTGGCCTGACGCAGAATGTTGCAGTCATGATGATTGCCGTGGTATTGTCGATCGTGATCATGATGTTTTTTGCCGGGCCGGTTGGCAAGTTTGTGAACGATCACCCCACGATTCAGATGCTGGGATTGGCCTTCCTGATTATGATCGGCTTTATGCTCCTGGCCGAAGGGGCCCACTTGTCGGAAGTCGCGTTCTTTAACCAGGAAGTAGGCAGCGTACCGAAAGGGTATCTGTATTTCGCCATAGCCTTCTCGCTGTTGGTTGAATTCCTGAATATTCAGCTTCGCAAAAAAGAAAAGCCCGTTAAGCTGCATCAGTACGATGGCCAACCGGGTGAGGATGGAATTATCTAGTACTTAGGAGAGAGGAGTGAGGAGTGAGCATGCTGGCGCATCAGTAAATTTCGTGCGTCAGCATGCTCACTCCTCACTCCTCGCTCCTCACTCCTAAAAAACATTGTCTCTTACCGACCAACTAAACGACATTCTGAGTAGCCTTAGGGGCTTTGGACCAGAAATATGGCTATCGGTGGCTATGTGCGTGCTGCTGGTGGTTGAACTAGTGTTGGTTCGGTCGATGGCCGTGGCAACTGCCCGGCGGTATCTGGCTGGGTTGAGTGTGGTGGTAGTTGGTGTTGCTGGAGCCTGGGCTGTCTGGCTACCTACGCGGGGGTTTTTGTTCATGCACTTGCTGTATGTCGACAATCAGGCTGTATTTATTCAACAGGTGGTTGCCTTAGGGGCTGCTGCTGTACTGCTTTATGAAGTAACCACATCGTCGGAGCGATTTGGGCGTGCCGCAACATTGCCACTGGAATGGTATCCCCTGTTGGTTGCCATGACATTGGGGTTGTTTCTGATGACGATTTCGGTGAATCTGCTCAGTATTTACCTTAGCATTGAACTTGTTTCGATCTGCTCCTATTTGCTTACCGCGCTTACCACTGATCGAAAAGCATCAGAAGGGGGGATCAAATACCTGCTTTTCGGCTCTATCAGTTCGGCCGTTATGCTCTATGGAATGTCGTTGCTTTATGGCATGACGGGCACGCTCGATCTGACAGCCGATGTATTTGGCGCTCAACTTGCCCAGCAGCAAATACCTGTAGCCACTGTGGCCATACTACTTACACTGGGTGGGTTACTGTTCAAGCTGGCTGCTGTGCCGTTTCATGTATGGACACCCGATGCGTATGAAGCCGCTTCTGTTCCCGTTGCCGCTTTTTTTTCGATAGCACCCAAAGCGGCTGCTGTGCTGGTGCTAATGCGTGTAGTAACTTCTCTGCCGATCGATTCGCCAACAGGCGGAGCCACAACAGCATCGATACAAACACCGCTGGCAGTACTGGCTTTAGCCGGGATTCTAATCGGCAATTTATCGGCATTGCGGCAAACGGATGCCAAACGACTACTGGCCTATTCGAGTATTGCCCATGCCGGTTTTTTGCTGGTGGGGGTTGTGGCCATGAGCGAAGCCGGGTTCAATGCTGTTTTATTCTACATAGCTACGTACCTGTTTATCACGCTGGCTGCTTTCTTTTTGGTCGACCTCCTGGCACGAAGCAATGGGAGTGATCTGACCATTCGCCATTTTGCCGGATTGGGCTCCCAACAGCCTTTGCTCGCCATTGCTCTTACGGTGGTTATGATTGCCTTAACAGGCTTACCACCTACAGTTGGATTTACGGCCAAGCTATTGTCGTTCTCGGCGCTCTATGATACCTACCAGCAAACGGGCGATACCTGGCTGTTGGCGTTGTTTGTACTAGGGCTTTTAAACACCCTGGTAGGGTTAGCGTATTACCTCAAAATTCCGTTTCTGCTGTTCTTCCGTCCAAGGCCAACGGAGATAGAGCCTTATCCCAATATGCCCTTACCCACTGCAGCCGTCTGGCTGGCAGTTGGTCTGACAGTACCCGCCATTGGACTGTTCCTAAAACCGGACCTGGTATCGCAGTGGCTGACCAATTGGTGAGTTGTCGTTGACTAAGTCGTTGATGGCTTCCGTTCGGGTGAATCGTTTGTTTTCGTTTCTTTGTAGTCTCACAACCTGTTCAGCGTATGAATCCAGTTCTGGATATGACTCTTGATGAGCTGTTTGATCAGTTCGATAAACTACGTGTATTGATCATTGGCGACGTCATGCTCGACTCTTATGTGTGGGGTCACGTCGAGCGGATTTCTCCCGAAGCACCCGTTCCGATTGTTCGGTTTGATCGTCGTGAATTACGTTTGGGCGGTGCTGGTAACGTACTGCTTAACGTCCAGGCTTTAGGAGCCGAAGCTATCATTTGTTCTGTGATCGGCACCGATACATCGGGCGATCAACTCGAAAAAGAGCTTTGTGACCGGGGATTAAATTGCGATGGCCTTATTCGCAGTGCCGACCGCATCACCACTATCAAAGAGCGAATCATTGCCGGGTCACAGCAAGTAGTGCGCGTCGATACCGAAACCGACAAATACATCACCTCAGAAGAGCGGGCAAAGTTAATTGATAAGGCCAAAAGCCTGATTCCGACCTGCCACGTGGTGATCTTTGAAGATTACGACAAAGGGGTTTTAAGTAAAGAAGCTATTGCCGAGATAACTGACTTTGCCAATGAACAGGGCGTTCCGACGGTGGTTGATCCTAAGAAACGCAACTTCCTATCGTATCAGAACACCACACTGTTCAAGCCTAATCTGAAGGAGTTGCGTGAAGGCCTGAAAGTCGATTTCGATGTCGATGATCCGAAAGAATTTCAGGGTGCAGTTGACCAGTTAAAACAGCAGTTGAACCTGAAAGGCGCACTGATTACGCTGTCGGAACGGGGTGTCTTTATCGATTTCAACGGTGAACAACAAAAGCTTCCGGCGCATATCCGCAAGATTGCCGACGTGTCCGGCGCAGGTGATACCGTAATTAGTATTGCGGCCTGTTGCGTAGCTCTGAAACAACCCCCTCATATCATTGCCGGACTATCGAACCTGGGTGGTGGACTGGTCTGTGAATCAGTTGGCGTAGTGCCAATCGATAAAGCGAAACTGAAAGAAGAAGCAAAGGAGAATCTGTTGGGTTGACCCGAGCGCTTGGCCTTTCGGCCGGACTATGACTTGACATAACGTTAGATTATATAATTAAAAATACCATTGAACACAATGAGCCCAGCCTAATTCGGGTATATATAGTAAACTCAACTCAACAAGATGAGATTACTAAGCAGTCTTATGTACTTGCTTGTCAGCTGCGTAGCTTGCTCCAAAATGGCCAATGTAGCTACCCCGTCTACTGGGAACTGGCGATATGGCGCAACAGCTTTACTAAATGACTCTGTTTGGTTTAGTTCAGCCTTCGCTCAGCGAGAACATATCGTTGACGGTATGGACTGTACACTCAATCAGTTTGCCTTAGGCCTTTCCACCGATTTACCCCATGCAAGGTCAGGCGGTGAACCCACAAAGGGAATTACAGGCTGCACAGATCAATGTATACCGACTCAACTTCTTGGCTTCCGGCGAATACCCTTAGCGGTTGGCTGCTATCAGTTATCTGATCTTAAAACTTGTGTGGAAAGCAGCAGAACGACTGCTGTCGATTATCGTTGGCTGGTTGGGGGTGATATCATCATCAACCACTTTTATCCGCGAGGGACAACTATTCGAAAGAGCAGAGGAGTAGTGGTTGAAATTCCTGGTTACGATAATAGTTGGCTTGAGGTTACTCAGTATAACCCAAAAACAGGTCAGGTAGAAGGAACATTTGAAATGACTTTACTTAGTCGAAAAGGCGAGATTGCCCGTTTTACAAAAGGGTCATTTAGAGTTACCTTAACAAGATAATTAACTTTTCAATAACTGACCTGATTAGCATAATTTACACTTATACAACAAATGAATATTTATCGGCTATTTGTCACTGAAAGTAGGTTACTATGCAAACTAACGGTTTTGCTGCTTGCTCTAGACGGGTGCAATCAGCCTTCTATCGACCAACTACCAAGTCAACCGCCTACTCAGCGAGTAGGTGCTGTAGTTAAGCTTTACTTAGGCAAACCTCACTCACAAACTGGCATAGATACAGTGCTATTTAATGGGGTCATCTATCCTGTCAACGCCATTGATTCGACCAGCTTTGCCTATGATAACCAACAGCGATTAATTCGCCAGCAGCTCAGCCAGACTTATGAGGCTAACGGCCGAAAATTGACCTCAATGGCCCCTTTAACCATGTATCGCTATCAGGATGGGTACTTACAAGTACTGCGAGACGGCTACGCATCTAAGTTTCCCTTGGACTCGACCCGTCAGCGGGTAACCAGCTACACCCGCCCAAGCTACTCGTTTGTGGATGTGGATACGCTGAGAAGCTATTCCGGGGAAGGCATTCTTGTCAGGGCCTTGCAAGCCAGTTACAATACGTCCTATCCGAGCATTAACTATTTCCGGCCGAATCGCAAAGTTGCCCTTGAGGCAGGGAATATGATCCGGCTTGAGACCTATTCATCCTATACCGGGGCATTGGAAAGTGTCACTCGTTTCATCTACGACAACAAGCATTTTGCTCCGTTAGCTGCGTTGACTTTTCTAGGAGAAACCAGCCGGAATGTCCTGTTACGAAAGACAGAAATCAACTATTTGGGGGATGTCGTTGCTTACACGGCCGAGTATGTGTACACCAACCACTATGATCAGCAGGGCCGACTAGTGAGTCAACTGGAGTATGCAGAGACAAAGAATGCATCTTATGCAGGCTCGTATACTCTGACGCGCTACTATTACTAATCTCAGTAAGGTGATCGTTTGTCAAGGGATAAAGGTCCGTGAGTTCTTGGTTTCGTCCCTTTACATAAAGTGAGTTGTAAAACTAGGCGGAGAAAAGTACAAGCCATGAAATTTAACACAGTTTATACTTTCCTATTATCACCTGCTAATACATTAAATGGCTCCTAATTCCTTCACGGAATCCACAAAGCACCGGGCTTTGTCGCGGTCGGTGTCGGGATAGATGCCGTGGCCGAGGTTGGCAATGTAATGCTGATGGCCGAACCCGTCGAACATCCGCTTCACTTCGGCCCGTATCTGGGCGAAATCGGCGTAAAGTACACAGGGGTCCAGGTTGCCCTGCAATACCCGATCAGGAATTAACTGCCGTGATTCGTGTGGGTCCATATTCCAGTCCAACCCAACTACATCACAACTTAACTGGCCGATTTCCTGCCGGGCAAAATAGGCTCCCTTAGCAAACACTGTTATAGGCACGTCACGGTCCGGCGTTCCGCGGTCCGGCGCTCCGGTAATCAGATCGCAGATTTGCTTGATGTATGGGAGCGAAAACGTCCGGTATTGTTCGGGTGAGAGGATGCCCGCCCACGAGTCGAAAATCTGAACCAGATCAGCTCCAGCCCGGATTTGTGCCTGCAAATACCCAATCGTGCTGTCAGTAATTTGCTGAAGCAGGGCATGAGCAAAATCAGGGTCGGTGTAGAGTAGCTTTTTGGCAATCGAGAACGTTTTGGAGCCCTTTCCCTCGGTCATATAACAGAAGATTGTGAACGGTGCTCCGGCAAATCCGATCAGCGGAACCCGACCGTTCAACTCCTTCTTGGTCAGCTTGATGGCATCCAGTACATAGCCTAAATCACTTTCGGCATCCGCTACCCGTATCCGTTTGAGGTCGTCCATTGTACGGACCGTTTCGGGAAAAACAGGCCCACGGCTTTCGATCATCTCATACGGTAGACCCATCGCTTCGGGAATCACCAGAATATCGGAAAATATAATGGCGGCATCGACGTCAAACGCATCGACAGGTTGGATGGTCACTTCGGCTGCTAGTTCAGGTGTTTTGGCCAGCGTTATAAAACTACCCGCCTGTTCGCGTACCGCACGATACTCAGGCAATACGCGACCGGCCTGCCGCATCATCCAGACCGGCACCCGTTCGGTCAGTTCGCCCCGTGCGGTGCGGAGCAGCAAATCATTTTGTAAGGTCATGCCACAAAAGTACGGCTGAACTGTGGATTTTTGAGAATAGGCATGACTTGGTTTTACAGCCTGATACGTGGGTTCGCGAAAATCTATTCGGAATTTCTCAAATTTGTCAAAAATTGACAGCGAATGCCCACGTTATTTATTGATGCCGAGCGACTACGTGACCTCAACAGCGGGTTGGGACAAGTGTGTTTGCACCTCGGCCATGAACTGGTACAACAGCGACCTGCCGACTGGAAGATGACCTTTCTGGTGCCGAAAGGAAAAGCCGGAATTTTTGGTGATTCAGTCGAGTATATAGAAGCTTCCTGGCAGCGAAAGCTCTGGATTTCGGGTAAATACGATGTTTGGCATTGTTTGCATCAGGATTCGTCCTATCTGCCCCGGTCGCTGCAAAATGGTCCGGCTCAGTTGATGCTCACCATTTATGACCTGAATTTTCTGGAACGAGCCGACTATTCGGATGCTAAAAAAAACCGGCGAATTGCCCAATTACAGCGCAAAATTGATCGGTCCACGTTGCTGACGGCTGGTTCGGCCTATACGGAATCTGTAGTACGGGGGAACCTGAACGTGCCCGATCTTTTGCCCTTACAGGTTGTTTATACAGGAGTGGCTGTCGATCCTAAAAACGCGCCCGCCGAACTACCGCAGCATTCATCGATTCAGGCGTTTACCAGTTCGCCTTTCTTTCTGTTTGTGGGTGTCATTCATCCAAAGAAGAACGTGCATACGCTGCTGCCCTTGCTGGAAGCGTTTCCCGATTATCGGCTTATTCTGGCTGGTCCGAATCGCCATCCGTACGCGCAGCATATTCTGGAGCAGGCTCAGAAGCTTGATGTCGCGGATCGATTGCTAATGCCCGGTCCCGTAGATGAATCAACAAAACTGTGGCTCTATGCGCATTGTTCGGCCTTTTTGTTCCCCTCTTTATCCGAAGGGTTTGGCCTGCCGGTAGCCGAAGCCATGACATTTGGCAAGCCCGTATTCATTTCCCGACTGACGAGCCTACCCGAAGTAGGCGGCAAGGAAGCGTACTATTTCGAGAATTTTGAACCCGAAAGCATGGCCCAAACCCTGGACGAAGGGATACGGGATTTCAACCAGAATCCACTCCGTCAGGAACGCCTACGCCGACGAGCCGCCACCTTTAGCTGGCCCAGCGTTGCCAACGAATATTGGGAGTTGTATAAAGGATTATCCATGGGTAAAGGTGCCTGAATCGGAACCGGAATTTAGCTGATTTATGGATTAACAGGATTTTGTCGAATGATGAATTCGCAATACGAGCAAAATCTGTTTAATCCATAAATCCGTTAAATCCCGGTTATCTTTGCACCACGAATGAAAACATATAGTCGATTACTCTCGTTTGCTAAGCCGCTAGGTCGCTTTCTGACGCCATTTGTCCTGACGTCGCTGATTGCCAGTGTGTTTGGTGTGCTGAATTTTACCCTGCTGATTCCCCTGCTGAGCATTCTGTTCGAACAGGTCGATGCCAAACAAATGCAGGCGTTTCTGAACCAGCCCGCTCCCTCCATCACCTCATCGCCGACCGAGGCATTCAATTACTACTTTGCTCAGATATTTCAGGAATATGGAAAAATAGGAGCGCTCCAGTTTGTATGCGCCATTATCGTGCTCTCGGTGCTTCTAAGTAACATCTTTAAATACTTATCGGTCAGGCAGCTGGAGTCATTTAAGGCGCGTATGGTGGCGAAATTGCGCGAAACCGTTTTTAGCCGGACTATTCACCTCCATCTTGGCTTTTTCTCGAATGAACGGAAAGGCAACCTGATGTCGCGGATCACGACCGATGTGCAGGAGGTTGAAAATTCCATTGCCAATACGTTATCGGCTGCCTCGAAAGAAGTGTTTTTGCTGATTGGCTACATCATTGCCTTGCTGAGTATATCCGTAAAGCTGACCCTGTTTGCGATTATTGTGATTCCGATTTCGGGTGGGTTCATTGCCACGCTGGTTCGGCGGATGAAGCGCGATGCGCAGGAAGGTCAGCAACGGCTAAGTAGTCTGGTGAGTTTGTTGGACGAAACCTTTGGTGGGATGCGTGTCGTGAAAGGCTTTGTGGCCGAAGGCTTTATTCTGGGTAAGTTTCGACAGGAAAACGAAGGGTATCGGCAGGCGGTTCGGTCGCTTGCCAATCGTCGGGAGTTGGCCTCGCCCTTTTCCGAAGTGATGGGCGTGGCAGTGGTGTCAGGTATTCTGCTCTATGGCGGATCGCTGGTGCTGAGCGGGCAATCGGACCTGACGGCCGCCCAGTTTATTGCCTATATCGCTATTTTCTCGCAGGTGACCCGCCCGGCAAAAGATATTTCGAATGCCTTTAGTGGCTCGCAACGGGGACTGGCTTCAGGTGAACGGGTGCTGGAACTTATCGATACCCAATCGGCGGTGCAGGACAAACCCGGAGCTATAGCCCTTGGTAAGTTCAGCGACCGGATTTCGGTACAGTCGGTGTCGTTTGCTTACACTGAAGATACGCCCGTGCTGCGCGACGTCAGTTTTGAGCTAACCAAAGGGAAAACCATCGCCCTGGTTGGTTCGTCGGGCGGGGGTAAATCGACTATCGCCGATTTGATTCCACGCTTTTATGATCCAACGTCGGGTCGGATTCTGATTGATGGTGTGGATCTTCGCGACTGCACCATGGCTTCGTTACGCGCCCAGATGGGTATCGTTACCCAGGAAAGTATCCTGTTCAACGACACTATTTTTAACAACATCGCCTTTGGTAGTGACGCTACCGAGCCTGAGGTGATGGAAGCGGCCCGTATTGCTAATGCCCATGAATTTATCATAGCTCAGTCCGATGGCTACCAGACCATTATTGGCGACCGGGGAGGCAAACTGTCGGGTGGGCAGCGTCAACGCATCAGCATAGCCCGAGCGATCCTGAAAAACCCACCCATCCTGCTTCTGGATGAAGCGACGTCGGCCCTCGATACAGAATCCGAAAAACTGGTACAGGAGGCTTTAACGCGCCTGATGACCAACCGGACTACCCTCGTCATTGCCCACCGACTGAGCACCATTCAACATGCCGATGAGATTTTGGTCGTTAACCAGGGACGCATCGTTGAGCGCGGTCGCCACGACGAACTGCTATCGCTGGATGAAGGGTTCTATCGGAAGTTGAGTACGATGCAAAGTGTGTAGAGAGTAAAGCGGGTGGAAACCCGCGAGATTGATCAATCATCACGGGTTTCCACCCGCTTTACTCACCACAATTCGCCACTCCGGACCGCTGAATACTTTATATTTCTCCGAAAAATTGCCCTGATTGACAGCAATCGAGAAATTGAGCAGGCTATTGATATAAGCCACGTCGTCGCCAATGGGCGCTTCGCCGAAGGTGTTGACGAATTGAACTGATTTGTCGTACAGCGACTGGTCGTTCTGAAAAATCTGGACCCGCACCATCGAGCCCGGTTTTATGCCAAGCTGGTCAGTCATCGCTTTGGGGATATTGCTCCAGACATTACCATACTGAATGTCCAGCACCGGGATGGTTCCTTTCACAAGGCCATTCGCCGACTCGGCTTTCTGGTAGGGGAGTTGCACGACCTGGTTAGGTAATTTAGGGCCAACCTGCTCGAAACTAATCGTGTGTGAGGCCAACCGGGCGGCTGTGTAGGCATACACATCACGTCCGTGGAAGGTATACGACTGATTTGAATTTCTTAGTCGGTTAATGGCTTCGTCGATTTGCCGAATCTGGCGAATGCCCAGATGCTCGGCCACTAAGGTTAGTGTTCCATTGTCGGGTGTCACGATGTAATGCCCTGTGTTGGTTAGTAGCACAACCGAATGCCGTTCGGTACCGACGCCCGGATCGCAAACAGACACAAACACAGTGCCTTTGGGATAGTAAGGAACCGTTTGATGCAGCCGATAAGCCGCTTCCCAGATGTTATAAGCTGGAATGTCGTGGGTGAGGTCGAAGAGTCTCAACGAGGGAGATACACCCATTGCCACGCCTTTCATGGCCGATACCGCTCCATCTTTCAGCCCAAAATCAGATTGAAAAACAACGATTCCATTTTGAGCGTAGGTTGATTGCGAGGTAAAGAGCCACAATAAGAGACCAATTCTGTAAAAGTTACGCATGGATTTAACGGTTACGGTATAGTAAATGGAGCCTGGAAATAGCTTGTCAAACTTTTCGGGGAACAGTCAAATAGGCGACCAGACCGATGTCGATACTACTGACTAGATCGGTGAGAGTAAGCAGGATATGAATCCAGTTGAAATCGATAGGTAAAAGGGTCAGGAAATAGCCAAGCAGATAAAGTCCCCAGCTAATGAGAATGGGCAGGACCGTAAACCGAATAAGCGGCTGGTTGCTACGTGTAGCCTCCGCAAATCCGGTCCTTATACGATTTAAGGTAAACAGAATAAATACATAGTCCATCAGGGCGATTAGTCCCCAGGTCAGTTTAGGACCAACTTGGATTTCGTTATCGAACGAAAGCTGCTGATGCCCAATGTAACTGGCCAGCACCATAAACACCGTCGATAGCAGCAGTGAAGCCAGCGGGCGTTTGATAACGTCGAGTCGTAGATTGGCCACCAGAAGCATATGCAATAACAGCAACGGAGTCGTAATAGCCCAGCCCATATAGCGGTACTGACCGATGGCATTATAGGATTCGCGCATCAGGGTCTGGCGGTCGTTCGGATCGGTTACGGTGGGTAGCTCCGCCAGCATCTCGTGGTAGTGGGTTTGTATCAGGTAATAGACAAACCCAAGTGCTACTGCACAGATAGCCAGTATATTCGGCATCTGTTTATAGGGAGGAATCTCAGGAGTGGATGAAAGCCTGGTGTAAGAAAACAGCGTGAAGACAAAATTGCCAGCAAACGCAATCATGGCTACAATCAGGAAAAAATAGGTAATCATGGGCAGGAGGCCAGCCGTGCCTGCCGTTGGAATAAATGAATGGGCTACTTCCATAAACACAAAAATGGGAGGCATGAATATACCTCCCATTTCTATATACCCCGTGGAACAGGGATCTTATTTTTGCATTCCCTTGATTTGTTCGATTTCTTTCTTCGATTTGTCGATCAATTGCTGGGCGTAATTCCGCATGGTTTCGTTTTTACCATATTGCAGGTATGTGGTGGCCATATCGATGGCATCCTGACGCTGATCGGCCAGTAACGTAGCGAAGTTCTTATCCAGATTGTTCGTTAGTTTATCGCTGGAACCGGTTTGCTGCAACTTCAGGCTCATGGCTTCGATATTGCGGCTTTGTTGCTGCGTAAACGCCTGGTTCGGACGTGTAGGCTTTAACTGACGCATGGTACCATCGACCAGATTGATGTCGGCTTCCGTAGCGGGCAGCAGCGTTTTGGCCATTTGCAGCAGTGAGGTATCCTTACCGTTCAGGATTTCCTGTTTCAGCAAGTCCTGAGCGCCCTGCGCGTGGAGTTTAGCCTGAAAGGCATAATCAAAATCAGGATCGCCCGTGGCAACCAGTTTCTTTATTTTCGTAACCGTCTGTTGTAACGGGGTCAGTAAGGCCGTTTTGGCTGGATTGCTGGCTGTCTGATTCGAGGTGGCAGCGCCCGTCGTTGCCTGAGCGCAGGCAGCAAGCGAAACCCCCGATAACGAGATGGCTAACCCCCAGACCACGAAATTGGATTGTAGCGTTTTCATGCTTTGTAAATGGTTTTACAGACAATTTTCAACCGTCTAAGTAAACGGATTATATACTAAAGACAAAAATGAAGCCAGAAGGTTTAGCCGGATGGACGAGGTTTATTCAAACAAATGAACTTGATAAATAAAAAAAGGGCCTGACAATGACCCTTTTATGTTTGAAAAAAAACTGCTATTACAACCGGATGATTTCGGCACCGATCGCATTCAGTCGAGTATCGATATTTTGATAACCCCGGTCAATTTGCTCAATACTATCGATGATGCTGGTTCCTTTGGCCGACATAGCCGCAATGAGCAGAGCTACCCCCGCCCGAATATCGGGCGACGACATGCGGATGCCTTTTAGGGGCATCTGCCGATTAAGACCTACAACCGTAGCCCGGTGCGGATCACAAAGAATGATTTGAGCGCCCATGTCGATGAGCTTATCCACAAAGAAGAGCCGACTTTCGAACATCTTCTGGTGAATAAGCAGTGTTCCCTGTGCCTGAACGGCCGTTACCAGGACGATGCTTAGCAAATCGGGTGTGAATCCTGGCCAGGGTGCGTCGGCAACGGTCATCATGCCACCATCCAGAAACGACTCGATCTGGTAATGTTCCTGTGCCGGAATGTAAATGTCATCACCCCGGAATTCCATCTGGATACCCAGCCGCTTAAACTGGTCGGGAATGATACCCAGTTCCGGAATCCGGCAGTTTTTGATCGTAATTTCTGACTGCGTCATGGCCGCCAGCCCGATAAACGAACCGATTTCGATCATGTCGGGCAGCATTGTATGCTCGGTTCCTTTCAGTTCCGATACTCCTTCGATTGTAAGCAGGTTAGAGCCAACCCCCGAAATTTTAGCGCCCATCGAATTCAGCATTCGGCTGAGCTGCTGCAGATAGGGTTCGCAGGCCGCATTGTAGATCGTAGTGACTCCCTCGGCCATCACAGCCGCCATCAGCACATTGGCGGTACCGGTTACCGAGGCTTCGTCCAGCAGCATATAGGTGCCGCGCAGGTTGCTGGCATCGACCTGATAGTAACCACCATCGTTGGCGTCGTAGTTGAACTGGGCGCCTAGCTTCTCAAACCCCAAAAAGTGGGTATCTAAGCGACGACGGCCTATTTTATCGCCACCCGGTCGTGGAATCCGACCTTTTTTGAAACGAGCGAGCATTGGCCCTAGCAACATGACCGAGCCACGCAACGCGGCTGCTTTCCGCTTATATGTATCCGTTTCCAGATAATCCAGATTGACGTCACTGGCCTGAAACCGGTACGAACTTTCGCCGATTTTGGTGACCCAAACACCTAAATCGCCCAGCAGGTCGATCAACTGGTTGACATCGCGAATGTTTGGGATATTATGAATAACGACAGACTCCTTTGTGAGCAGTACGGCACAAAGAATCTGTAAGGCTTCGTTTTTTGCTCCTTGCGGAATCAGATCGCCTTTAAGTCGGCGACCACCGGTAATTTGAAAAGATGCCATTTAGGAAATGATGAATAATGGTTAATGCATAATGAATAATGGTTAATGTATAATGTTGTCGATAGCTCTATCAACATTGTTCATTATGCATTAACCATTATTCATTAATCTAGTTTACCGTCTCCGGCGGTCGTTGTTTCGGTTTTGGCCACCTGGACCACCATTTCGGTTGCCGAAATTTCGGTTGCCGCCATCGCGGTTTTGGCGCCCCTGATTGGAGCCTGGACCGTTATTCCGATTACCAAAGTTACGGTTGCCACCTTCGCGGTTCTGGCGCCCCTGGTTAGAGCCACCATCGCGGTTGCGGTCGTTGCGGTAGTTGTTGCCACCAAGCCGCTGGGGTTGATCGCCCGTACGCTCGCGAGGGGTCGATTCAACCAGCCCTTCTTCCCGAATGAGCTTAATGTCGTCGTAGAGTTGTCCGTTCGAAAGCTCAATCAGGCTTTGGTAAATCGTTTCATCTTCGACCGACTCTTTGTTCCAGGCCTGATAGAACGTACGCATCAACCGTGTCAGGTACGATACAAACGCTCTACGCTCTTCGGGCTCTTCGAGGGCTACGGCCTTCGCTACCAGTAAATCCACATTTCGGCCAAAATGTTTGAATTTCAGATGGTGCGTATTGTAGGGAACACGTTGCGGCTTTTTACCCAGTGCTTCTTCCGACGGGGGAGGGTAGGGGCTGTCGACATCGAGGGTAAAATTCGACATGATATACAGGTCGTCCCACAGTTTGTTGTAGTAGTCCTGCCCATCTTTCATGTTGGGGTGAATCTGCCGCATTAACTCGATCAGGATATGGGCGTAGCGGGTACGCTTCTCCCGATCTTCAATGTTGACCATGTTGTCAACCAGCTTTTGGATACTGCTGCCGTATTCTTTCAAAGGCGTAGCCTGGTTTATTTAAATAAGAGAACAAAAGTACGAAGAAAGGGCCAAGCGGCAAGGGTGTAGGCAAAGCAGTGCACTAATTGTATTATTCCGTCAATCGTTGACTCAAAGCTACCAAGTATTCATTCGGGCTGGCTGGCTGTTTGGAGTGCCACTAGTTTTGCAGCGTTAACCAAATACAACAAATCATAATGAACAAATCAATGAAAATGATTGCTTTTGCGGCAGTTGGCTTAGCTCTTTCTGCCAGTCTATCTTCCTGTAATAAAAATAATGTGATTGATCCAATGCCACAGGAAAATAGGCCATCGGGTGTAACGCCCGGTAATGTAACCACGTTGGATGCGTCGCCAGTAGTGAGTGTTTTTAAGAAGTATACGTTGACAAAAGATGGAGATGCAACCCTATCGTACGACAATGATGGCCGCTTAACGAAAGTGTCGTATAGCCCATCTAAATATATCGACTACGGCTATGGCTTTAATGGAAATGTGGTAATAAAAACTTCCTATGAAGGTGGCAAACTGGTTAAGCAGGAGTCCTATAGCCTCAACAGCAATGGGAAATGTACACACTCGCACCATAAAGCATTTTCCTATTACAACCAGGGGACTATTACCACCGAGGATTCGTATGAGTATGAATACCATACCAGTGGGGTTGTGGCAGGAGCGTTGAAGCAATGCACCAATACCAAAACGCTGGAACGCTGGGATTTCGTTTATAACTCTAATCACGGTATTGCCTCGATTTATTACATCAATGACAATGGGGTGAACGATTGGTCAGTTTGGTTCAATTATCAAAGTCTGACAGATGGTATCGACAATAAGTATAAACTCAACCCGTCGGTTAAGATTCTGGACCCTTATCTGAAATTATTTGGCGACTTTCATCAGATTCACCTGACACCGACAGAACATCACTATAAGCAGGGAAGTAACACACCCTATGCTAGTTATGGCTATAAGTACACCCTGAACGCTGACGGCTATCCAACTAAACGCGAGACGGAATTAAATGGACAGATCATAGCCACCCGGTTGTACGACTATATGGTCACGGGTATAAACACGACAAATCGGCCTAACTAATCAGAACGATAATGTCTACCCCTGGTTTTAACGTACTGGACCAGGAGCAAGCTAGATGAAATATGTCAACTCCCCGGCTTTGCCGGGGAGTTCTTTTATGGGGCTAGTATGAGGATTACATCAGGTTAAGGAACCATTGGAGTGCATAGAATATTCTAATTTTGTGCAGCACACCATTTTCTGGCGCTGCTGGATATTTTTCTATTATGCCTGTTGCCATTCGATCTCTGCTTACCTACCGCGCCGAACTTACCGATACCATTCGCTTAAGTGTGCCGATTATTATTGCGCAATTGGGCGTTGTGCTGATGGGCGTTACCGATAACCTGTTCGTCGGGCGGTTGCTGGGGGCGGTTCCGCTGGGGGCTGCTGGTCTGGCCAATTCGCTGTCGTTCCTGATGTCGAGTATTGGGGTGGGTGGTTTAACGGTTGTTGCGGCTTTGGTGTCAAAATCGTATAACCAGCATGATCCGGCGGCCGTAAATCGATTGTTTCGGGCGGGGTTACGGGTTGGGGTCTTGCTAAGTTTCGTTTTAGGATGCCTTTCGGCCTTGTTAGCTTTCAACTTCGACTTGTTCGGTCAAACGCCTGAAGTGACGCGCCTGGCCCGAAATTTCATGCTGATTTTGAGTGCGTCATTAATACCATTGATGGTCTTTGTGGGCGCTCGCCAATTGTGCGATGGGTTGCGCTACCCGCGAGTGGCTATGGCGATTACTTTGTCGGCACTTCTGGTTAATGCACTCTTTAACTATCTACTTATCCAAGGGGTAGGCCCGTTTCCTGCGTTGGGCCTGTTGGGTTCGGCAATAGCTACATTACTTTCCCGTACCTTTATGGCAGGCGCTATGTTGGTCTACATTTATCGGTCGGCACGTTTTAAACCGTTTTTACTGCCGGAGTTTCAGGTATTGCCGACAACTACAGAAGCCTTGGAAATTCTGCGACTTTGTATTCCGGGTGGCTTAACGTTTTTCTTTGAAGTTGCTACGTTTTCGCTGGCAGTGGTCATTGTCGGCTGGCTTGGCGAAGATCGATTGGCTGCTCACCAGATTGCAATCAACTTGGCTTCAGTCACCTATATGATGGCTACGGGTATTTCGTCGGCGGCTGCCATACGGGTGAGTGCGTCGGTCGGTCGGGGGAGTCGTGACGGAATCTGGCGGGCAGGAATTGCGGCTTTTATACTGTCGATTGGTTTTATGACCCTGATGGCCGGGGTGTTCCTGACCGCGAACGAATGGCTGGTAACCTTGTATATCCGCGATAATCCGGCTGTTATGCAAATTGCGGCTTCACTGGTGATCATTGCCGGGGTGTTTCAACTTTCCGACGGGATTCAGGTAGTGGCTTTGGGAAGTTTACGGGGGCTATCCGATGTAAATGTCCCGACGCTCATTACCTTGTTTTCGTACTGGATTGTAGCGCTACCGTTAAGTTATGTACTAGGTTTTTGGGCGGATATGGATGCGATTGGGGTATGGATTGGCCTCCTGGCTGGGCTTACTATCGCTGCTATTCTGCTCACCTGGCGGTTTTTTCGTAGGGTAAAGCGGATCGATCTAGCGGCCGTCAGCACGTCGCTGACTAGTTAGCGTAGCGATCAGTATGTACTTTCCATTAGTTCCGTACGAGTCGGGCGATTGGCCGTAAGTTCATAGGAGATACCCTGTCGGTCAAGATCATCTACAAACGAAGTGTACTTATCCTTTTCAACGGTGAAAATGTACCAGTTTTCGTAGGGTTCATTGAATAGTTCAACCTCGGTCAGTGATGCTTGTCGTTGCAGATGCTGATACTGTATCGTTGCGAGATCGGCCTGTTTGATGAGGAAATACCACACGTTTTGTAGGGCGAGTTTCCACCCGCGATTTTTATTCACTAATTTATAACTTCGGGCGGCTGCCCATCCGCGTTAGAAAACTAAAAACCCCACGTCAAGGTTCGAGACGCGGGGTTTTTAGTTTTCTAACGCGGATGGTTTATTTGTTCACCGCCAGGTTTGATGCCAAAATATAGTCGGCCAATACCAAGCCCGCTTCGTTTAGATACAGGTCTTTTTTCTTTTTGGCTACCGATGCCGTTGATGGCGTGCCCGTTTCATCAGTTGGTGCTGAGATTTGCGAAACCTTATTGGCAGCAGCCCGTTTTCGTTCGGCTTCTTCACGCTCTTTCCGGCGTTTCGACTCCTGCAGCGAGACCACTGTATTTTCTTTCGCTTTCTTGAAATCGGCCAGATCCTGCGCCAGCTTTTTTAGCTCTGGGTCTGACTTAAGCCGTTGGTCGAAACGGTCGCGAAGACGGCCGAGTACTTTGTCGTCCAGATCATTTGCCGATTCGTAGCGCGTTGAGTTGATATGATCCCAGGGAAGCGCACTTGGCTGCGAGCTTTCACCGTACTCTTCGGCCGAGAAAGCAGAGGGCAGTTCAATATCGGGCGTTACGCCTTTGTGTTGCGTGCTGCTACCATTGATCCGGTAAAACTTCTGAATGGTCATTTTTACCTGACCTACTTTCTCTGGTTCTTTCGGAAGCCACTGGTTCAGATCGATCAGTGTTTGCACAGTGCCCTTACCGAAGGTTTGACCACCCACGATAATACCCCGCTTGTAGTCCTGAATGGCAGCCGCAAAAATTTCGGAAGCCGATGCGCTGAAGCGGTTCACCAATACAGCCATTGGGCCATTGTACACAACTGTGCCACCGTCTTTATCGGCATATACTTCGGTTTCGCCCGTCGATTCCTTAACCTGCACAACCGGACCTTTCGGTATAAAAATGCCGGTCAGATCAATCGCTTCGGTCAGTGAACCACCGCCATTATCACGCAGGTCAATGACGATACCATCTACTTTTTCACCTTTGAGTTCTTCAACAAACTTCTTCACATCGCTTGTGGTGCTGCTGAAGCCTTCTTCACGCTTGCGGGCCCCTTCAAAGTCTCGGTAGAACATTGGAATGTTAATAACCCCAATCTTAAACGGCTTACCGTTGTCGGTTACCTCAATGACTTCTTTCTTGGCCCGTTGCTCTTCCAGTTTGATCTTTTCACGCACCAGCCGAAGTTCTTTTGGAGGAGCACCGGCTATAGCATCAGGCGAAACAATCTGGAGACGCACAACGGTACCTTTCGGCCCTTTGATGAGTTTGACGACTTCATCAACCTGCCAGTTCATAGTGTTGACCATGGGGCCATTATCCCCCTGCGCTACACCCGCAATCTTGTCATTTACCTTGATCAGGTTGCTTTTGAAAGCGGGGCCTCCTGGTAGCACCTGCGTAATCTTGATATACTCCCCATCTTCCTGAAGCATAGCGCCTATACCCTCCAGCGACTGGCTCATTTCCTGATTGAACCGGTCGGCATTGGTGGGCGAAAAATAGTTCGTATGCGGGTCAAGCGCTTCAGCAAACGAGTTCATGTAAATCTGGAACACATCCGCACTCTTGATCCGGTTATAGGCTTTGTCCAGATTCGTATAGCGCTGGTTCATGGTAGCCACAACGGCGCTGTCTTTCCGGTTGCCCAGTCGCAATTCCAATTCCTGATTCTTCAGGATTTTACGCCATAGATCGTTCTGCTCTTCAACGGTTTTAGGCCAGGCCGCTTTCTCGCGATCGGTGTTGAAGGTTTCGTCTTCAGTAAACGTAAATGGCTTTTTGATCTGCTCTTTTACGAAGTCGCTGCGTTCTTTGAACCGTTTCCGGAACACATTATACAGGTCGTAAGCCGCTGTTAGATCACCGTTTATCAGCGCGTCGTCGATCTGATAGCGGTATTTCTCGAAAGACGCTACGTCTGAGGCTAACAGGTAGGTTTTATTACCGTCGAGTTCTTTCAGGTAATTGTCCCAAACCACTGAGGAAAGCGAATCATTGAGCCGTACTTTCCGATAATGGTAAGTTGTCAACAATTTGGCTACCAGTTGTTCGACCCGTTCCTGGGAAACAGTCGGCTTTAAATCATCGACTGTGGGCGATTGGGGCGAAGTCTGTAGGGACGAAGCGTTACCTACAGCACCATTCGAAGGTAGATCCGGCTGAAAACTCAGAATCAGCACGGGCATTAGAGTCACCAGATACTTCTTCATTTATTATTACCCAGGTTAATGGCGAAAGAGCGAAAGAGTTAAAGAGCGAAACTGAACCACTGGTGCAAAACTAGTTGGTTCCAATTCACTCTTTCGCTCTTTCATTCTTTGGCTCTTTGGTTATTGTTTTACAATATCAAGTAACTCAACATCGAACACTAATGTTGAGCCGGGTTTTATGTCGGAGCCCATACTCCGGTCGCCGTAGGCTAAATCAGACGGGATATAAAGCTTCCATTTGGAGCCGACAGGCATTAATTGGAGCGCTTCGGTCCAGCCTTTAATCACTTCTGTTACACCAAATTCGGCCGGTTGGCCGCGCTTTATCGAACTATCAAACTCTGTTCCGTCCAGCAATCGGCCAGCATAATGTACCTTCACACGATCGGAAGCAGTTGGTTTAGGCCCGGTACCTTCTTTTTCGACTGAATATTGTAAACCGCTGGCGGTGGTTACTACACCGGCTTTGGTTTTATTCTCAGCCAGAAACGCATTGCCAATTTTTTTGTTTTCGGCCGACGCTTTTACGGCTTCTGCATTTTTGGCGACCATCTGTTTCTGGTAGTAATTCTGGATGACCTGTTGTACCTGATCCATCGACAACCGCATCGTTCCACCATTCAGCGCTTCATCAAGGCCCTGGGCAATCAGAGCTGCATTCACATCTTTCGGACCTTGCTGTTTAATATTTTGAGCGATACTGACGCCAATGCTATAACTTAGAGAATCTCGTTCGGAGGCTAAGCCACCTTTTGCAGGTTTGGTGGCAGAGGCTGTTTTGGGTGCCGTAGCCGGTTTTTTGACAGCAGGCTTTTTGACTTGGGCAGTGGCGGAACCAGCAACAACTAATGCCGATAGTGTACCGGCCAACATCCATTGATTAAACTTCATGCGAAAATGAAACGGGGTGTATTGAACTAAGACTTAATACTACTGAAACGTGAATGAATAGGATAAAAGTTTAACGATACTTGAGTTCAGCCAAAAAATATTGGTGAAACGTCGGTCAATTCCATCCTAATTCTGTATTTGATCAGGCAACTAAAAGTAGTCGAAAATTTGGCAGAAATCAATTTTAACCGACTAAAGGCTTCGTTAATTTGGATAAACGGTTGTTCTGGGCTGGCCAATGGTAGCTGATTTTAGTCGGGAATATCGGAAAAGTCTAAGATTCAGTCGTTATTTCTTCATTTCATCGTATTTTTATTAAATTTTAATCGTACCTTTGCGGCCGAAAAAATAAACTAAATTTCCCTCTAACATATATGGAATCCGTAAGACCCGACGAGATATCAGCGATCCTCCGCCGTCAATTGGCCGGAACACAATCTGAAGCTGAACTCGAAGAAGTCGGTACGGTGCTGCAAATCGGCGACGGCGTAGCGCGTATCTACGGCCTCTCGAAGGTGCAGGCCGGTGAATTGCTGTCGTTCGAGAATGGGCTGCAAGCCATGGCTCTGAACCTTGAAGAAGATAACGTCGGAGCTGTGTTGCTCGGTGATTATTCGGAAATCAAAGAAGGTGATACCGTTAAGCGTACCAACCAAATTGCTTACGTAAACGTAGGGGATGGTATTCTTGGCCGCGTTGTCAACACACTTGGTCTGCCGATTGATGGTATGGGCCCCATTCAGGGTGAACTGTTTCCCATGCCGATGGAGCGAAAAGCACCAGGCGTAATTTTCCGTCAGCCGGTAAACGAGCCCCTACAAACCGGTATCAAGGCTATCGATGCCATGATCCCCATCGGCCGGGGCCAGCGGGAGCTGATCATCGGTGACCGTCAGACGGGTAAAACCGCTGTGGCGATCGACACCATCATCAACCAGAAAGAATTTTACGACAAAGGTCAGCCTGTTTACTGTATCTACGTTGCCTGCGGTCAGAAAGCATCGACCGTGAAGCAGGTAGAAGCTACCCTGCGGAAAGCAGGTGCTATGGACTATACGGTTATCGTGGCGGCCAATGCATCTGACCCTTCGCCAATGCAGTTCTTTGCGCCGTTTACGGGTGCAGCCATTGGTGAGTTCTTCCGTGATACAGGCCGTCCGGCACTCGTTGTCTATGACGATCTGTCGAAGCAGGCTGTCGCTTACCGCGAGGTATCGCTGCTGCTGCGTCGCCCACCAGGACGGGAAGCGTATCCGGGTGACGTATTCTACCTGCACAGCCGGTTGCTGGAGCGGGCTGCGAAAATCAACGGGAACGACGAGATCGCGAAAAACATGAACGACCTGCCACCGTCTCTGAAAGATAAGGTGAAAGGTGGTGGTTCGCTGACGGCGTTGCCAATCATTGAAACGCAGGCTGGTGACGTTTCGGCTTATATTCCAACAAACGTAATCTCGATCACCGACGGCCAGATCTTCCTGGAGTCGAACCTGTTTAACTCAGGTATTCGTCCGGCCATCAACGTAGGTATCTCGGTATCGCGGGTAGGTGGTAACGCCCAGATCAAGTCGATGAAAAAAGTGGCTGGTACACTGAAACTCGATCAGGCTCAGTTCCGCGAGCTGGAAGCGTTTGCCAAGTTTGGTTCGGACCTTGATGCGTCTACGAAACTGACGATCGAACGGGGCCGCCGGAACCAGGAAATGCTGAAACAGGCGCAGTACTCGCCCGTTCCGGTTGAACAGCAGGTGGCTATCATCTACGCATCGACCAACGGCTTACTCGACAAAGTTCCTGTCAACAAGGTAAAAGCGTTCGAAAGTGAGTTTGGTATGGTGCTTAGCGCCCAATATCCAAAAGTTCTGGATGAACTGCGTGCTGGTAAACTGACCGACGAAGGAACCGCAACGTTGAAGAAAGTAGCCGCTGATCTGTCAGCGAATTATTAATTTTTTAAGGAGTTAGTAGTTAGGAGCGAGGAGTGAGAAGGGCTGACCCATTCAGCTACTTTTCTCCTCACTTCTCGCTCCTAACTATCAACTCCTTGTTATTAATAGCTTAAGGAGTTAGGAACGAGACTAGGGAACAGTATATGTGCGTCAGCAACTCCTCACTCCTCGCTCCTAACTACTAACTCCTTAAAGGAATGGCCTCACTAAAAGAAGTACGCGCCCGGATTGCTTCGATTAACTCGACTCAACAGATCACCAAAGCCATGAAAATGGTGTCGGCTGCTAAACTGCGTCGGGCGCAGGATAATATAACACAGTTGCGGCCCTACGCCCAGAAACTGAGCCAGATGCTTGGAACAGTATCGGCAGGGGCGGAAACGGCTTCGGAAAGTCCTTACAAGCAAACACGAGCCATTGAGCGAGTACTGATCATTCTGGTTACCTCTGATCGTGGATTGGCCGGAGCGTTCAACACCAATGCGATAAAGGGAGCGTTGACACTGATCGACGAAAAATATTCAACACAGGCTCGCTCGGGCAATGTGGAAATTATGGCCATCGGTAAGAAAGGTGGAGAAGCTTTTCAGCGTCGTGGCTTTAAAGTGAACACCAACCACGTCGATGCGTTCGGTTCGCTCAACTTTAACACCGTTCGGGCGGCTGCTGAAGAAGCGATGGAAGGCTTTGCCAATGGTCGTTACGACGTTGTTGAGGTTGTTTACAACGAATTCCGGAATGCAGCCCTACAAATCGTTCGGACAGAGCAGATGCTACCGATCGTAGCAGCCGAATCACCCGCAGGGAGCGCTAATTCGATCAACTATCTGTTTGAGCCATCGGAAGAACAGATCGTGACGGAACTGATCCCTAAAACGATTAAGATTCAACTATACAAAGCGGTACTGGACTCGAATGCGGCTGAGCATGGAGCCCGGATGACGGCTATGGATAAAGCGACTGAGAATGCTGGCGAACTGCTGAAAGAGCTTCGTCTGGTTTATAACCGGACTCGTCAGGCCGCTATTACTACCGAGATCCTCGAAATTGTAGGCGGTGCTGAAGCCCTGGCCAACGGGTAATAGTCAATCTACCATTAGAAAAATAAAGCCGCTCTCTCATTGGGGGTGGCTTTATTTTTTCGTAACTTTTGCTGGCTCATTGCAACGCTTTTCAACTCGATTGCGTCTTAGTGAGTAAGAACAAAGGCACGGGATCAAGGCAAAAACCTACCTTCGGAAGAGTTAGCGTTAAAGCGCTGTTAAAAATACTTAACTGTAGATGAGGTTCGTTGATTATCAGCCTTTTAAAGGCCTATGTTATTGCCAATATTTAACAAGGAATCGAAACGTATGAAGCACTTTTGTTGTTATTAAATTGTCATATACGAATGACTATTTCTCCAACGTTAATTAAGCGGTTTAAGGACCATTTAACGACTCAAAATACATGAAACTCAAAGGCATAATAACTAGTTTGTTCGTCGTCGGTACGCTGGCGTCCTGTGCTCCTGCTATTACTGTAAAGTACGACTACGACCCTAAAGTGAATGTTCGTCAGTTTTCGACCTACCGGATCGAAGCTGACCGGCAGCGGAATGCGGACCCGATTGTAGGTAGTAACCTGAATCAGCGCCGGATTGCTGATGCGCTCGACCAATCGCTGAAATCGCGTGGCTACAAGCCCGTAACGCAAGGTGAAGCGGATCTGGTAGTTCGGTTCTTTATGGATTCGAAAGATCGTCAGCAAATTCAATCCAACAACATGTACTCGCCTTATTCGTGGTGGTACGGTGGCATGGGCAACAATGTGTATTCACGGCAGTATGAAGAAAATCGCGTGGTGATCAACGTACTGGATGCCCGTACTAACGACATCGTTTGGCAGGGCTGGGCGACTGGTCAGCTCAACAACCGGAATAAAGAGCGTGATCGTGACCAGGCTTTCCGCGAAACGGTATCCAGCATTATGAAAAACTTCCCTGAAAGTGCCGGCCAGGATTATGGCGCGGCCCGGTAAGGAAGTTTAGAAGTTGAATAAAAACCTGCTCTTGATGCTAAGAGCAGGTTTTTTTATGGACTAGCTTTTCGTTACTTTGTGGCTTTCGTTTTGGGTATGTCCACCGTAAGCCGAGGAGTTGTTTATTCACTCGTAGCAGTCGTCATCGTGCTTCTGTTAGGCATTATGGCTCTGCTTGGCGTAGCTTATAATCGGCATCAGCGACTCGAAGATGCAACAATCGATCTTCAACGAAACCTGACACAACAGGAAAATAAAATCACGGAACTACAGGAGCGGCTTCAGGACTGTGATACAACTAAAGCGACTGCACCGATTGATACGTCGTGGAATAAGCCGCCCGCTGATGTGTCTGCAAAAGATGTTTCGCAATCCCCTCCGCCCAAGTGGTAAGTCGAAAAAAAGTTTCATAAAAAAAGGCATCCATAACAGATGCCTTTTTTACGTTCTCATAGGTTGGTTATTCTTCGAATACATTGCCATCGTAGGTCACGCTGGCGAGTTTTTTATCGAGGTAGTAAACCTGGTCGGCTGGAATCTGATCGATCAGTTCGAGACAACGACGGGCAATGTACTCCTCTTCCATTTGCTCTTTCACATACCACTTCAGCAGTTCTTCGGTGGCGTAATCTCCTTCGCGACGGCAGATGCCAATGATGCGGTTGATCGAGTCTGTTACCGAAATTTCCTGCTCCAAAGCACCTTCAAATACAGATTTCAGTGAATCAAACTCCTGCGCAACCGCCGGAACTTCGGGCGAGTAGGCCGTAGCTCCCTGATCGCAGAGGTAATGAAACAGCTTCATCGCATGGTGACGCTCCTCTTCCGATTGCTTATAAAAGAAACCTGCACAATGATCTAGTCCGTTACGGTCGCACCAGCCCGCCATCGCCAGGTATTTCGATGATGAAACCATCTCCATTTGTATTTGCTGGTTCAGGGCCAGCTCAACGCTCTCTTTGATTGCGGTGCGAAGTCTTGCTAAGTCTTTCATAGTAGATGGCTGTTGCCGGTGAGATATTTTCCCAAAAGAACAAAAAAAACCGGCTCATGTTATAAAGCCGGTTTGTTATCAAGAAATTTAGACGGAATCTATTTATGCTTCCTGCGATAGCGTACAGCCGCATTCACGCAGCATGGAGTTCAGTTCCAGCATAAGTTTGGCACCATGGAGTAGCTCACGCAAATGAACAATCTCGCAAAGGGTCAACACATAACAACGTTCGGAACGGGGAAGGGCCAGAATTTCGACATCGTCTGATGCGGCTGTGCTAAGAGCCATTTGCCGAATGTCGACAGTTTCGACCAGACGGCGAAACTGAGCAAAATCACGGGCTGAAAACTGCGTGCGGGTATTCCAGAATTCCAGAATCAGACGATAGCTCGCATCACATTGATAAACAACACCTTTGTCGGTTCGAAATACTTCCTGATAGGTTGCCGGTACGTTACTGGTCATGGGTACACAAATGAACACACAAAGATAAGCCGAAAGTATTAATTTAGATAGTTTCTAAACAATATTTTCTACCTTTTAACGAACGGCCTTAGTAATAGATTGTGTAGAGCCAATAGCCAGCGGTAACCAACCTGTTGTTCCGTTATCAATTCGAACAAGTTGGAAAACAGTGGTTTGAGCCAGCACATCGACTATAGCGCCAGCAGGAAGTGGCTTGATTATACCAGCCCGGCTATCAGCAGCGTCTAGTAAATTGCCAGAAGATGATAACGTTAAACGGCGGAGTGGGCGTTGGGGTGTTTCCGTCGTACTGTTGAGAATATACCCGGTCAGGCCATCAGCCGTTTGGATGCGTAACCAGGTTTCGGTTCCACCCAGGATGGTCAAAGCCGATGATTTAGGTAGTTCACGTAGAATAGGCGAGTCGCTGCTCGGGGCCATCCGAACCGTCGACTTGGCGGCTGATACTCGTACTGAATCGCCAAAACGTGAAGCAGATAGCAGCACTTGTTTCGCCGGACCGCGACCGAGTCGAACGAATGGTAAGGGGTCAGTAGCTCCGCCCATCATCCCATAGATGCCAAAATGCAGATGGGGTCCAGTTGTTCGGGCATTGCCGGTATTACCCACAAAGCCAATCGTATCGCCTACAGATACCCGCTGACCATTCGTTACATGCCAGCGATCCAGATGCGCGTAGTAAAGTCGGATGTCTCGTTCGGTATCGGTTAATAATGCAACATTGCCTCCGAGGGTGTTGGTACCAACGCCCGTAACAATTCCATTGACCGACGCCAGGGCCGGTGTGCCTTTTGGAGCAAAAATGTCGATACCCTCGTGCCGCCGGCGTCCACCGTCACGGGCAGCACCGAAATAGCTGCTAATCTGACGACTGTCACGACCTTTTACAGGAAAGGACAGTGCGGGTTCGCGCGTAATCGAGATGGTGTAGCTTGCGTTTCGGAGCAATTCTGGCTGGATACGGATTAAATACGTCTGGTTTTTCCGGGGTTCCCAGGCAAGCACATTGGTATCAGCTTTGGATGCCGCAGCCAACGACATTCGGTTACGATCGTCAAGCGCAAATACATCGATAAATAGCTGCGTGGTTTTTTGCCCCTGGGTTTCTACCTGCACCAGAAAACGATCACCCCGCTGCGCATCGAGTCGATACCCTACTGCAAATGCTTTGTTGGCCGAAAAGTACCCACTTTCGCGGTATGGGACGGTGATTTTCAGCGAATCGTGGAGGGCTTGGTCGGCGGCAGCCAGCCAATCGGTGCCCAAGGCCGTTTGGTCTAGTTTCGCTTCTTTGAGCGACTGACCATACTGGTCATGGGGCGAAGTGGAACGAAATAAATTGGTGGCAGGTCCAACCCCTGTGCAGGCATTAAGCCCGCCAGCCATAAATCCAGCGAAAAGAATGTAGGAAAAATATCTGATTACCATAGTTGTACTATAGTATTAAACGACCTTGTTACGATGATATTTCAATTGCGATAAGTAGACGACCATTGCCAAACCGACCAGAATACTCAGAAACGGCAACAGGAATGACACAACAGCGGCAAACGCATAGGTGATCATACTGATCAGATGGCTGGTTCGGATGCTAAGTATACGTACGTCGCCTACAGGCCGTTTGAGAAGTCGATAGTCGTTGGTAGCGTAGTTCCACATGATGAATAAGACCCCGGAAATGCCGGAGAAAAGGAACATATACAATGCCGACGAAAGCGAATGGGCTGGCGTATTGATGTAATCGGCCAGCAGCGAGGTGGTGAAGGGGATAATACTGACCAGTAGCAACAGCAGCCCATTGTAAAACATGAATCGGACGTCGCTACGTTGGATTACGTTATACATCCGATGGTGATTGAGCCAGATGATGAATATAGTTGTGAAGCTGACAAAATAGGCGATATAATCCGGCCATTGATGAAATAAGGCCAGCGCCAGTGCCTGATTGGACGTAGCCACTCGCAGACTGGGCGCTTTCAACTGGAAAGTAAGAAGGGTAATGTCAATCGCGAAAACCCCATCGCTGAATGTTTCCATGCGCAGGGTTTCGTTTTCCTGAAAATCGGCCATTTGTTGTCAAATCATCAACTGACAGACAAACGGTTAGAAGAACCAATAAGTTATAAAGTCGTTTTGTATGCCAAGTAATAGCACACGGATTCTTATGATGGTTATGATTCACACAGATACTGACAAATCATAATCATCATCATAAGAATCCGTGTTCTATATTATCTCAAATTCATCCTCGCTTTGTCAGGAAATAGACGGGAATACCTAAACCGGCAATCAGGAGACCCATGCCCGTATTGAACGTTTTGGTATACAGCAGAATGATACAAATTGCCAGCGCGGCAATGATATATAATGCGGGAACAATCGGATAGCCAAATGCCCGGTAAGGCCGCTCGGTATTCGGTTCGGTACGGCGGAGTCGGAAAAGCCCCGCAATCGTCACCATATAGAAAACCAGCGAAGCAAACGTACAGTAATCCAGCAGGTCGCCGTATTTGCCCGATAAGCACAAAACCGATGCCCAGATACACTGAACCCACAGCGCACGGCCGGGTACAGCATGTTGGTTCAGCTGCGATGCCTGTTTCAGAAACAATCCGTCTTTAGCCATGGCGTAATAGAGTCGTGCCCCGGCCAGAATCAGGCCGTTGTTGCAGCCAAAGGTTGAAATCATAATCAGTACCGCCATAATGGCGACCGCCACGTTGCCGAAAATAGTTTCGACGGCGGCCGTAGCCACTCGGTCTGCATCGGCAAACTGAATACCCCGGCTGATGATGTCGGTGCCGGTTGGGGAACCTTTCAGAGGCAGGAGGGAGAGGTACGACACATTGGCCAGGAAGTAAATCGTCGTTACGATCAGGGTTCCGAAGAATAAAGCCAGCGGAATATTCCGACGCGGATTTTTTATTTCGCCCGCAATGAACGTTACGTTGTTCCAGGCGTCGGCCGAAAACAGTGACCCAATCATGGATGTACCAAACGCCAGAATAAGCGCCATACCCGCCAGCGGAATTACGTCGCCCGTGGCCGATGTGCTGCTGGCCTCCCAGGCATTGGTCAGGTTCGTCGACAGTAAACCACTGCTCAATCCAATCGTAATGCCCACGACAATTAGGCCCAGAAGGGCAATCAGTTTGGCAGATGTAAACACGTTCTGAATAAACTTGCCACTCTGTACCCCCCGGCTATTGAGCCAGGTCAGAAACACCAGACTTGAGATGGCGAACAACGATCCAAGTGTCACTTTTATAGGGCCGAGCGCCAGCAACACATTATCAGGCCCTAAAGCCGGAATAAATACGGCGGTGTACTTGGTAAACGCTACCGCTACAGCCGCAATGGTTCCGGTCTGGATAACCATGAACACGGTCCAGCCATACACAAAACCTGTCAACGGACCGAAAGCACGCTGAATATAAATATACTGTCCTCCTGCCTTGGGCATCATACCGGCCAACTCGCCGTAGCTGAGAGCAGCGGCTACCGTCAGCACGCCCGTCAGTACCCACAGCATGAGCAACCAGCCCGACGAACCGAGGTTACGGGCCATATCGGCCGAAACAATGAAAACGCCGGACCCGATCATGGAGCCGGATACAATGAGCGTCGAGTCGAGCAGACTCAGTGAGCGGTTAAATTCGGTGGGCTCGGCGGAGGTATCGACCGACGAAACGGAATTAGAGACGTTTTCTGCCATGAAGAAGAAGATAGAGATACAAGAACCACCCAATTCGCCAAAAAAACAAGCTGGGTGCCTAAATTCTATGGCTGTCTGCCAGCTAAACCGAAGATAATTACAGGCTAACTCGTTGACAGACTTATTTTATTTGCAACTTGTGTGCGTTTTATGCCCCAGTCCGTTAAACGCGCTTCCTCGCTACCATGAAAAAAACACCGCCCATTCCTGAAGACGAACTGGTTGCGGCTCTGAAACTCCGTAGCCAAAAGGCGTACTCTGCGTTGTATGATAAGTATGCGCCCACGTTGCTGGGAATCATTTGTAGAGTAGTTAAAAATACCGACGATGCCGAAAATTTACTTCAGGATACGTTCGTAAAAGTCTGGAAGAATATCGATAGTTACGACGCGGGTAAAGGGCGATTGTTTACGTGGTTGCTCAACATTGCCCGCAATACGGCGATCAATTTTTTACGATCTCAACGAAGTTTTGAGCAAACCGACATCCAAACCATAGCTGATGGTGTATATACAGAGCGGAATACTTTATCCGATGTGCTCAATATCAGTCATATTGGCCTGGGTGATACCGTATCCCGACTCGACCCAAAGCTGAGGCAGATGATTGACTTGATTTATTTTGAGGGGTATACCCAGCAGGAAGTGGCCGACAAACTGAATATGCCACTCGGAACGGTGAAAACCCGGACCCGAATGGCTTTACAACAACTGAAAGACGTATTTAGCGATGAGACCTGATGAACATAATGAGCTATCCACCCAGCTTGAACTATACACATTAGGACTACTCAATTCGGACGAAGCGGCCGCCGTAGAACGATTGGCCAGCGAATCGCCAACTATCCACGCCGAACTGGATCGGCTGGCCGAGGTATTAGCCGACTACGCCAATGACGAGCCTGTTAGGCCTAACCCTGCACTGAAAAGCCGGGTGATGATGACACTGAGTCAACTGGGCGAAGCACCGACATTTGACCTGAACAACCTGCCGCTCATCAACGCATTTTCGGATGCCGATCAGTGGCAGCGTTCGCTCGCTGCTATACAACCACCCGCCGATTATCGAAATCTATACGGGCATGTGCTTCGGCAGGACGATAACGTTGAACTGTTTCTGGTTTGGGTGAAAGTGGCTATCGACCCCGAAGATCATCACAACGAACACGAAAGCTTCCTGATTCTGGAAGGTCGTTGCGAATGCTCGATTGGTGGTGAATTGATTCAGCTTGGCGCCGGTGATTTTATGGACGTTCCGCTCGATCTGGAACATACGGTTCGGGTAATTTCCGATGTACCCGTAAAAAGTATTATACAACGACTGAAAGTGGCTGCTTAAAGCAGCACTAGTGCTCCTCCGCGATACAATCGCGGAGGAGCACACGAACATATTTCTTTTCGAAACGCCAGATGGGTAAGTCAAACCCTATCTGGCGTTTTTTGTTGTTAGGATGTATGACTACGTTTGTCATGCATTCGATCTAACCCATCCAACTATGAACCTTCGTCTACTTTGGCCCATTTGGGCAGGGATTATTGTGTGCCTGTGCTACAGACTACAAGCTCAAACAGTACTAGAAACCAAGCCGCTAAGTATTTCCTCTTCCTGTCCGGGTTCAGTCATTAATGTTCCCTTCACCTTACCCTACCTAACCTTTACGGCGAATACAACTGTTACGGTACAGCTAGCTAATGGAGACGAATTTTTTGATATTCCAACTGGTCCTCTGAAGTACATTAATGCAATTAATGCTACCGTACCTATGAGTCTGACGCCTGACGTAGCCTACTCTGTTCGAGTGACAACAAAGAATCCCGACTATGTTTGCACTCCCAGCCCGACTAAGTTGATCGTAAAAGGTAACGAGGCAAAACCTCCTTTACCATCTGTCGACTCGCTAACTGTGGATTGTATGTCCACCAATCAATCTTCTATGGCGGGACTATACTCTGACTTGTTTTTCAGACTAACGCCTGGTGCTACTCCCCGGTTATATTATACGAAGCAGCGGGACGATTATCAGGACTATGCAGAATTTCCCTTTGCAATACCCCAACTGGATGGACACTATGTGCGCGATACGCTGCATGGCTACTTTCAACTTAATAAGACTAGCTATACTTCACCAACCTATGTATATCCTGTTTATGAACGCACATATTACATATCTCAACGCATAGATGGCTGTGAAAGTGAACTGGCCGCGACCAAATTACGCATTATCTGGAAAGCCGGTGGTGGCCCTGGGGTAATCACCCCAATACCCAATAATTATCCATATGGTCAGGTCGTTTACTGTCAAAGAGAGCAGGCTTATCCGCTCAATGTCAACGGTCACAAACCTCCCCCTGAGAACTTTCAGGTTGCTTACTGGCTGGGCGACCCTCTGAATTATCCCACACCGACCCGTACATTCAGTCCTCCTGTTCCGGATACCGGTAAACCAGGGTACACAGTATATGCTATGAACCTATATCCGATTGATGCCAGTAAAGGCTGTGCGAATGACAACCTGCTAACCTACACACGTGTAAAAGCAATAATAAACCCCACCCCTGTGCAACCCGCCACGACAACCAATGTGGTTACCTATTATCAGGGACAAGCACCTGTTTCGCTGAGTGCAACAACGACTGATAGTACGGCCACGCTGGTTTGGTACGGTATTAATGCAACGGGCGGTGTGGGGACAAGTACAGCGCCTAAACCACCTACCGATCAGATCGGGGCGGTTACCTATTATGTAGCTCAGAAAATTGGGAGTTGCGAGAGCGAACGGGTAGCTATATCGGTATTGGTTAATCCTGCCTTAGGTATCGAAGATCCCACCCTGGCCGAAGCAATTGACGTGTTTCCTAATCCAACGGTATCATCGCTAACCATTCGTATTCCAGGGTTGACTGGTCGCCAATCTGCTCGTTTCGAACTAGTCGACTTAACTGGCCAGTCGCTGCTACAAAAAGAAACGCAGCAGGAAACGGCTGTACTGCCGATGACCGACTATCCCAACGGTAGCTATTTATTGCTAATCAACGTTGGCGATCGGAAAACTACCCGGCGGATTATGAAAATGTAACCCTGCTTACTTCTTCAATCGAACACAAAAATAGAAGCCTGCCCGGAGCCAAAGTCTATCTGGATGAGATGCCTTTATGAGTGGAGTATACCGGTCTGCAACACGCCATTGGTACTCAGGGCCTGCGTATAAATCGATTGTAAACCGATGACCTTTATAGGGTTGCAAGCCAATGAGAACACCGGCTAGCTTTTCCTGTATCGTTGAGCCCGGACCAAAGGGATCTTCGTATTCCTGCGAATGGAGATGCCCGTATCCAACAAATGGGCTTACATACAAACCACTATTATTCTGATTTTTTGGGTTAGGATAATATCGGTAGGCCAGGTAAGCTTTCGAACCTTTAGTAAATGTATCACCGAGATTCCCATCAATTAGAAATAGCCCATTTACTTGTAAGGACGATTTAGGCGAAAGCCCAACTTCCAGCCCCCCGCCAAGTGAAAGAGGGATATATTTGGCAATATGAATTGGATTAAGCTGAAGTTGAGCCGTAATGGTTTGTGCTGAGAGCTTGAAAGGTAGTGTTATTGCCAATAATAGGATAAGACGAAGGATAGGCATAGTGGGTCTATGGTCTAACGATTTAGGATTATCGTAGAACAATGCATCAGACCCTTAAGGCGCACGAACGGTTTATATTAACCTTCTGCTTCCACTACTTTTTTCAAGCCCTTCAGAATATTGTCCCAGCCTTTCAGTGAGCGTTCGTAGCGTTCTTCGGCTCCTTTTGCCGGGCCTACATCGTCGGTGATAGATAGAATTGTCTTGCCGTCTTTGTAGGTCAGTTCGTCGGTTACAGTCGAGAAGTTGCCGGATTCTTCGTCCTCGCCATCGTTCATTAATGTGTATTTCAGAAGTTTGTTTGGCTCAAATTTCAGGATCTGGCCTTTCAACTCAATTTTTCGAATCAGGAACATACGGCCTGTAAACAGGATGGTGCTCCCTACCTCCCAGTCCGAAAATACTTCGCAGTTGAAAAAATACTTTTTTGTTTTTTCAGGATTGGTCAGGGCGCTCCAGACTTGTTCGGGGGTGGCTTTCAGGCTGATCTTTTTTCGAACAACAAAGTTTTTCATGGTACATTGGCAATTGGTAGTCTATAGCTTTAGGGCGTTTACTCAAAGCCGTGCCACAGTTTTCCATGATACTCTTACAAACCGTGGCACGGCTTCGAGTAAACGCCCTAAGTGTATAAGACCAATAAGCCCTAAAATGTTTGCTCAGATGACTGCCTGAGCCGCTGCCCGGCCAGCGGTACGTCCTGAAAAGAGGCAGCCGCCCAGAAAGGTGCCTTCCAGCGCCCGATACCCATGCATCCCACCCCCGCCAAAGCCTGCTACTTCACCTGCAGCGTACAGCCCAGAGATAGGTTCTCCATTGGCTCCCAGTACCTGACTAGATAAGTCAGTTTGCAGGCCCCCCAATGTTTTGCGAGTAAGAATATGAAGCCGAACAGCAATCAACGGCCCTGCCGATGGATCAAGAATAGGGTGGGGCTTCGCCGTTCGGATCAATCGATCACCCAGGTAATGACGCGCCCCTCGAATGGCCGTGATCTGGGCATCTTTGTTGAATGGATTGAGCAATTGCCGGTCACGGGCGACGATTTCGCGTTCGATAGTGGCCAGATTGAGCAAGTTTTCACCCGTCAACTTATTCATGGCGGCAACCAGATCGGCCAGCTTGTTTTTGACAATAAAGTCGGCTCCGTTCTGTTTGAACGCTTCGACCGGAGCAGGAGCCATTTTCCCTACGGCCCGGCCTAATACCTGTCGCCAGCTTTTGCCGGTCAAATCGGGATTCTGTTCCGAACCCGACAAGGCAAATTCCTTCCGAATAATAGCCTGATTCAGGATAAACCAGGTATAGTCGTAGCCCGTTTGCTGGATATGGCTGAGCGTTCCCAACGTATCGAAGCCGGGAAAGAGCGGCACCGGCAACCGATTACCTCGTGCATCGAACCACAGAGACGACGGACCGGGTAAAATCCGAATACCATGCTGACTCCAGATGGGGGCCCAGTTCTGAATACCTTCCGTATAATGCCACATTCGGTCGCGGTTGATCAGATTCGCTCCGGCAGCTTCCGAAATGGCTAACATGCGTCCGTCTACATGATCGGGTACGCCCGAGAGCATCCGCTTGGGTGGTTCGCCCAGCCGCTGTGGCCAGTTTTGCCGGACCAGATCATGATTGGCCCCAATACCCCCCGATGTGACGATAACAGCCTGCGCACGAAAGGTAAAGTCTCCAATCGCAATGCGGGAGCTTTTCTCTCCCCGCTTTACGGTGCTAGGTTCTAAAATTTCGCCCTGAATACCCTCGACCACGCCATTCGTTATCAGCAACTCATTGACCCGATGACGGAATTTAAGGGTAATCAATCCACGCTTGACGGACTCCCGAACTCGGTGTTCGAACGGGGCCAAAACGCCGGGACCAGTGCCCCAGGTTACATGAAAGCGTGGAACAGAATTACCATGTCCGATAGCTCCATAACCACCCCGTTCGGCCCAGCCCACAATCGGGAAAAAACGAAGTCCCTGTTGCCTGAGCCAGGAACGCTTTTCGCCAGCAGCAAAGGTCACATAGGCTTCGGCCCATTTTCGGGGCCAGTAATCTTCCGGTCGATCGAAAGCGGCCGTACCCATCCAGTCATCGAGGGCCAGTTCGTACGAATCCCGGATTTTCAGACGTCGTTGTTCGGGCGAATCGACCAGAAACAGCCCACCAAACGACCAGAATGCCTGCCCGCCCACGCTTTGTTCGGGCTCCTGATCGACTAGTAAAACGCGCTTACCAGCATCGGCCAGCTCGGCAGCGGCTACTAATCCGGCTAGACCTGCTCCAACGATAATGACATCGGCGTCTGTTTGCATGCTATATGTTATGCTTTTATAGGGAATAGAACGCAGATTATTATGATGTATATGATTAGTTATGATCTGTGTAAATCATAAAGATCATAACAATCTGTGTTCTATTTCAATTGCAAAAGCCTAATGCGTATACAGGCTACTACTTCACTTCCGTTACCTCCAGCACGACACTAGTTCGGCGGGTATCTACCTGGGGATTGAAACCAATCGTCATCAGATAGTTGCCTGAATAGGTGGGGTTAGCTGAATTGATCGCTGAACGTGTGCCGGGATACACATTGAGTTCCTGTATTTTGTATTGCTTATCAGGTTGCAATCCTTTTAGCTTAATCGGAGACTGACTGCCTGCTTTGTAACGATTCTTAACCAGATAGGTGAACCAAACGGCCCGGTCCTGCTGCTCACTGACATACAGGCTTGACGCTACGTCGTTTGTATAAGGAGATGCCAGTCGGAATAGGTCGCCCTGCCAGATGGTCGTTTTAATGCGGTCGTAGGTTTTCAAAGCCTGCTGACTGAATTGTAGCTCATCGTCGGTCAGTTTGCTCACTACAATGTCGTAGCCAAGTTTGCCCATCATGGCCACGTCGGTCCGGAATTTGATGGGTTGTTTGCCCCAGTCAGTGACATGGTTGCAACTGGCGATGGATGGGAAGAAGTACGAGTAGTTCCATTGAATGAAAATCCGTTCCATCGGGTCGGTATTGTCGCTCGGCCAGTATTCCGTAAAGTATTTCAAGGCTCCATAATCGACGCGGCCACCGCCCCCCGAACAAAGCATCATAGGCAGCGTAGGATACTTGGCCCGAAGCCGATCCAGTACTTTGTACAGCCCTAGCACGTAATCGACGTAGAGGTTCGACTGGTTCGGATTAGTGGCTGAATAAGCGTTGTAAATGACCGCGTTACAATCCCATTTGATGAAACCGAGCGTCGGATTTTTGGTAAGTAGATCATTGACCAGATTATAGACAAAGTCCTGGACTTTCGGATTCGACAGATCGAGGACCAACTGATTTCGGAAATAATATTCGGAACGATTGGGCAGTTTAATCACCCAGTCGGGGTGCTTTTCGTAAAGTTCACTTTTCGGACTGACCATTTCGGGCTCTAGCCATATGCCGAACTTGATACCGGCACTTTCGGCTTCTTTGACCAGATAACCTAGTCCATGCGGTAGTTTTTTGACATTCTCCTGCCAATCGCCCAGGGCCGCATGGTCGTCGTTGCGGGGGTATTTGTTGCCAAACCAGCCATCATCGAGCAGAAACAGATCGACGCCCAGTTTTTTACCGTCTTTAAACAGTGCGCTTAACTTCTCCTCGTTGAAGTCGAAATAAGTGGCTTCCCAATTGTTCAGCAACGTCAGGCGATTGCCTTCGCCCTGTGGAATTCGGTATTTACGCGCCCACCGATGCAGGCTCCGACTGGCTCCGCCCTTGCCATGTCGGGAATAGGTGAACAGAAAAGCGGGCGTGGTAAACTCGGTTCCCGGTGCCAGGTTATAAGCTGATGCATACGGATTGATACCGGGTAGAATGCGAAGGTTATGCAGTGGATCGACCTCAAACGCCAACTGATAATTGCCCGACCAGGCCAGTGTACCCGCAATCACTTCACCCTGATCTTCGTCGGCAGGTTGGTTGAGCGACACCAGAAAGAAGGGCGGCTGGAACAGATCGGCCCGTGTCCCGAGCTTGGAATCCAGGACTTTGATACCTTCGGTGAGTAGTACTTCTGATGGGTTAAGCTCGTTGGCCCAATCACCATGAAAATGAGTCAGGTAGTAGTTTTGAGCCGGAATGTAGAGATTGGCCGATGCATATTTTTGCAGCACAACGGGCTTTTTCTCCGTATGCCGAATGGTCGACCATTGCTCAATCACATCGTCTTTCTGATACGCCTTGTAGTATAACGTTACCTCGAATGGATACTGCGGATCTTTCAGAAACACTTTAGTCAGCACAACGCCATCGGCTACGGATTGTGTTTCGTGTCGGACGTATTTCAGATCGAGAGAAGGGTTGCCATCGGCATGGGTTACCTGAATGGCTGGTTCCAGCAGATTGCGGCTTCCGGCGGGCGTGTACACCGAATTGTAAATGCCCGTATAATCTTCTCCGCGCTTCCCGTTAGCTGGAATGGATGCATATTCGGCTGTATTGCGAAGTTTGGCACCCAGATGCACAAGGGTTGGTATCTGCTCTTTGTCGACACGAATGACAAGAGCGGTTTGAGCTGTCTCAATGACGATGTGCGTATCGCCGGGCGCAGCCTGGACGGATAACACCATGGTAAGCAGGGAGGCCAAGAGTAAGGGAGCCAATTTCATAGTCGAAGGATTTCAGGCTGCAAAATAGGTATTTGCTGTTTACTGAAAGCGGTAAACTATAAATCCGAAGCGTACGCATTGTTGTATATATGCCTGTTAAGCAAGCTATCGTGTGTGATGAAAACAGTCTTTATTACGGGTGGTACGGGCTACATGGGCCGTCGATTGATTCGTCAGCTTCTGGAAAGAGGCCATCGGGTTATTGCGCTGGTGCGTTCAGGGTCAGAATCGAAAGTGCCAACAGGTGCTGAAGTCATTACCGGTAATCCGTTCGACTCGACAAGTTTTGCGGATGCTATTCCGTTTGGAAGCGTGTTTGTTCAACTTCTGGGGGTAGCGCATCCATCACCAGCCAAAGCGCAGGATTTTCAACGTATTGATCTGACTTCGGTTCAGGAATCTGTAAAAGCGGCTCAGGCTGCGGGCGTCGCGCATTTTGTGTATGTCAGTGTGGCACAGGAGCCTGTCCGCATCATGCAGGCCTATCAACAGGTGCGTCAGGCTGGCGAAAACATGGCCCAACAAAGCGGCCTGAACGGCACATTCATTCGCCCATGGTATGTACTGGGACCTGGTCACTGGTGGCCTGCTCTATTGTATCCGTTGTATGGTTTGGCTGAGCTGATTCCATCAATTCGGTTCAAAGCAAGGGCATTGGGATTGGTGACGCTCGGACAAATGCTTCGTACGTTGGTCTACGCTGTTGAAGCGTCGCCCAAACCGTTAACAATATCCGAGATTACACACATTCGTAAGGGAAAGACAGCGTTAGAGGCTATTCTTACGAATACGGAGCCTTAATGACGTAGATCAGGCTATGCTAAATGCATGAAAACTGAACCGACACAAGTTTGAGGGGTACAAGCAAGCTAATCGAATTTTCCCTGCCGTCTTCCCTGACATAAAATTGTACGCCCCCGTTGGGGTTGAATATTTATAGGGAACCTGTTTAAACTTTCCCTTTTTTAGAAAATGTCCGGCTCTTTTTTGTCATGCTGACGCAGGAAGCATCTTCGGCAGCAGCATTCTTTTAGCTATCGAAGATGCTTCCTGCGACTACGCGTCCCGGTCAGCATGACAAAAACACGCATTTTTGAATTTCCTTTAAAAGTTTAAACAGCTTCGATAGCATTGATTCTATAAACATTCGACCCCAACGAGGTCGTACTTTGTAGTTTGTCTTACGTCAATCAACTAATTTGATAAATCTGGATATTATTACCGCAGGTATCGGCGAAAACGGCCAGGGTAGTAGTGCCCATAGGCGTAGGTTTCATGCTGAACGAAACCCCCAGTTCTACTAATCGGCGGTATTCGACTTCAATATCATCGACCTGAAAGGCCGTTAAGGGAATACCGGCATCGAAAAGCGCTTTCTGATATGTTTGGGCTGGGGCAAAACCCATCGGTTCCAGTACAATTTCGGTACCATCCTGCTCTTCTTTGGAAACGACGGTTAACCACCGATACTCACCCATCGGTATTTCGGTCTTTTTGACGAAGCCTAACACATTCGTGTAAAATTGGAGCGCTTTTTCCTGATCATCGACCAGCACACTCAATAGCTTGATTCGCATAAAATGGGTAGTTGTTAAACAGGGCAAAGATCAATCGGGAAGCTCAGTTCATACTCTCGAAAATTGCTTTTTTCGCTGGTAAGCCAAAGGTGTGTGGCCGGTGTATTTTTTGAACAGTCCGATAAACGACGTAGTACTGTCGAAATTAAGGACATGGCAAACCTCTGTTGTCGAGAGTCCGGTTTGCAGGAGTTGTTTAGCCCGGATTAATCGCTGTTCGGTGCGGTACTGATGCGGTGTGCGGCCATAACAGCGCTTGAAAAGCCGCAGAAAATGAAACTTCGACAGCGATGCCGCCTGGGCTACCGTCTCCAGATTTATTGTTTCGGTCAGGTTGTTGTCTATGAATTGTTTTGCCCGGACAATCTGCCTGACCTGGTACGCGGCAGGAAAAATTTGATCCCGAATGGCAAAAACCTGCGTAGCGTAGTAGGTCATTGATAATTGAGCGAATTAGCAATTGAGTGGGTAACCCCTTCATTTCAGGTAATAGGTTTGGAGCAGGCGCATGGCTTCTTTTTCGTCTTCGGCGCAGACGGTGCAGAATGTGCCAATACCATTGACCGGGCCTTCGTAATACCAATTGAATGTTTTCCGGTATTTCTTCTGTCCGTCCACTACCTGCAACTTATTGCCCATTGGGATGATATGCAGGGTATATTGATTGGGAAATTGAACCGTAAAACCAGATTTTCTATCAAGCTGGGACTTTGTTACAAACTGTAAGGACGTTTCTTTACGGTCTTTACCATAGGTGTAATCGATTTTTGTTCGCTTGCCATTGTTTATCCAGAAGCTAAACTCTTCATAGGCATCAGTTCCTGGTTCACCGTATGAGTAATTAGCGACTTTCATTTGTGCCTGCACGAGTGAGCTAATACAAACGCTTAGAAGTAGCAGAAGAATTGCCGATTTTCCCATTGTCAGAGTAATAGATTGTGTGTGAAACAGCTTTGTCACACAGCCGGTTGCCATTGATTTCGACGATAAATAAATAGTTTTATTGCGCAATTGCTCCCGGCTGGTTCTTTGTAAAACCAACCACGTTCTGTCGTAACTGTTTCAAAAACCACCTAAGCCAATAGGCATTAACTACTCTTTATATGCTAAAAATTATACCGCTCACCACGGCTTTACTAAGTTTCTGTCTTTCATTTTCCTCCAACGATTGTTCAACTGTACAGGCATTGACGGATAAACCACTTCAGGTGTCCGACATCGTATATGTACATACCGCCAACAGCCTGACGCTTCGCAAGACTGCTTCGAAAGATGGTGTCAAAGTGACTTCGGTTCCGGCCAATGGATCGCCACTGACTGTATTGGCATTACCGGAGCCAGGCAATCAATATACAGCCGAAACCATCGGTGCATTTGCTGTAAAAGGAGGGTGGGTGGCCGTTAAAACACGAGACGGACAGGAAGGGTATTTGTTTGACGGGTATCTGTCGCGGTATAAGCCGTTGCAACGTGAGAAAATGGATGGAAGTGTGTCGTTGATCGATGCATTCTACCGTACTATCTCGCCCGTCAAAGGCAAAAAGACCATCCTGCCTGCTACCAACGGCACTATTGAACGGTATCAGTATATGTACGCCGATGGGGCTCGGTTCGAAGAGCAATACTATGAAGGTGGAGCCACCCAACTTCTGGAAGTGCCGAAAGAAAAATTTACAATGCAGGAAGTACTAATCCTCTTTCGGACGGCCTGGTTCGATAAAGAAAAAACAACGGGTACTTATGAGGCTGCTAAACAAAAACTGACCGTCAACGGCGAAGGCGGCTATTCGCAATTGATCATTCAGCCCAAAGGAAATCGCTGGAGCCTTCAATTTTCGACGGCTGATTAATATTGGTTATAAAGTTGTAGGGTTGTCTGTTTGAATGTATATTCTTCCGCCATTTTTGTCATGCTGACGAAGGAAGCATCTTAATAAATCCTTACTCATACAGAAACATACGTTAAGATGCTTCCTTCGTCAGCATGACAAAAATATTCATGTTTATCGCTTTCACGAAAACTGGATAATCCTACAACTTTATAACTTTTCACCTGACTTCAATTTCATCTACAGCCAGTTGTGCGGGTTTGCCAGGATTTCGCAATCCGGCAGGTACGTAATTGATGTTGTGAGCCACAATACGAACGTAACGGGCCTGGGTGGGAGCAAAATCGAACGGGAGCCGGACAAAGCCGCGTTCTCCGCCTTCGGCTGCGTTGGTTTTCGCTGTCAATACCGGAGTGAATGTTTTCCCATCTTCCGATACCGATATATCGACCTGTTTGGGGAGGCATAGGTTTCGGGCTGTGTATTTCAGAAAACCGACCCGCACGCTTTCCAACGCTTCTGATTTCCCGAGGTCGATCACTAGGTTGAGATCATTCCGAAAGGCTACTACACCCGCCACTTCATAGCCGCCCATGCTACCGGTGTTGCCATCAGTAAGACTATAATTCTTATCGGGTCGCCCAGGGGTAGGGGCATTGAGTAACGTGTACGGCTTGCCTGTCGCTTTCGAGACAATAAAATCTTTCTCCACCTTGGCCGGTTGACTAATCGGTTTGCCCATGTCGAGCGTAGCTGTCCGAATGGTGGCCGTATGCGATAAGATGAATGGTTTGTCGTATCGGGGTGATTCACCAGACGGGATTGCACCTGTATCGGTGTAATGAATTTCCCGAAGCAAATTACTCATGGCCTGATCCGCAGGTACTAAACTTACTTCCAGATGGCCGTCGGCAATGGGTTTGGCCGTTGGAAGCACATCGAAGATTGTACGGGAGTAGGCGACATTCAGGTTATCCAGGCGGATAAAATGAGCGGATAACCGGCGCAGGAAATCGGGATAATTCTTCTGAGCCAGTGGTGTCCAGACTACTTCGGCCAAGGCAGCCGCACGGGGCCAAAGCATGTATTCTACCTGCTGTTGGGTCGAAATGTACTCGGTCCACAGATTCCCCTGCGAACCCAGAATATGCGACGCTTCCTCGGGCGATAATCCGGCAGGTGTAGGATCGTAGCTATATACCTTCGCTAAAGGCAACAAGCCGCCAAAGCCTGTGGGCTCCTGTTGAGGATCGCCCTGCAAATGGTCGAAGTAACAAAACTGACCCGGCGTCATGATCACATCATGATGCTGCCGGGCTGCCTGGATACCCTGACGAATCCCTCTCCAGGACATAACTGTAGCCTGAGGTGACAGTTGGAGTTTGGGACTGGCTCCTTCCAATATTTCATCCCAGCCAATGATTCGGCGACCTTTTGATGTAACGAACCGGTCGATTCGTTTGATAAAATAGCGTTGTAGTTCGTTTACATTTTTCAACTTTTCCCGCCGTATCAGTTGCTGGCAGAATGCACTCTGACGCCAGACGGTCTTTGGGCATTCGTCGCCCCCAATATGAATGTACGGCCCCGGAAACAGAGCCATGACCTCCGTGAGTACATCTTCCAGAAACGTGAATGTTTTTTCGGTCGGGCAAAACACATCCTCGAAAACCCCCCATTTGGTGGCTACCTGATAGCCTTTCTGCGGTGAACACCCCAGTTCGGGGTAGGAAGCTAGAGCCGCCAGTGCGTGACCCGGCAGTTCGATTTCAGGAACGATCGTAATATATCGCGACGCAGCATACTGTACTACATTCCTGATGTCGTCCTGCGTATAATACCCACTGTAGAGTTTACCATCAAACACCTGTGGGTCGTAGTCGTCGTAATGCCCGATAATGGTTTCGCTTCGGTGGGCGCCAACCTGGGTCAGTTTTGGATACTTTTTGATTTCGATACGCCAGCCCTGATCGTCGGTCAGGTGCCAGTGGAAGGTGTTGAACTTATGCAACGCCATCAAATCGAGGTATTTTTTGAGGAAATCCACCGAAAAAAAGTGTCGCCCTACATCCAGGTGCATACCTCGATACGGATAGCGCGGTTTGTCCTGAATTCGACAGGCGGGGATAGGAAGAGCAAGGAGCAGCGGGTTAGGAGTAGAGGAATGGTTACGTTCCATTAAACTCCCGATGCCCTTGGTCCCAGGCTCTGTGCTTAACACAATCGGCGGAAGTAGCTGATACAGTGTCTGTACAGCATAATAGAATCCTTTCGGGGTGATGGCCTGAATCGTGATCAGCTTGGGTGTAATGTCGAGGTGATACCCTTCGGCTCCCATTGTTGAGTCGCGGAGGGGCAGAAACTGGATGAGGTTTGTACCGCTAACCGACCCTGGCATTGTTACCTGTGTGATGGGTTTCACTGAAACAGCTATTCCCGTACTTCGATTGATCTGGTGAGCAAATGCATCGGCTATATACTTCAGTTCGGCATCGGCGGCAGGGACTAGAATCGTGGTAGAATGGTCGAGTGTAAATTCACCGGCACGGGCCTCCAACTGAGCAGGCTGGGGGATAATGGAGTATCGATCGGTCGTTTGACAAAGGGTGGGAAACAAGGGAAAACAAAGCGTAAACAGCACAACAAAGCGATTAATCATGACTGAGTTTTACAAATTGGGTATAAAATGTTGTTTTTCTTAGCCAACATTTGTACTTTTACAAACACAACGGCCAACGCCACCCATTGGCCAGGTAGCCCGGCGATTTTCATCGCCTTCTATTTAGACAGCAACTGGGGTTCCCAGTCTCCTACTAAAGACTCAACTAACTCAACGATTTGTTCTTTATAACGATCGTTTCCTGAAAATACGTTAGCACTAGTCAGCCAAGAATTTTTCATGCGGCTGCTGAACTAGTGGGTTTGCCCGGAAGTATACAGCCGCGTAAGTATCGAGTGCCGTTCGGGTTGAGCGGCTGAGTAGGTATCCATCGTAACCCATAGTGTTAATGACGAAACTATCTCTGATAGTGGCGGCTGGACTTGTCTGCGTCACGCTTACCGTTTCATCGGCAATTGCTCAAACCAACTCCCTACTGGCACTAAATGTTGCTGCGCCTGTAAAAGCACTGGCTACTCACCTGAAAGGGGTTACCAACGACGAAAGCCCCGTTCACTTCTGTGGTGAAGCTGTTCCTACCAATCATCCTGCCATTGTACAGCGCTGGATTCGGACGTTGAATCAACAAGCTTCGTATGCGGCTGATCTTACCGTGCTAAAACGTCGGGCATCGGTCGTTTTTCCGCTTATCGAGCCTATTCTGAAGCAGTACCGTATCCCTTCTGATTTTAAATTTCTTCCTTTACTCGAAAGTGCCGTTACGAATCATGCTGTATCCCGAAAGGGAGCGGCCGGTTTCTGGCAGTTGATGCCCCAGACGGCCCAGTCGCTTGGGTTAAGTGTATCGCGTCGTCACGATGAACGGTTCAATCTGGTGAAAGCTACCCATGCGGCCTGTCGATACATCAACGAATTGTATGAGCAGTTAGGCTCCTGGATGCTGGTTGCTACGGCCTATAATGCGGGTCCAAACTACATTCAGCAACTTACTCGTCAGCATCCCGACGTACATCCAATGGCGTTGCCTTACCGCGCTGCCGAAACGAAAGCGTACCTATACCAGACGGTGGCGATCAAAGAACTGCTCACACGGCCACAGAACTATCGTGATCAATTAAGTAGTCGGCATCTGGCGGCTCTTAGCGATGGTGGCGAACAGGTAGCATCAGCCGAACGGGCGCATATTCTGTCGGCATTCGATATTGATGAAAAAACGTTTGAAAAGCTGGCTGCCAACCGCCTGGCGACGAATGGCGAAGAGGAAGGTGCTGTCTTTGTAACAGATTCTACCACAAACGTCGTATTGCTGACTGACGAAGAATCGGAGCTGGAACGTATAGCCGAACCATCGACAAAACTAACTGAATCTGCAATACCTGTCGAAAAAGCGGTACCCACATCTGAATCTGCGGTCCGGCTGACAACTCGAAGCCTGAGTGAAGGTCCCCTGACAGAAGGTCAACTTTGCGTTTTCCAGGTAGTACAACCTGTTACGATCAATGGCCGTACCTTCGCTGTTGGCGATCTGATTCAGGCGCATATCGAAATTATTGATCCCGGTTCGGGCCGGGTTTTTCTCCGCACCGACCGGCTGACCACCGCCCAGACCCAGGAAACATCTCCTCTCAAACTGGTAGCAACCGAACACCCCAAACAGCCCGGTGTATCACGCCCCACCCGACTCGACGGCTGGCAGTTGGCGTGGGAGGAATTGTAATGATTGAATGATTGAATTTTGAATGATTGAATAAGGTATGCATAAGCTATTCAATCATTCAAAATTCAATCATTGATAACTTTCGGCCCTTGCTTATTTATTTCCGATACGTAGGCTTCGCTGGTGATACCTACTGATAGAAAGGCCTGTTGCATGGCCGCACCGATTTGCTCGGCGGTTTGGGCATCGCGGCTCAGGGCAAACATCGAAGGGCCAGAGCCTGAAATACTGCAGCCTAACGCCCCATTGTCTAAAGCCGCCTGCTTGGCTTCGTTAAATTCGGGAATGAGGATGGAGCGAACCGGCTCAATAATCACATCGACCAGCGAACGGCTAATCAGGTCATAGTCGGGCGTCATCAGACCAGCAATAAGACCGGCCACATTACCCATTTGGGTAATGGTATTTTTCAGCGACACTTCATTTTTGAGAATGAAGCGGGCATCTTTCGTATTGACTTCAATGTCGGGGTGAACGAGCGTGCAGTATAAGCTGGCTGGTGTATCGATTCGGATGACATCCAGTGGTTGATAGCTCCGAACCACGACGAAACCGCCCAGCAATGAGGGTCCTACATTGTCGGCATGGGCCGATCCACAGGCAATTCGTTCGCCTTCCATGGCAAACGGTAGCAATTTCAGGACGGGTAATGGACGCCCTAATAGCTCGTTTACTGCAAAAACACCCGCTACGGCACTGGCCGCACTAGATCCCAGACCACTACCGAGTGGCATCTGTTTATGCAGCAAAATATCGAGACCCAGATCCGTTCGATTAATATGTTTCAGATAGGTCTGAATAGCAATACCAGCCGTATTTCGGTTCGTTTCACGCGGTAAACGGCCTTCATCACCCAAAATGTCGGTAATTCTGACGCCAGGCTCATCGCTGACAGTGAGGGTAATTTGATCGCCGGGATTATCGACGGCAAATCCAAAAATATCGAACCCGCAGGCTACATTGGCAACCGTAGCAGGGGCAAACACACGAATAGAATCCACGATAGAAGAAACAACGAAGCGCAAAGGTAAGCATTTGCCTCATAAATCAAGGTTCCTGGCCTTTCCAGCTGCCCTCCAATTCGTTAATAGATACGGTATTGCCTTTTCGCTGATAGACTAGCGAATCCGTAAGAAGCCTAGATGACAACCTTCGTAGCAGGACTGATACAAACGGAGTGTATCGCCGTTTAGCGTAATGCGTTCGGAGTAATTGGCCGTGCTGGGCAGAAAGCGAATGACAACGCCACTACTGGTGGTATCGAGCTTAAACTGGGTGAACGACTGATAATTGATCAGACCGTTGCCCTGAACCTGTAAGTAGCCATCAGCCGTAAAGGTTAGTGTCTGCTGCGGGTTGGCCGGAATTGGCTCAATAGAATAACCCGCTCCTAATGAGTATCCCCGTTCGAACCATTGCCAGGTGCCGGGTAACCCTTGGCCCGATACAGGGGTAATAGAAGCGTCGGGAATTACTTCTTCAGACAGCCGACAATGTGTTAGGGTGAGAAGCAACAAAAGGATGATCAAACGATTCATAACGCTTCGAATTTATAGCAAGACTCGATGGACTGATAAATAGTTGTAAGCACTTAGCGTGCGTATAGGCATTAGTACTTAACTAATACTCTAATATAACATTGATTATCAATAAGTTGTATATTGTAGATTTTTAGATTAATTTTTCATTAAAGCTGCCACACTTTCGGATAGGTCTGCGTACTGCTTTTTTAAGAGACCTAAAATGAATTACTGATTTATTCCCTAAACAATACTACGATGAAGAAATTGATTGTAACTGGTTGCGTAGTAAGTGCTTTACTGGCCGGGTATGCCTGCACGAAGAGCTCGGACCTATCGCCTGATTCAACAAGTGCAGCCCGTACAAGTGCTACTACCAGTGGATCGGCTACAGGACCTCATTCGGGTACAGCCGGGCCTCACGCACACCCACCGCATAGCGGCACAGCTACACCACCATTCGATGGCACCGCAACTCCTCCTCACAGTGGCACAGATGGCTCGCCACATAGTGGTACCGCAACCCCACCCCACAGCGGTACAGATACCCCACCGCATAGTGGGACCGGAGGCCCAGGCCATCCGCCAAAACCTCATCATTAATATAGAAGTTACCAGAATAGCCGGGAAACCGGCTATTCTGGTATAATATAGTTTGGAAGAACTATTTACTGGTAGTAAATCGCTTGATTTCGATGGGTCGGGTTGAGGCATCGACAGTCCAGTCGAATGTAGGGTATTGACCGTCTTCGGTTAGGGTAAAGGTTATTTTTTTTACCACTGCCTGTGGTTGTCGGCCCTGATCGGTTAAGGTCATTGTGTAAGAACCGGGTGGAATATGGACTGCAAAAGAACCATCGGGCATGGGCATAAATGAGGTAATGAGTTTATTGTCGCGTTCAATAGCCAACGCGAATCGGTTAAACTGACAAGGTTTATTGTCGTACGTATGGGTCTGACAGTGCAGTACGCCTTTTACCCGGAACGTTCGACTAATCGGTATAACTTTTGTTACTGATCCGGCCACGGTTAGCTGCTCATTGTATAACACAGGGTCGCCAATCCGCCCTGTGCTAATTGCCATAACCTTATAAGTGCCAGGTGGAAGATTCTGGTATTGAATAGTACCTTTTCCATTGGTCATCAATGTGCTTTGATTGATGGTGACCAGCAAACTATCCATCCATGGCTCACCAGCATCTTTATTGGCGTTGCCATTCGTATCTTCAAAAAAACTTAGCTGTAGCCGACTGCGCTTCTGAACGTTAAAGTTGTTGAATCGTTTGGTCAGTTCAAGTCGATACTGGCTGTACGTCTGATCGCTGTACTGACTATACGGCATGGCGTTTCCATCAAACCGCATCGTAAGGGTTGGCGTAATATCGTACTGAATCCGCCCAACAGCTATGAAGCGGGATCCGGTAATCAACGCATCGTACAGATAATTGATACCTGCCGACCCCGTTAGTCGGCGACTCAGTACAGCGAAATCGATCATGGGCGTTAAGGAGGCTGTCATCATGTTGGCGGGCTGGTCGCTCCGAAGATCACCCAGAAAATAGGGCCCTTTTTGCCAGTACCCCCACAGGCTGAACGAGCCCAGCACAACAGACGACATGATACGCTGGCTGAATATAGATCCTAGGGGCGATAGCGCATTTCGGTTATGAAACAACCCCATATCATAGCTCAACTCAAGGCGTTGGCGTGACTGATTTCGGTACGAGATCGACGACGCCAACCGAAAGGCATCGGCTTTGTGGCTAAAGGGATTCGAAAGGTCCGTCTGAGCATGCCAATAAGGACGAGTACCCAATGTCATCTTTTTGATCTGTCGGCTCAGACTAATTTCTGCGATTGTATTGCTAAATACACTCCGTACCTGATCGGTAGGCGAGATGAACCGTAGTTGATTATATGCCACATGATTAAGTCGGGAGAGAATCGTAGTAGCCGGTGAGGGTTGCCATACAACCTGGGCGTTGATCAGTGTGGCCCCTTTCTGCAAACCGGAATAGACTGGACTGCTTAGGTAAGCGCGTAGCTCCCAATTAAACGGTCGTCCCCAATATGTATAATGCAACAGCCCTGCCCAACCCATCGTTTGAGCTCTGTTGATACTATTTTGCGAATATTCAATGCTGTTTCCGGCCAATACATCCAGCGAATGGTGCCCCGACTTATAATGTCGGAAGGAGGCAAAATTGAGGTAACCTGCGCGCATCGTAGTCGACTGGTTGAAGTAACTACTGCTCAACGACCACATGCTGCTGGGCGAATTAGGTAAGGTGTGGTCATAACGTGCCGAGAGGATGTTACCCGACCAGGCGTTGGCATGCTGATCGAGCCAGTTTGGATTGGTGTTGACTCCCCAGACTGTCCAGCGGTGAGCAGGCCGGTCTATGTTCAGCCGGATACCGCGGCCTAATAACGCTAGCTCATGATAGTCGTACAGGCTCCCAAGGTGCACACTTGCTTTTTCGGTTCGAATCGAGAGAAAGGAGTTTTGCAACTGCCGATATTGATCCGACACATACTCCAGATAATGCATCTGAAAGTCTACCCGCGCTTTACCGACCGAGTCGCTACCCCATATACGCCCTTCCCGAGCCCAATGATCGCTGCTTAGCTTCGTTAAGGCTGTACTCACGCCATAGCCCGAACTGGTTGGCCGGTGCTCGTCGATGAATCGCTTAGTAGCGCTGACAACTGTCAACTTATACATAACATTCCCTAGTACGGAACCCATCGTATCACGGACCGTTATGACCAATTCGGTAGTGGTGGTTGGCCAATACCGTGTGGGATTGACCGGGATGGTTAGCAAGGTATCCTGTTGAGGAGCTAAGCTGACTGTAAGCGGAAAAGCACTTCGATCAACACCTTCTGGTAACGACGTAACACTCAACCAGACCTTTTCCCATATGGCCCGATTATGGACGATCCGTACGGATAATCGGGCAGATTCGTCCCGGCCGAATAGCAGTAATTTCTCATCCTGTGCAAAGAGTGTTACGGGCACCTGACTCTTAGGCGATATAAATAGTCTGAAGGCCGTGGCTTTAAGCAGATTGCCTTTGGGGTCGGTTAGTCGAATGCGAATCATTTGAAGCAGAGAGTCGGCCTGGTTATTAATCAAGCCTTTTAGTGGAATCATCCTAATCTCTCTGGGTGCTAATACGATCTGATGTGGTACAGCCGCCAGCAGTTGAATCGCTTCTTTATGCTGTATTGAAATGGTAATGACCTGCTCTTGCTGGGTATCATTGGCAATGGTGAACCGGTTGGTAAATGTTCGCCCACTTGCCGTTTCAATAGAATCCCGCCAAAGCGTGAGCCGAATCGACTGAGCGGTTATGGATTGTGTGAATAGAGTAATAGTACTCAATATGGCTATTGTTCTTTTGATATATGCCATGAGTTCACGCACAAATTGTATGTAACTTATGATAAGTTGTAATTTGTTTTCATTTATTAATATTAATAAACTAACATATTATTTTGGTAGGCAAATTTAAAATTATGACTATCTTTTATCTGTTAAAAAGAATACATTAAAATTTACTATGAGGTATATTTTTATACCGATTAGTAAATTTGAATTCATATTTTGTTTAATATTTGAAAATAATTGAAACTTACGGCCGTCTTATCTTGCTAGCGGATATGATATAATTACTCAAATAATAAATTCACTTACCGTCATGAAAAAGATTAGTACTTCAGTAAAATCGTTGCTGAGCATGGCCGCCGTGGCTCTGCTCGGTTCAAGCTTTGGGGCCTTATCAGCAAAAGCGCAGTTAACCAGTGGGAATGCAATCGTAACCGTTACGCTTGTGGATGTGATGGCTTTGGCCGTGACCGAACCTGCCGTTCCGTTGACGTATTCCTCGATTACCGATTATCAGGTTGGGCGAAATATTTCCATTCCGCTGCATCTAACCGTTAGTAGCAACCGGCCCTACGATATTAAGGTGAAAGCTGCGGATGATCTGAAGAATACACTCAACGCCAGCCAGACAATTCCCATCAGCAACATTTCAGTTCAGGTTGATGGAACGACAGGAGTGGGTACAACATCGACACTGAATCTGTCGACCACCGACCAAACCCTGGCCTCGAATGCACCCGGAGCGATGGCTAAAATTGTTGGTGTAAAGTACTCGACACCAGCCAACAGCAACGATTTCATTAATACCGGTATCTACACAGCTACGCTGACCTATTCTATTTCAGCCCATTAATCTATGGTTAGGCAAATCTGTTTTCGATTTGGCCGAGCCAGTAGTCTGTGTATTTGTCTGTGTCTGACGGCTATAGTCTGTCAGGCACAGACAGGTTTTCAGGTATCTCCTGCCAAAATTTATTTCAGTGCGAAAGAATCGGGAGACCAGACGGCACGTATTCATCTGAACAATACAATGAACGTGCGACTGGTCTTACAGGCTACCTGCGCCGACTGGCTTCGGGATTCGACCGGATCGAAGGTGTATTACAGGCCGGGTAGTCTACCGACATCCTGTTGCTCGTTTTTCACGGTTACGCCCAGTACCATTGAGCTGGCTCCTGGCGAGGAGCGGGATGTACTGGTTACGATGCAGGCTAATCCGCAACTTACCTCGGGTAAAATTCGAAATGGTATGTTGTTGCTGACACAGGCGAATGAGCGGGAAGTGGCTCAGGCTAAAGCGTCACAATTCATCATCAAAGTTGAAATCGGTGTACACGTATACCTCCTGCCAGGCGAAACATCGCCCCCCGATATTGCCATTACGGGGATGAATGTGATCAAGGCTGAGAACCAGTTTCTGGTAAAGGTCCAGGTCGAAAATAAAGGCGGAACCCTGCTGGAAAGTCAACTACGGATGGAATACCTGAATACCGAAACAATGGAAGAAATAAAAGCCGATCCGATCCCGGTCAATACTATGCCTAAGGATGCGTTCAACGTAGTAACGGCTATTCCACCCAAACTGACAGAGGGGAAATACCTGATTGTTGCTATACTGGATAGCGGCCCGAATCAGGCCTTGAAAGTAGCTGAATTAGAAGCTATACTGAAATGAATGCGGTAAAAAGAACCGTTCTGCTAGTCTGCATTTTGTGCAATAGATGGTCCCTGCTGGCTCAGCCACTGTTGCCCGAGGAACACTTTGACACATCGCCAAGCGTGCTGGGCATTACTGTTTTAGGCAATCCTGGACTGACATTCAGTTCAGTGGATAATTATACCAATGGCGTATCGGCCAATCATAATACGCTTCGTTTGTCGGTTTCGTTAGGGCTAAGCTGGACATTACAGATTCGAGTTACGGATGATCTGCGCTACCAGAATTACTCGATCCCGGCCTCGGCTATTGGCGTGCAAATGGTCAGTCTGACGCAACGACCTGAATTATTTTTGAATACCGCGAACCAGACGCTTACGTCAGGTATTGCTACGTCACTGCTCGACTTATTAGCCACTATTCGTTACCGGGCTACTGGAGGCAGTGCTTTCCTTAAGCCAGGTGGTACGTATACAACTACGTTAGTTTTTACCTACTCGGCGAATTAATTTCTGTTTCAAGTCTAATGTTTCAGGTTGGCTGACGCGTCAGCAATCTATTGCGTCAGCCAACCTGAAACTTGAAACAACTTTTACTCTCCAAACAACTGATTCCAAACGCCTTTGGCTTTTTCTTTGGCGGCTTCGATCTGGAGGGCAGCTTCGGCTTTTAGCTCATCTAATTTAACCTGAGCGGCTTCGAGTTGTACGGCAGCATCTGCTTTTAATTCCTCAAACTTATCTTCGGCGGCATCCGACAGTTCATCCGCTTTAGCCGAAGCTGTGGCAAAAACGGTTTCGGCCTGGGTCTGTAAATTAGCCAGGTTTTCGGCTGTCGATGCTTTGGCGGCTTCGAAGTGCTCGGTCGCTTTGGCTTTTAGTCCTTCAATATCAATGTCCTTACCGAATTCCTGGGCCTGGGCTACCAGTTTATCTTTCAGTTCGTCGAGCTGGGATGCAGCGGAATTCAGGTGTTGATTGGCTTCGGCTTTGAACGATTCCAGTTTTTCGGCGGCTGTAGCTTTGGCCGCCTGTGCCTGTTCGGTTGCCTTGGCTTTGTCGTTATTCTCCATACGATTTTGTGGGATGTTGGTAATAGTCGAAAGTTGACGAGAAACAAGAGGAAAAACAAGAAAGGGGGAAAGGGAAGAGCGGGAGGCAGGGGAAAATCTTTCCATTCTTCCCGCTCTTCCCTTTCCTCCCTCTTATCCCAACCTCCTTACAATTAAATTGTTGACCAGCTCAAACAAACCAGCAGGTTTAAGGGTGCGCCAGTTGGCAATGTCGAGGGTGCCACCGAAGTTGACGTAGTAATCGAGGTGATACTTCTTCCATTCACGTTCGATAAACTCCGGCGAATGGATAGCGGCAATCCAGCCATCCTCCACATCTTCGAACCACTCCTCGTAATAGCTATCGTCGGAGCCGTGGAAATTGAGGATATTTTCCGTGACCAGAATGAAGTACTTTACTCCCTCACCGACAAGCGGATCGACAACCTGTCGTTTCAAATACATAATATCGTTGTGGAGCGTATCATTCCATTCCCCAAAAAGCTCGATGACCACAAACTGGCGATCGTAATTAGCGAACAGAATCTTGCAATACAGCGTTTCGGAGCCAATTTCATCCCATAACGGGTGTATGTAGTAACCGTAAATCGTATTCTCGTATTGCTGCATATTGTACTCGCGTTCGTAAAACGGCGACCGTTCGTCTTCCGAAGCATTATAGTACTTTTCCCAGCCGTAAAAAGGCTCAATGTCCTGCATCTTTTAAAGATTGAAAGAGTGAAAGAGCGAATGGCTGGTAGAACGCGCTTTCACCGCTCCGGCGGCCCGGTCATTCGCTCTTTCGCTCTTTAAATTCGTAACTCAATTTACGACAAATTGGTTGACAGAATCGCGTACTTTGCGAGCTATGGAAACGTTGTTCCTGCAACTCGACACATTGGTTAAACTCACACCGGAAGCTCAGTTGGCTTTGGGTCAGTTATTCGTTCCGCAGACCATCGCCAAACATGAGTTCTTTGTACGGGCTGGCGACCGGACGAACACGGTTGCCTTCGTCGTGAACGGAATTTTTCGGTGTTTTGCTACCTCGCCCGATGGAGTTGAATACAACAAAACTTTCTTTATCGAAAATGATCTGATGGGTATTTATTACGCCCTGTTGCTAAATCGCCCAAGTCCTTTATCGGTTCAGGCTCTAACACCTTGCTCGGTACTCATGGCCGATTTTCGCCAGGTTGAAGCCTTATACGATGAACATCCAACCCTTGAGCGGCTGGCTCGTAAACAGGCCGAACATCTGTTTCTGGTTAAAGAGCAACGCGAAATCGATTTGGTGATGCTGGATGCCAAAGCCCGTTACGAAAAGTTTCAGCGTGATTACCCCTCAATCGAACAGGCCATACCTCAATACCACATTGCCTCGCACCTGGGCATTACACCCACGCAACTCAGCCGAATTCGGGCCGAGCGCTAAGTGATTTCTTTACCTATGTAAATGCCTGACTGGTTATCGAGCGCTTGTTTTGTCGTAAACAATAAAATCCTGTTTATGACAACGTATACCATTTTCATTATGTACCGGGCGTTACCTGCCTGGTTGCAACTGTCACGTACAGGGCGTAATGCCATTTTTGCAGCCGAAGTGGCCCCCGTTCTGGCAATATACCAATCGCAGGTAACCACCCGATTATTTGATGCCGAAGCCTTTCATGCCCGCGTGTCGGATGTGTTGCTGATAACGTGTAACGACTTACGTCAGTACTATTTTCTGATGGAATCCCTGCGCGATACATCTCTGTTTGGGAAACCGTACATAGACTTGGTCGACGTAATTGTGTCGATTGAAGATGGTTTTCGGGCGTTTGAAGCTAACCAGAGCAGCGATGAAACTAAGCAATAAGACCATTCTGATTACGGGCGGAACATCGGGGGTAGGGCTGTCGCTTCTACATACGTTGTATGGCCGTGGGAACCGACTGATAGTGGTGGGGCGAAATGAAAAGCGAATGGCTGAACTGTGTGACGGTTACCCTGATGTAATTTTCCTGAAGTATAACCTGGCAATGGCCTCGGAGGTGACGGACCTGATTCAAACGGTTCAACAGCGTTTCCCTGATTGTTCGGTTTTAATAAACAATGCAGGAGTGCAGTTTAACTATCGCTTGGGCGACGACGCGTCAGGACAGTCGCGGATTAGCAGTGAAATCCAGATCAACCTGACGGCTGCTATTCAACTCTGCGATGCGCTGATTCCTCAGTTACGGCAGCAACCCGAAGCCGCTATTGTAAACATTACATCAGGATTGGGCCTTTCGCCCAAACGGTCGGCTCCGGTGTATTCGGCTACGAAAGCCGGTTTGCAGGTGTTTACGAAAGCCTTACGGTATCAGCTAGAGAATACTAGCATTCGGGTGGTGGATGTGGTGCTTCCCCTTGTCGATACACCTATGACCGCCGGGCGCGGGCGTGGCAAAATCTCACCCGAACAGGTGGCTGCTGAACTGATTCGGGGTCTTGAACGCGGGCAGATGGTCGTGAATGTGGGAAAAATGAAGTTGTTTCAGATCATTCATCGATTGCTGCCAGTTCTGGCTGATAAAATGCTGAAAAATGGCTGAGGAATGATCCGTATAAGACCCATGGTACGGTGTTCCGTGTAGCTTTACGTCATGAAAGTTCTTAGTAAGACTATTCTCATTACAGGTGTGTCGACCGGTATTGGCTATGGTGCTGCCAAACACTTCATTGAGCACGGCTATACGGTATTCGGGAGTGTCCGTAGCCAGCAGGACGGCGACCGGTTGAAAGCGGAGTTAGGCGCTCAGTTTGAACCACTCTTGTTCGACGTGACCGATTTAGAAGCGGTATCGAAAGCCGCCGAATACCTAACCCAGCGGCTGGAGGGGAGTGGCTTGGGTGGATTGATCAATAATGCGGGCGTTGCTTTTGGAGGGCCAGTGCAGTATCAGCCGATCGATATTTTCAGGCAACACTTCGAGGTGAACGTAGTCGGTCTGGCGCAGGTTACACAGGCGTTTTTGCCGCTGTTGGGCGCTCGCCCTGATCACCCTGTTGAACCGGGTCGTATTCTGAATATCAGCTCGGTAAATGGGGAGGTGGCCATTCCGTTTATGAGTGCGTATGTAGGGTCGAAATTTGCCGTTGAAGGATTTTCGCACTGCTTGCGCCGGGAGTTGGCTTTGTTTGGGATCAAAGTCGTTATTGTCGGGCCGGGCGCCGTCAAAACGCCGATCTGGAGTAAAGGAACCGACATGAGCGCTTATCAGTCTACACCCTATTATCCGGCTATGCAATGGTTTTTAAAGCAGGTCGAAACCTCCGAAGCGACCGGATTTTCGATTGACTATGTGGGGAAACGTATCGTGGCTATTTATGAAACGGCTCGGCCCAACATTCGCTATGCCATCGTACCGAACAAACTGATGGGTTGGATCGTACCCCGGCTCCCCGCCCGACTGGTAGACTGGATTGTAGAACGGATGAGTGGGCTGAAAAAACAATAAATCTCTAATGCTAGCTGTATGCTGAAACTTGCTTTTCAAAAAGACGACGCGCTATTGGCCGACATCAAAGCCGCTCATGATCAACCCGATGCCTTACATATCTGGTGGCTTGGACAAAGTGGCTTTCTCATCCAATATGCCGGTAAGCAGTTGCTTTTTGATCCGTATCTGTCAGATTCGTTGAGTCGTAAATATGCAAACACTGATAAGCCGCATGTACGTATTTCGGAGTTGGTAATCGAGCCAAAAACGTTGACCGGAATCGATGTGGTAACGTCGAGCCACAACCATACCGACCATCTGGACGCGGAAACGTTGCGGCCATTAATTGAGACAAATCCAGCTATTCAATTGATCATCCCAGAAGCGAATCGATCCTTTATTGCCGACCGGCTTCAATATGATGCAGCCTGGCCTATTGGTCTGGTCGATGGGCAATCGGTTTCGGTCGATGGGTTCGTATTTCATGGCATTCCGGCAGCGCATAACGAGCTCGAACGGGATTCTGAAGGGCGACCGAAATTTATGGGGTTTGTAGTAGATATTGGGCCGGGCCACGAAAGGCCGTTTCGGGTATATCATTCCGGCGACACACTATGGTATGAAGGCATGGTTGAGCTACTACGGCCTTTTCAGGTCGATGTGGCGTTTCTGCCGATCAACGGCAACAAACCTGAACGCCGGGTGGCTGGTAACCTCAACGCCGATGAATCAGCCCGATTGGGTAAAGAAATTGGGGCCAAGCTCGTAATACCGCACCACTACGACCTGTTTGAGTTCAATACCGCCGATCCGGCTGATTTTGTGCGTGCCTGTCAGCAATGCCATACGCCGTATCGGGTTATGCAATTGGGCGAGCGCATAAGTTTGAGTCGGTAGAAGCCGAATTGGACCGACTTTGGTCTGTAAGACAACATCCATCATGAAAAACGCCTTCTTTCTACTACTAGGTCTGGTCGTTGCTTCGCCCTTATCGGCCCAAACAAGTACAGCGCAGTCAGGAATGCCCAAGTTTAAAGTACAGGTGGTTGATAACCAGATTAGTATTGGCTATGGTCTGGCGATTGGCGATGTTGACGGCGATGGTCAGGCTGATATTTTGCTGGCCGATCAGAAGGAGTTTGTCTGGTATAAAAATCCGGGCGCACGTATGGCGGGTGATACCTCCGTACGCTGGAAACGCTACGTGATGGCGGCTAACCTGACCCCACAGGATAACGTATGCATAGCCGCTCGTGACCTTGATGGCGACGGACGGGTGGAAGTAGCCGTGGGCGCTGGCTGGAACCCCGCCGAAACCGATGATAGTACGAAGTCGGGCGCGGTTTTTTATCTGGTTCGGCCGCAGGACCCTACCCAACGCTGGGAGCCGATTCGACTGCCGCATGAAGTAACTACGCACCGAATGCGCTGGGCAAAAGTGGGTAAAATTTATCAGTTGATTGTGGTACCCCTGCATGGACTTCATAACAAGAATGGAAGCGGACAGGGCGTTCGGATTTGGGGGTATGAATTGCCGAAAAACCCACGTGATAGCTGGAAACGGTATCTGGTTGACTCAACCATGCACCTGACGCATAATTTTGAGATTTGGGAAGATGGGGATGTGACGGGGCTTATCGTTGCTGGAAAAGAAGGTGGTCAGATTTTCGAATGGCGGAAGAAAAAATGGCAATCCGTCGACGACGAAGCCGCCAGTAACGCCCTGCCACTATTGAACAAAGGCGTTGACGGTATCGGCGAAATCCGACGGTTAGATAAGGGCAAAAGTATCGCAACGATTCAGCCCATGCATGGTAATCTGCTCCAGGTAGAAACAGGGACGTATTCCTTCCAAAAGGGTAGAAAAGCGAAAACAGATAAGCAGATTACCGTACTCACCGATATATTCAATCAGGGCCACGCGCTGGTTTGTGGTGATTTCCTGGGCTTGGGCAGCGATCAGATTGTAGCCGGCTGGCGTAATCCGAATGCTGAAAAGAAAGTGGGAGTTCGGCTGTATAAACCACAGGAACAGGATAATGTCGGCGGTTATCCAATTGACGATAGCATACGCATGGCCTGCGAAGACATACAAGCCGCCGATCTGGATGGCGACGGTGATCTGGACCTCATCGCATCTGGCAGGGCAACGCTCAATGTGCTGATTTACTGGAATCAGTTAAAACATTGATTGCTTCAAGTTTCAAGTTTAATGTAAACGAATCCGAACTGCGTTTTGTGGTGTATATAAGGCTGTTAACATTAACTTCCTTTACCCATGAAACCGATTCAACTAGCTGCTGATCTGGCCGAGTACCCCAATCTGGTCGTTATTTATCTGGGTATGACCCATAGTTCGTTTAAAGGGCTTCGGGCCATGATGAAACTAGGACCGCAAATTCAAAAAGCTGTTGAGGCTAAACCCGACGGGCTGTTACAACACGAACAGTTTTTTTTCAGTCTGCTTCCCCTGCACTTAGGCATGCGCCAATATTGGCGCGACTTCGAATCGATGGAACGCTGGACTCGTTCGCTCCCCCATCAGACCTGGTGGAAAGATTTTTTGAAAGATCCGCAGGGCACTCGCTTCTGGCACGAAGCTTATTGCATGAAAGGCGGCATGGAAGGCGTATATCTCAATATCGACAGCATCGGCTTTTTGCAATTTGCCCCGAATGTGGCGAAGAAGGGTGGGATGTTCTCGTCGCGGGATCGGCTCAATCTGAAATCTGAAACGCCGATGCCTGCACCGGTTTATACCGAAAACGATTTAGAGGGTATGTCTTAAGCCGAAACGTTATGAAACGAATGGCCCTGATCATGTTCCTGATTTTGGCAGGCTGGATCTTTATTGACTTAGTTAGACCCCTACAGGTTGATCTTCGCCAGTTTGACCCCGCCGATGTGGCGCGACTCGATAGTGATATGTGGCGCTCTTATTATGAACGAAAACCCCTAACGCTCTTCTGGCAGTCGGCCGAATTGGTGCGTGGGCAGGTACATGCTCCCTTCTGGCGGTCGTTTGTGATTGCTTACCATGCGGCCAAGGCTGCCTTTATTTTTAAAGATGGCAAAGGCCGAACCGATTACAACAAGGCATTGCCGGATCTGGAAGCTTTCTATGGCGCTATCGGTCAACTAAGCGCGCAGCCACTAGATGTAGGCCAAACGGCCCGTAATGAATTGGAGTGGTGGATTATCCGTCGGGAGCGGAAGCGGCACCCGCCCATCGAATGGACAAGGCTACAGGCACAGACTGTGGCCGATATGTACCAGATTCCGGTCGAGCGTTGTGCTGAATATAGTCGACTGCGTACCGAAGCGATGTTGTTCCGCGATCAGCGGGGAGACGCCATTACCGAGACCGACTGGCAAAAAATTCAGATGATTCTCAACCAATCCTGGCATGCTTTGTCGAAGGCAGTTGCCAAAGGATAGTTTTCTGGTTCTGCTAACTTCCCGAAAGTTTTAAACTTTCGGGAAGTTTTTACTGCTATTAAGCATGGCTCATCTGACCAGCCAGCAGCTTTAGACCGGACGAAAGAGCCTCCAGCCGGGTTGCCATGTCGCCTTCCGAGCCCATCATGGTGCTGAATTCGGAGGTTTGGGTTGCCAATGTATTGAGCAACTGACAAAGTTCATCACTATTTACTGACTCCATCAACAGGTGCGCTTTCACCTCCTCAAGCGTTTGGGCAATAGGGCCAGCGTTTTCGGCCTGATGGAGTTGGGTCAGCCATTGGTCAATAACGTTGGTGCCATCCTGGGTTGAGGCAGAACCTGGTTCTCCTTCCAGAATAGCCATAGTCGAATCGAGCAATTCGGAGGCATCTTCGTGCGTAAACATATCAGATCTGGTTAGTAAAGTTGCGGAGAACAGTCGCTAACTGTTTAAGCTGAGGTACGGTGGCACTATCAACCAAAGGTTCATGCGAAAGGGCCAAAGTATGACTAGCCATGCTCAGAAGCCAGTGACGGATTTTTTCGCCGTCAATATGGCCCGATTTCAAGTGATCGCGAAGGGCTGTAATTTCGGCCAGTATACGTTCGGCTCCCACATCGCCGGGCAGTGCATTGAGCCAGCCTTCGAGCAGTAAAATTCCTTGTTCAGCCGTGATTTTAGCGTGTGTTCCATCGCCGAATGCGCCCAGTGTATCGGTCAGCATCCGGTGTTCGAGTGTTGTTCCTGTTGCTTCCATAGTGTAGTGTTAATTGTGGGTTGATGGGTTTTGCGCGTGTTGGTAGCTGTCTGTTTTGTATTGATTTGGTATAGTTCGTCGGGCTAAGCGCCATACTGACGAAGAATTTTGGCCAGACTTTCCAGCCCGCCGGTCCAGGTGCCTTCCGAATCCGCATCTTCGGCTATAGCCTGTGCTTTATCGGCCAGACTTGCCATAAGCTGCCGGATGTAAGAAGCATCGAGTGACGATGCCTGCAAAGCCGTACGTAACTCGGTAAGTTGACCCGTAAGCTGGCCCATATTGAAATCGCCCTGTAGGGCCTTTAACCAGCCGTCAATGAGCGTGATACCCTGCTCGGGCGTGATTGCCTGACTGTCGTTACGAAACATAGCGAGCGTATTATCAAGCATACTCGCTTCCCACTGATTCGATCCTGGCATAAAGAAAATGATTAATCAGTCTATCTCGTTTCAACCACTTGAACACCAGCTAATTTACGAAGTGTAGTGGCTAAATCTTCCAGTTGCTTAGTCGTTTGTTCCTGCATATGAGAGCCCTGAGCAATCTGAGATGTAGAGTCGGCAAGGCTCAGCAGCAATTCCCGGACTCGGTCGGGGTCAGGATGATTAAGCTGAAGTTGTTCGCGTAGTTCGTTTAGTTTACCTTCAATAAGCTCCGTCCGCTCGCTACCCTGAATGACTTTTAACCAGCCATCGAGTAATTCGACCCGTTCGGGAGTTGAGGTTCTTGTTGAATTATGTTCGTCAGTAAGGCTACCTGTTAGCTCAAATAACCGCTGATCCAATGCATGAGAAACCATATTGTTTTGAGCATTAACAACAGGCCGGGCGACGATTTGTGCCGACAATTCCCAGTCTGTCGGTGGTTGGTTGATCTTTAAATAACTTGCTAAATGGATGTTTGTTTAGCCTTTTTGTAAGCAATTGCTGTTGAGCGGGTTGCGTATTGTGTACTATGCTGGAAGCACAAAATTTCTGCCAGTTAATACTGTGATCGCCCGCCCGACTGCGTTGTATAGGTATCGGCATTACCCCCCGAAACACCCATACCGCCTATACGCCCGGTATCACTTCGGGACAATTTCGTTGCCGACGAACGGTTCTCTTCCGAATAACTCGTATCGCCAGTTTCAGCGGTCGAACGTGATTTTGAGCCTTTCGTTGAGGAAGCAGCCGCTGTAGCAGATTCACTATCCACTGTTCCGCCGGTTCGATCCGACAGATCATTGTCATTGTCGTTTAATGAAGAAGCCCCTGCGCTATTCGTAGCGGATTCGCCCCCAACGGTGCTGGTCATGGGAGCCTGGCTATCCGTATGATCGCGTCCAGTTTTTCCACCCATTAGTTGCTGGAAACCGGTTAAGGCTTCGCTGAGGTTGGCCAATTTAGGCCTGTCGTCGGTGTCGATGGAGTTGGTCAGTTGGTTTACCTGCTGTGTTAAATCGCTCAGAAGCTGCTGAATATGAGCGCCATCTTGCTGGTTGTTCTGCAGCTCAGTCCGCAATTGGGTTAAACTATCCTCCAGCAAATGGTCATGCTGGTTATCAGTCCGTAAGAAATCAAGCCAACTGTCGATGAGCGACATACCATCGGTTGGTGATACACTGGCCGAATCGCCGTTAAAGGCCTTGATGGTTATAGTAATCAAGTTTGACGCATGCTGATTTAGTGCCATATTGGTATGGGTTTATGTTATTCAATCTGACTTACTGCCTGACGATGCAGATTTTCGAGAACCGCAATCAATTGCGAAAGTTCTGTTTGTTCGGCGCTCGCTTCGACTGTAGAGGCAATGTTTCGGGTCTGTTCAATCAGGTCTTGCAATAGATTGGCAATCTCGTGGTTGTCGACTCGATTGTGTCGTTGGGCTGTATCCAGCGCTGGCCGAAGTCGTTCGAGGGTTTCGGCAATGTCGTCGGTGGCTTCGTCGCTCACATCTTCCAGCCGATTCAGCCATTTATCGATAAGTGACAGGCCATCCACTGCGGTTGTCGTATCGATGTTTCCATCGAGAGTATTGACGGTTTCATCGATGAGCGAAATCTGGGTTTTGTCTTTTGAAATCATTATCTGGGTTTGTTGATGATAAACCTGGTGCCTATGTGATTTGGCTAATTTCGTCGCAAAGTCAGTCAACACCGTCGATAGATTCTGTAAAATCCTCTAGTTTTGAAAATGAACTGACGCATCAGGGGATTGTTCGCCGGAAGGATGTGTTTTTTAGAATTTGTTAGCTAATCTCTCCTGGTATGGATGCTACCCGTTTACAACCCGAAATACACTATCAGTTTGCCCGTAGTGGGGGAGCCGGTGGCCAGAATGTGAACAAAGTGGCGACCAAAGCCGAGTTACGATTTGACGTGCGTAACTCGACGCTGCTCACCGACGAGGAACGGGCAGTATTGGAAGAGAAATTGGCCCCGAAATTGACGACCGAGGGAGAACTGATCCTGACTCATCAGACCGAACGCACCCAACTGGCCAACAAGGAGAAAGTCACCAAGAAGTTTTATCGATTGATCCAAAAAGCATTCGAAAAGCCGAAACCCCGCAAGGCCACTAAACCCTCAAAAGCCTCTGTTGAGGAGCGCATCAGCCAGAAAAAGCGCAAAAGTGATGTGAAAGAAGGCCGCAAGCGAGTGGATTACTAGAAGTCTTCATCTAATTGGACAGGATCGAAGCCCAGGAGTCTGAAATAGGCTATCACCGCTAACTTATGAGGAGCCGCTTTGTCGCCTACTCCTGCGCCATAACGACCTGACCGATAATTTAGATAAACTTGATCATCATCACCAAACCATAATTCTCCACCTTGTAAAGCCGGAGCACCTCCTGTTATATTGGTATGACAAACTATCCGACGGCCAGCATATGGATTGGGAGTTGATTCAGGGATAATTTTTAAGCCCTTTTCGTCAATAATCCATAAATATTTACCCTGTAATGGGCGATCAGCTACTATTTCATCTACAGGGACAGTTATTGGATCAAAGCTACCTTTAGCCGTAATAAGGTGGATAACATCCGTAAAAATAATGTCCTCACCTTGTTCTATTTTTCGTTTAAACTGTGTACGCTCAAAAGGTAGAACAGGAGGCCCCAATTGCTGTATCCACTCTTCATTCAGCAAGGCCATTACAAACGAATATATTGTTTTTCTTTAGCTTCTTCCATTCGTTTTAAGCCATAGCGAAGAAGTGATTCAAGGGCAGTTAGCGGCTTTAGTGGGCCACCTTTTGATTCAGACAATTCCGCATAATTAGAAAATAAATACTTTTCTGCCTGATCTATATAGAATTCGTATGGGGCTTGGCTAAAAAGATTTTCTATGAATGTAGCATTTAGAACGTGATGCTTACTTAGGCTATCCCTTACTATTTCTGCACCCAGAATTGATTCTAACCGCCATATTTCCTCATAGCTTGACATATATCTGTTAGGTATAAAAGCAATGAGTATATTTTTCCAAACTATTTTCTGGGTACCCGAATCGTAAGCATCAGAAGCATTTGTTGTAATTACCTTAGACCCTAAAAGCTCTTCAAGCCACTGTAGAAAACCTTTTGTATCATTCGTTTCAGCTACAGGTAGGTCACTTTCCCGTTCTCTAATTCGAAGATATACTCGTTGCTGATCTTCAGTAGAGAGTTCATCGAACTCTTGGAGAACTTGATCGGCGGTTGGTTTCATGTCCTGAAATTTTTTATTGTCTTACTAATCTAAAGTTAATAATTCAATTGAGGAATGAATAGTTCGATGTGATATTTGACCTTCCTAGGGGCCTTCTACCGATCTAAAACTAAAGATTATGCGGTGAAGATTTGAGGTGTTTTTGACTTTTTTTTAGAAATATTTCTAATTGACTAAGGGGTTTTTCTGTAGAAGTTGTCTTGTATAGTATATGATTGACTTTTTGACGACACGTTCAGTTAGTCACAGGCTATGCAAATCCGTTCCCTGATCACACCGTCCGATCAACCGACTCCGGTACCGATTACCGTTCAGGGCTCCGCTCATGAACCGGCTGAACTATCCGAAGCAACTGGTGCCGATACCGAACTGTTTATCCGACGGGCATTTGCCGAAAGTCCGCAGAAAGGCTGTGAGTTGCTATTTCGGCGGTATCATCAGGCCTTATGTAGCCATGCCGTTCGGTTCGTGTATTCGAAAGAAACCGCCGAAGATCTGGTGAGCGATGTATTCTGCAAGTTCTGGAAAACAAAAGCCTACGAGAGCGTCACCTCATCGTACCGGTTTTACCTGTTTCGAAGCGTTCGTAACGAAGCCTATAACTACCTCCGGCTGGAATTTCAGGAACTGGACGACATCGAGAACGCCGAAACGCGGGAAACAGCCAGCAGCCAGCGCCCCGATCAGGTTCTCCAGTTTGAAGAGGTGTTTCGGCGGGTCGAAGATCTGGTCGAAGCGCTGCCTCCGCAATGCCGTAAAGTGTTTCTGTTGAGTCGGTTCGAGGGAAAAAAATATGCCGATATCGCGGCTGAACTGTGTATTTCCATCAAAACGGTCGAAGTACATATGGTTAAGGCACTGGGCATTGTCCGGAAAGGGCTGAAAGATCATTGGCTCGTCGCTCTGGCGGCCGTCTGTCGATTGCTTCTTCCATATTAATCAATTGAGTTAGCCACTTACTGTCTCACAACCATCAACCAACTCTAGGATATGGAAGCCGATGTAAATAAGGAGCTTATATTTAGTCATTTTGCCCGAAAATCCTCACCGCTACAACGTGAACTGATCGCTCAGTGGCTCCAGCAAAAATCCAATGAAGAGCAGTATTACGAATGGCTGGAAGAATGGGAAATGAAGCACCCTCAGTATCTGACTCAAACCGACAGGGCGCTCCACCAATACACTACTTTTTTAACCGAAAATCCACATTCAGTCGAGCATCCTGAGTCCGACGATATCCTCGTTCGACCATTGAATAATAGCCCGAATTGGCGGCAATGGCTGGTAGCGGCTTCTATTTTACTCGTGCTTGGACTGGGTAGCTTTTTGTTTCGCAATCAGCTCCTTTATCAAACATATCAAACAACATTTGGTGAAACGCACTCGCTCCAACTCGCTGATGGTAGTAGCGTTGTGCTGAACGCCAATTCCAGCTTACGGGTACCACGCTGGGATTTCGGCCGTAAAACCCGCGAAGTATGGCTGACGGGCGAAGCGGCTTTCTCGGTAACGCATACGGCTGATGGTCAGAAGTTTGTGGTAAAAACGGCCAATAAGTTCGATGTAGTGGTGCTAGGAACGGAGTTTTCGGTTTTTGCCAGGAAACGAGGGGCCAGGGTGGTATTGAACAAAGGGAAAGTACGACTGCATTATCAGGAAGGGCAAACGGCAAAACAGGTCATTATGAAGCCGGGCGATCTGGTTACGCTCGATCCGCAGAATCATATGGCTTTAAAGACCATTCGGCAGCCTCAGCAACAGCTAGCCTGGCAGGAAAAGCGATTTGTGTTCGATGAAACTACCTTGCAGGAAGTGGCCTATTTGCTCGAAGAAAATTATGGACTGAAAGTCTCCATCAAAGACCGGGCGTTGGCTGAGCGAGTTCTGATGGGATCATTCCGGGCCGATAATGTCGATCAGCTATTGCAATCCATTTCGGAGTTGTTAGACATCAACGTGGTTCGGCAGGGTAATCAGGTGCAGATTATGGATCAATAACTCAGGTATAGTTGATGTCATAAGTCACTTGTTGATGGTAAAAAAGGCAACGGGCTGTTGCTCAGAAGATTTACAGTTAGTCGTCATAAGTGGAGGATAACAACTAAAGCGAATAACTGTATTTCTCGATAGACTATTAGGTAAATAGCTGATTGTCAATTTTTTACTTTTTTCTTGGAAAAGGTTTTAGTCTTACTAATCTTTGCCCATCAATTAACTCTAGTATATGATTCTGTCTCGTTCACTGCGCTCGCTCATGCATCTTCCCGGCCCGAATACCAGCGTTTGGGTGGCTCGTTTCTAGGGTTCGGGTAAGCCTGGAACTACTTATTACTCACGCATATCATCCGTTTTGGATAACCCACTTATTAACCCCTCGTTTTTATGATAAATCCGTTACGAAAAACCGTACCCATAGGTTTACTTTCTCTTCTCCTGCTGGTTGGGCTTCGGCCCGGCTGGTCGCAGTCGGTTGTATTCGCCAGCAATGTTCAGCAGAAGCAGGTCGCTACGACCAACATACTTAGCCGTCAGCTCAAGGATGTGCTGAACGATCTAAAAACACAGTATGGCGCTGAAATTATGTTTGAGTTGCGCACAGTCGATGGCATTTCGGTATCGTCCGATAAGTTCAACACGAAAGCGACCCTCGAAAAAAACCTGGAGACATTACTGCGTCCGCTGGGATTGCGCTACAAAAAAGTAAACAGCAACTCTTACCTGATTCTGGCTGAGAAAAAGGCTAAAAAAGTGGTGCTGATGAATAGCCAACCCGTGGAACCAGGCTCCACGCAGGAGTTGAGTATCGCCGGTGAAGCAATCATAAAAACGCCAGCCGGGTTGACGTCGATGGGTATTCGGACGGAGGTGTCGGCAGGTCCGATTACGGGTACGGTTAAAGGCCAGTCGGGTGAGACGTTGCCGGGTATTAACGTGGTTATCAAGAACACCACCAAAGGCACCAGCACCGATGCCGATGGAAAATACACCATCGATGCCCCCGCCACTGCCGTTCTGGTATTTTCAGGAATTGGTTTTGCCACGCAGGAAATTCCGGTGAATAACCGCAGCCGTCTGGATGTTACGCTAGCGACGGATAACAAGCAGCTTGATGAAGTTGTGGTGGTCGGTTACGGTACGCAAAAGCGTGAAAGCCTGACCAACTCAGTCGCGGTTATTGGTGGTGAGGAAGTTGCCCGGCGACCAGTTTCTAATATTCAGCAGGCGCTGCAAGGGCAGTTGCCTGGCGTAACGGTACTCGATCAGGGAGGATCGCCGGGCCGTTCCACAACGGCTATTCGCGTCCGGGGAATCACCACTTTCAACATCAATGGTATTGGCAACACATCGGGGTCCAACAACGGCTCAGGCGGTTACGACATGACCAAAAATGATGCACTGGTGATTGTCGACGGTATTGAGCAGCGACTGCAGGATATTAACCCGGATGATATTGAATCGATTTCGATCCTGAAAGATGCGGCTTCGACGGCTATCTACGGGTCGCGAGCCACGAATGGGGTAGTGCTGGTAACCACCAAACGGGCCAAGGGCAGCAAGGTTCAGGTAGATTACAACGGCTACTACGCCATCCAGAAGTCTATTAATACGCCCCATATGATGGGCATCGAAGACTATATGCGGATGCAGGTAGCTGCGTATACGAATGCGGGTTCGGCCTTGCCCGCCCGCTTTACCGAACAGTCGATTCAGGCATACGTAACGGCTACCGACCGCGAGAAATATCCGTTGCCCAATACCTGGTTTCAGACGGTACTCCATTCGGCCCCCCAGCAAAACCACACGTTATCGGTAGCGGGTGGCGGTGAGGTTTTGCGTACCCGGCTGAGCCTGCGCTACCAGGATCAGGGCGGGATTATTACGAATTATAACAGTAAAATCGGGGAAATCCGGCTGAACACCGATTATACCATTACCCCCCGGCTGCGCGTGAGTGGCGATATTAACTACCGGTACAATTACTCCCAAACGCCTAATATCGACCCGATCAATTTCCTGTTACACGGTTCGCTCTGGGCCGTTCCCAAATATGCCGATGGTACGTATGGTCTGAGTACGCAGGGGAATAACCCGATCATGTATGCCGAAATCAGTGGGCTCAACAAGCGATTTGCAGATTATATGGTCGGCTCGATCAAGGGCGAATGGGATATAGTGGATGGGCTTACCTTCTCGACCCAACTGGCCGGACGGGCCTATTATACTCAGGAAAAGAACTTCGCCAATTCATACGTGAATACGGATAAGACTACCGGCATTGTGAAAACGGTGGCCAATAACACCCTGAATGAGGTCAGGAATACCCTGCGGGAATATACCCTGATCAGTTTATTGAGTTATACCAAGAACATGGGTGATCACAATTTTAAGGGCTTGCTGGGCTATTCGCAGATTGGCAACACCCAAACATTTCTGAACGCCTATCGCGAACGGTTCTACAACAACGACATTCAGTCGATTGGGCAAGGGGCAAACGATGGCACCAAGAGCAACTCAGGAAATGACGCTGTGTATGGCCTTCGGTCGTATTTCGGGCGGATCAATTATGATTATAACGGCAAATACCTGGTTGAAGTGAATGGCCGCTACGATGGGTCGTCCAAGTTTACGGGCGATAAGCAGTATAGTTTCTTCCCATCGTTCTCGGCAGGCTGGCGAATTTCGAAGGAAGCATTTTGGGCAGACCTGCAAAAAAGTGTGAACGATCTGAAACTGCGCGGTTCATGGGGCATAACGGGAAACCAGTCCGTCGATCTATACAGCTATTATGCCTCCCTGAAAGCCAGTGGGTATGATCTTAATGGCGCGGCCGTACAGGGCTATCGGCAAACGAGTCTGGCCAACACCAACCTGGGCTGGGAATCTACTACGCAACTGGACTTAGGTCTGGACGCGTCGTTCCTGCGCGGTCGGGTAAACCTGACGGTCGATTACTACCGGAAGCTGACCAACGACATTCTGCTGAATCTGGATATTCCGGCAACGGTTGGCCTGACGGCTCCTCCGCAGAATGCGGGTTCGGTCGAAAACAAGGGCTGGGAGTTTAGCCTGAACTATCGGGGGGCCAAAAGCTCGTCGGGTTTCCACTACAATCTGGGCGGTAACTTCAGCATCAACGAAAACAAAGTTGTCGATCTGAAAGGGACCGGGCCGTACATTATCGGTTCCGATATTGACCCACGCTACATCATTGCCGTAGGCCTACCCATCAATGCCTTATGGGGGTATAGAACGGCGGGATTGTTTCAGTCACAGGCCGAAATCGATGCCTATAAAGCGACCTATGCGGCTAACACCAAACCGGGCGACGTAAAGTACATCGATGCCAACGGTGACGGGAAGATCGACGCCAACGACATGACCAATATTGGTAACAATTTCCCCAAATTCACTTTCGGCCTTAACTCGAATTTTTCGTATCGAAATTTTGAGCTGAGTCTGTTATTCCAGGGGGCTGCCAAGGTAGACACTCGTTTGGCTGGAGCCCTGGCTGAAATGGGTAATCAGGAAGGGTTTACGCACTCAATCTATACCAACAACTACTGGACGCCCGAGCATACCGACGCCCGTTTTCCCCGGCCGCTGAAGTTCGATCTGCGGAACGTAGCTACCTCAGATCGATTGATTATCGACGGCTCGTACGTTCGCCTGAAGAACATTCAACTGGCGTACTCGCTGCCTACCCCGATTGCCAATAAAGTACGGCTGAACCGGATTCGGGCGTATGTGTCGGCTACCAACATATTTACCATTTCGAAATTGAACGAGTGGAATCTGGACCCCGAAGTTGGCTCTGGCCGGGCAGTGTATTACCCGCAAACATCGCTGTATACGCTTGGCCTTAACCTGAACTTCTAACCCAACCACTTTTCAGACGATACTCTTATGAAACCAATACGTTATTCTCTATATCTGGCCGTTCTGGCACTCGCAGCCGGACTGTCGCTTACCGCCTGCGACCGTGAACTGCTGGACACCGTTCCGAACGACCGTCTGTCCGAAAGCTTATTCTGGAAAACGGAGAACGATGCCCGACTGGCGGCTAATTCGCTCTATACCGACCTCGACAGTACCAATATTTTTAGCTGGGATGCTCTGACCGATATTGGCCACGTCAATCAACCATTCGATTTACACGCCTATATCGAGCAGGGACAATACGATGCCACGAGTTCGCGCGTATATGGTGAGTGGGCCAAAGCCTACAAAGGCATTCGGGCCTGCAATTATCTGCTGGAAAACGTTGATAAAGTTCCGTCGACCAATACGACGCTTATCAACCAGTTCAAAGGAGAAGCGCGGGCACTCCGGGCCTACCAATACCTGAAGCTGGCTAGTTTGTTTGGCGATGTACCACTCGTGACGACCGCTATTTCGCTGGACGAAAGCCGGGCGCTGGCCCGTACGCCCGTCGCGCAGATCTGGGATTTTGTAGACAAAGAACTGAGCGATGCTTCGGGTTTGTTGCCAGCAACCTACGCGGCTGCCGACAAAGGCCGGATTACCAAAGGGGCTGCTCTTGGCCTTCGGGCGCGGGCCAATTTGCTGGCTGGTCGTTATCAACAAGCCGCCGATGCCGCCGATCAGGTTATAAAACTGGGCATCTATGGCTTGAATGACTCGTACGAAAAGCTGTTTACTTACGCGGCTGAGAACAACAAAGAAGTGCTGCTGGACCGGCAATTTATCAAGGATACATACCCGGTTGCCGTGTTCTCTTACATGGCACCGTATAGCCAGAAAAGTGCCAACAGTAACTTTGTGCCTACCAAGGCGCTGGTCGATATGTACGAAACGACAGCCGGTAAGCTCATCACCGATCCAACCAGCGGCTACGATCCGGCAAATCCATACGCCAATCGGGACCCCCGGCTCAAATTTTCGATCTTCCTGACGGGCGATATATTGCCAAGTGGTGTTACGTTCCGACCCGAACCGAACAGCGGCACACCCGACGCTATTGGGAACACCTACATTGCTTCCACGACGGGCTTCAACCTTAAGAAATACATCAATGCGGACGATTACGCCAATCCGGGCAACAACGGTATCAACATCATCCTGCTCCGCTATGCCGAAATTCTGCTGACCTATGCCGAAGCGAAGATCGAGTTGAATCAGATCGACGCTAGTGTGCTCAATGCCATCAACACCGTACGTAACGGACGTTCCGATGTGAAGCAACCGGCGATTACAGGTACACCAGCTCAGGCTGAATTACGGGCCATCGTTCGTCGGGAGCGGACGGTTGAACTGGCGTTCGAAGGGCAGCATCTGTTCGATATCCGTCGCTGGAAAACGGCTGAAACGGTTATTCCCGGCCCTGTTTACGGCATCACGTATAAAGGCACGGATGGCAAACTGACAACGATTCAGGTGACGGGTGTAAATCGGGTATTTGACAAGTCGCGTCATTACCTGTGGCCCATCCCGCAAAAAGAGCGGAACCTGACGCCAACGCTGTCGCAAAATCCAGGTTGGTAAGGAATTAAGTTGGTAGAGTTATTACACAGAGACTCACAGAGAGCAACTGAGGTACACGGAGTTCTTTGTGAATTTCGTATTTCTCTGTGAATCTTTGTGTAATAGCCGATCTCGTGAGAGACAATTTTTATGAAGCAGATACGGTCTTTACTCAACGTTTGTGGTATACTCCTGCTGGCAGGTGTCTTGTTGATGGCGTATCGGCCTCAACAAGCTACTCCTGTCCGCCCACCCAACATCATCTACCTCTACGCCGATGATCTGGGCTATGCCGAACTGGGGTGTTATGGACAGCAGAAAATCCGAACACCGAATCTGGATCAGCTAGCCCGCGAAGGCATGCGATTTACGCAGCATTACACCAGTATGCCCGTCTGTGCGCCCGCCCGCTGTATGCTCCTGACGGGCAAACACGGTGGTCATTCCTACATTCGGGGAAATTACGAAATGGGTGGTTTTGCCGATTCGCTGGAGGGTGGGCAGATGCCGTTGTATCCGGGGGCATTTACCATCGGTCGGATGTTGCAACAGTCGGGATACAAAACGGCCTGCATTGGTAAATGGGGACTAGGAATGGCCAACACGACCGGCAATCCGAATGAACAGGGCTTCGACTATTTCTACGGCTATCTGGATCAGAAACAGGCCCATAATTATTACCCGACGCATCTCTGGGAAAACGGAAAACCTGATCGCCTGAACAACCCCGTCATTGACGTACACCGGAAATTAACCCCCGAAACGGCCACCCCCGAAGCGTTCGCGTATTATCGGGGCAATGAGTACGCCATTGATAAACTGGCTCAGAAAGCGCAAAACTTTATCCGGCAAAATAAGAACGGTCCGTTTTTCCTGTATCTGCCATTCACGGTACCTCACGCGTCGTTGCAGGCACCCGAAGCGGCTGTGAATGAATACGTTGGTAAGTTTGAGGATAAGCCGTATCTGGGTCAGCAGAGTTACGCGTCAACACCCTATCCACGCGCGACCTATGCCGCCATGATTACCTACATGGATACGAAAATAGGACAGATCATGCAGTTGTTGAAAGACCTAAAGCTGGACGACAATACGCTGGTCATGTTTTCGAGTGATAACGGTACAACATTCAACGGTGGGGTAGAGGCTGCTTATTTCAACAGTGTCGGGAATTTGCGGGGACTGAAAATGGACGTGTATGAAGGTGGCATTCGCGAACCCATGCTGGCCCGATGGCCCGGAAAAATAAAGGCGAGCCAGGTGACAGCCCATGTTTCGGTCCAATACGATTTGCTGGCAACGCTGGCCGATCTGGTTGGCTACAAACAGCCGTTCGCTACCGATGGCATTTCGTTTCTACCAACCTTGCTTGGTCAATCGGCTCGTCAGAAACAACATCCATTTTTGTATTGGGAATACCCTGAGAAGGGCGGACAACTAGCGATTCGGATAGGCAACTGGAAAGCTGTAAAGACTAATTTGCGAAAAAACCGGACGGCCCCCTGGGAATTATACGATCTGTCCCGCGATGGTAGTGAAACAACCAATATAGCTGCCCAGCATCCCGATCTGTTGCGTCAGTTTGATGCTATTGTTGCCAGAGAACACAGACCAACGCACGTTAACGAGTGGGAAATTATCAACCCGAAATTGTGAGGTATCAGCCCACTGCTTTAGCTGTGGGAAGAATCGAAAATAATGTATTGTATTAATAACCGTTGAAACGGTTAGAGCTAAATTTGAATAACCCCTAACCTCAAACCCACAGCTAAAGCAGTGGGCTGCATTCTAACTAAAATTACCCTCTATGAATTTACTTCCCCGACGTTTGTCTCACTTCCTACTTAGCACCTTCGCGTTGATTGGCGTAGGTTTATTGATCAGTGCCTGGGTCGAAAAACCAGCCCCGGCTCCGCCTAATGTCGTTCTGTTTTTTATGGACGATATGGGTTATGGCGACTTATCCGTAACCGGGGCGCTGGACTATACCACGCCAAATTTGGATCGCATGGCCGCCGAAGGGTCACGATTCTCCAACTTTCTGGTGGCTCAGGCGGTTTGTAGCGCATCGCGGGCGGCCTTGTTGACGGGTTGCTATCCAAACCGGCTGGGCATTTCCGGCGCCTTAGGGCCCAATTCACCGATTGGTCTGAACCCGAATGAAGAAACCCTGGCCGATCTGCTTAAAGAGCGGGGATATGCTACGGGTATTTTTGGAAAATGGCACCTGGGCGACCGGAAGCAGTTTTTGCCGCTTCAACAGGGCTTCGATGAGTATTATGGCGTACCCTATTCGCACGATATGTGGCCGCTTCATCCCGCACAGGCGCAGGCACACTATCCTCCCCTGAACTGGATCGAAGGCAACGAGCCTAAAGAAGAGATCAAAGACCTGAACGACGCCAGCAAAATCACCTCAACGGTGACCGAAAAGGCGCTTTCCTTCATCCGGCGACATAAAAATGCGCCCTTCTTTCTGTACGTGCCGCATCCGCTGCCGCACGTACCACTGGCGGCTTCGGACAAGTTCAAAGGGAAAACGGCTCGTGGGATTTTTGGCGATGTACTGACCGAGCTGGACTGGTCGGTCGGGCAGATTCTGGGCGAATTGAAAAAGCAGAACCTGGATAAAAACACGCTGGTTATTTTCATCAGCGACAACGGCCCCTGGCTCAACTATGGCGATCATGCGGGTTCGTCGGGTGGCTTCCGCGAAGGGAAAGGAACGTCGTTTGAAGGTGGCCACCGGGTCCCTTGTCTGGTTCGCTGGCCGGGTGTGGTACCGGCAGGCCGGGTATGCAATAAACTCCTAACTACCCTGGATATTCTGCCGACCGTAACCAAGCTCTGCGGTGCCCGATTGCCCAAAAATCGCATTGATGGTGTCGATTGGATTGCCCTGCTCAAAGGTGATGAGTCCGTCACTCCTCGCGATAAGTTTTATTACTATTACCGTAAAAACAGCCTGGAAGCCGTTCGGGAAGGCGATTGGAAACTGGTGTTAGCGCATCCGGGCCGTACCTACGAAGGGTTCTTGCCAGGGCAGAACGGCAAACCGGGCCCTAGTACCGAAACCCACGAATTCCCGGCTGGTTTGTACGATCTTCGTCGTGATCCGGGTGAGCGATACGACGTTCGGGAGCAACATCCCGAGATTGTCGCCAAACTGGAAAAAATCGCCGAAGAAGCTCGCGCCGATCTGGGCGACGACATTCAGAAGCGGGCCGGTACCAACGTCCGTGAACCCGGCCGGATCGCGCAATAACTGCCTCGACATCGTATTATTTATAAATCTTGCCTAACTGCTTTGGAGTACTGAGGCTTATGCTCAGAGTCCGTAAGTGGTTAGGCAATTTTATTTTTCAATAATTTTTGCACAATCCTGAGTATTATTTGAATTATCGCCCCTATTAACCAGCGTATCCACCCGGAATCATCCATCAGACTACTCAATAAATTACGGATAACGAGGAACGATTATGCTGAAGCCCGACCTGAGTCATATCGCACAGCGGACCTGGGAGCGAACCGACGAAACCGTACTCTGGCAACAGTTCCGGGAGGGGCAGGAAGCGGCTTTTCAAGGGTTGGTTCAGCATTTTTATCGAGAACTGCACTTCTATGGCGGCCGCTTTACCCGCGATTCCGATCTGCTCAAAGACTGCCTGCAAGACCTGTTTCTGGACTTGTGGACCTACCGACACAAGATTGTACAGACGCCCTACATCCGCCCCTATCTCTACAAATCGCTCCGGCGTAAGATCCACCGGGAAGTGATGCGCCATTCGGCGGTCGTGAGTGAAGAGACGATGCCGTTTGATGACGTAAGTTCGGAGGAAATAACGGCCGAACAGGCACTGATCCATACCGAATTGTCGGAGTACCAGACCGCTCGGCTCAATACACTATTAGCACAGCTATCGGATCGGCAACGGGAGGCCATTCACCTGAAATTCTATGCAGAGTTGTCGAACGAGGAGATTGCCGATATACTGGCCGTCAATAAGCAGTCGGTCGCAAATTTGTTGCATCGGGGACTGACTCGCCTGCGGGAAAGCTGGCCGTCGCTGCTCTCGATGCTGGTGGGCTGGCTGCTGCACGAATCGTTCACAAAATAAAGACGATGTGCTGAGTATCATCCCGAAAAATGTCCCTATTAACAACCGAAACGGCTGACTCCCACACAATATGAAAGCTTATCAACAGTATACCGTCGAAGACTTTCTGACTGATAGCTGGTTTCTGGCCTGGGTAAAACACAATCAGCCTGAAGCCCGTCAGTTCTGGGAGCAGTGGCAGCAGCAGCATCCCGACCGGCGCGATACCTTGCTTTTGGCTAAAGACATGGCCGAAGCCCTCAAACATCGTCCGCATAATCTTTCGGCTGAGCAGGAGCAACTGGAGGTAGAACAGATCGTGAAACTGACCCGGCATGTACCTATACAGGCTAACCGGACGGTTCAGCGAAGTCTCTGGAACCGATACCAATGGCTGGCTGCCGCTATGGTGTTGCTCATACTGAGCGCTGGCGGGTGGTTTCTGGTCAATCGCGGTGAAACCAACTCGACAACCTTGTCCTCTAATCCATACAAGGTCGATGAGCCTACCACGGATAAGTGGGTAAATCAGGTCAATGGCACCTCGCAACCCGTACAGCTTTCCTTGCCCGATGGGAGCCAGTTGACCCTGATGGCCCATAGTCAGGCTTCTTATCCACACACCTTTGATGCGGATAAACGGGAGGTCTACCTGAAAGGCGATGCTTTGTTTTCGGTCGTTCACGAAGGGAAACGCCCGTTTCTGGTCTATAGCGGAACACTGGTAACACGCGTGCTAGGTACCCGGTTCCGGGTGCAGGCCCGGCCGGGCGAGACCCGTATGATGGTGTCCGTTCTGTCGGGCAAAGTGTCGGTGATGAATCAGAAAGACTGGGCTTCGGCCCGATCGTCTCCAAATGTGCCGAAGGCAGGCGTTGTCCTGACGGCTAATCAGCAGGTGACGTACGATGCCAGCCAGGGGAGTTACCAGAAAGAGTTGGTAGCGAAACCGACCCTGCTTCCCACGACATCCGAAACACCGGAAACGTTTACGTTCGACGATACCCCAGCGACAGCAGTTTTTGAGCGGTTAAAGAAAGCGTATGGCGTTGAGATTATTTACGATGAGTCGGCGCTGCGGCATTGCACCCTAACGGCATCCCTGGCGGGCGTTTCGCTCTACGACCAACTCCAGTTGTTGTGTGCCTCCATCGGTGCGTCGTACGAAGTGGTGGATGCCCGCATCATTATTACCAGCAAAGGCTGTTGAAAAGGAAATGTATAATGGACAATGCATAATGGACAATGGACAATGCATAATGCTCAATGAGTGAGTCTCTGGTGGTAACACATTATACATTATTCATTGCCCATTATGCATTAAAAAAAGCCCGCTATGCTGCAACATAACGGGCGCACTTGACCGATCTGGCGGCTATTTCGGGCCACCGCCGACCGGTATAGCTACTCCTTTGCCCGGAATAACTAGACCTACCCCCAAGTTATGTACAAGTTTACAAATCACGAAACGATTCGGATGCTTATGCGAATCTCGCTACTCCAATTGTTGCTTACGGTATGGCTGGTCAACGGCGTTCTGGCAGCGAATGCCCAGGAACTCCTCGATCAGCGAGTCAGTATCCGGCTGGATAACAACACGTTCCGACAGGCTCTGCAAACGCTGGAAAAAACCGCGCATATCAAGTTCGTCTACAGTCGGCAGATTGTCCAGATCGACCGGAAAGTATCGCTGGCGGCTACGGACGAAAAACTGGCCGACATTCTGGAACGGCTGTTAAAACCCCTGCAACTGCGGTACGTGGTGACGGGCAGTCAGATTGCCATTGTGCCCGGCCCGTCGGCCGATGATGTGGGCGATACGGGTCCATCGCAGGCGCATCTGGAAGCTGCCGACAGAACCATCACGGGCACTGTGAAAACTGAAACGGGAGAAGGTCTACCGGGTGTCAGCGTGGTGATTAAGAATACGACACGCGGAACCACTACGGACGCGGAAGGGCGCTACCGACTTTCTATTCCTGACAATGAATCCGGTGCTGTGCTGGTGTTCTCCTTTGTGGGTTACCAGAATCAGGAAATAACCATTGGCAATCAGACCAACATCAATCTTCAACTGAAACCTGATGATAAATCGCTGAATGAGGTGGTCGTGGTCGGTTATGGTACGGTCAAGAAAAGTGATTTGACGGGTTCGGTGGCCAGAATTGACGAAGGGGTCATCAAAGCAACGCCCATCGTTGCGCTTGACCGAGCCATGCAGGGCCGGATAGCAGGTGTACAGGTGACCTCTAATTCGGCTGCACCGGGTGGCTCGACAACCATCCGAATTAGGGGTACAGGGTCCGTTAATGCGGGAAATGACCCGTTGTACGTGATCGACGGATTTCCTACAGGCGACCTTAACTCAATCAACCCTAATGATATTGAGTCGATTGAAATCCTGAAAGATGCTTCGGCCACCGCTATTTATGGGTCGAGAGGGTCGAATGGCGTGGTACTGGTAACAACCAAGCGGGGTAAGGCTGGTCAGTCGACTATTAATTTTGAAACGTATTATGGCGTTCAATCCGTCCGCCGTAAAATCCCGTTGCTGAATGCGCGGGAGTATGCTTCGTTCATTAACGAAGCCCGAATCAATGGGGGAGCAACCGCTTATTTCGATGGGTCTACGGCGGCCCGCCCGCTACCCGAATCGCTGGGCGAAGGGACTGACTGGCAGGATGAGATTTTTCGGACGGCTCCTATTCAAAATTACCAGTTATCCTTTACGGGAGGTGAGTCCAAAACCCGGTACGCTATCTCCGGGAACTATTACAATCAGCAGGGGATCATACAGAATTCGTACTTCAAACGGTTTTCCTTACGCGCTAACCTGGACCGGGAAGTAAAGCCTTGGCTAACCATTGGCCTGTCGATGCAGGGAGCACATACCCGCTCGAACAGTAGCCGAACCGATAGCTATGACGGCGGGGCCGCCGGTGGCGTTACCAATGCTGCCCTGAACTATGCGCCGGTTTTCCCTATTTATACGTCGCCGGGGATTTATTACCGCGATCAAAGTACGCTGAACGGGAGTCTAGTCGACAACCCCGTGGGACTGGCTAAAGAAGTGACGAACCTATATTATACACTTCGGCTGTTGACTAATTTTTATGCCGATTTCAAAATAGGGCAGCATCTTACCTTTCGTACTACCTGGGGGGCTGATTTACTGGCCGGTAAACGAAATGCCTACGCTACCCGCCTTATTCAACTGGGAGCCACCACCAACGGATCGGCTTCGGTGGAGAGTTCATTGAATATCAATTATCTGAACGAGAATACACTGACCTATGCCCGGACCTTTGCCACAAAACACAATCTGACGGCATTACTGGGCTATACGTCTCAAGCGTACAACTTCGAAAGAGTAACGGCCAACGCCATTAATTTTAACGACGATTTTGCACTGTACAACAATCTGGGAGCCGGAGCTACGTTGCAAAATCCAGCGTCGGCCGCTGCCGACTGGGCACTGGTTTCATATCTGGCCCGGATCAATTACGGCTTCGATAGCCGGTTTTTAGTCACCCTGACTGCTCGTCGGGATGGATCGTCGCGGTTTGGTCCCAATAATAAGTATGGCTTCTTTCCGTCGGGTGCTTTGGCCTGGCGAGTGATTAACGAGAAGTTTTTACAAAGCCAGAAGTCAATAACCGATCTGAAATTGCGCCTGAGCTATGGCGTAGCGGGTAACCAAAGCATCCCAGATTATTCGTACCTGTCGAATATTTCCATTACCCAGGGCATATTGGGCGGTGCTACACCAACTATTCAGTCGGGTGGTGTGCCCGCTACGATCAGTAATTCAGTCGGGTGGTGTGCCCGCTACGATCAGTAATTATGATTTACGATGGGAGAAAAATACGCAGTTCGATGCAGGTCTGGATATCAGTGTGCTCAACAACCGAATCCGATTGACGGCTGACTATTACCAGAAAATAACCTCCGATTTATTGTTCTCGGTCAACGTCCCGCAAACCACGGGTTACAGCTCCATTCTACAGAACATTGGCAAGGTATCCAATGAGGGGTGGGAATTTGCGCTCTCGACCGTGAATGTCGACACGAAGGATTTTAAATGGAACAGCGATTTTAATATCTCCTTCAACCAGAATAAAATACGGACGCTGGACGGTCGGCCAGAGTTTACAGGGGGAACTGGAAGTGGCCACCTGCAAGTGTTTAATACCGCTTTACTGAAAGTGGGTGAGCCGCTGGGGAATTTCTACGGACGCGTCACCGAAGGCCTTTTTCAGACGCAGGAAGAAGTAAACGCATCCGCTCAGAAAACCGCAAAACCCGGCGATTTGAAATACAAAGACCTGAATGGCGATGGTGTGATCAATGATCTGGACCGCACCATCATTGGGAATGGCTATCCTAAATTCTTTGGCGGATTCAACAATACGTTTTCATACAAAGGCGTCGACCTGAGCATCTTTTTGCAGGGCAGTTCAGGCAATAGTATTCTGAATTTCGGGCGCTTCGGTTTGTATAACCTGAATGGTAACAACAACCAGTCGAAAGATGTGCTGAACCGCTGGACGCCCACCAATACGGCCACCGATATTCCCAGAGCTAATTCGGCAGGTGGGCAGCGTATTTTGTCCACCTTTCACGTCGAAGATGGGTCCTATCTGCGTCTGAAAACTGTTACGCTGGGCTACACGCTACCGCAGACCGTGTCGAAAAAACTGGCGCTTCAGCAGGTGAAAATCTACGTAACGGCCCAAAACTGGCTGACGTTCACCAGTTACAAAGGCTACGATCCCGAGGTTAATTTTTCGCCTGAAGCGCCCATTAGTCAGGGTATCGACTATGGAAGTTACCCGACAGCGAAGACCTTTCTGGCTGGCCTAAACGTGAAATTCTAACCGCTAACCTCCGACATTCCGTGAAAAAATATAATATCATTTCCGTATTCCTGATCCTGATCGGCTGTGTCCCTGATCTCGATCTAGCGTCTAAAAGCAATGTTTCGGTTGGAACCTATTACCAGACTCCTTCCGACGCCAAAGCCGCTGTGGTGTCCATGTACAGCATGCTTCGCTCGATGTACCGGGACGAGGTGCTGATGACACCCAACGTGGTGGCCGCCGACGATGGTATCCCGTTTCTGACGGGCAATGCCGACCGGGTGGCTTTGTGGAATTATAACCTGGTGCCGACCAATACGTTTTCGGGGGCTATCTGGCAACAGGCCTACCAGGCTATTCAACGCTCGAACATCATCATCAGCCGGATTCCGCCAATTGCCATGGATGAGACGATCAAACAAGGGTACGTTGGCGAAGCTAAATTCCTGCGGGCCATGCACTACTTTACGCTGGTCCAATGCTTTGGCGGAGTGCCCCTTGTGCTGAAGGAAACAACCGGTCTGGCGGATGCAACGATCGCTCGTGCTTCCAAAGATGAGGTGTACAAACAGATTGAAACAGATTTGAAAGAAGCTGAAGCCGCATTGCCTAAAATCTATACTGGTGCTGATGTAGGCAAAGCAACTCAGGGAGCCGCTAAAGGACTTCTGGCCAAAGTATACCTGACCTGGGCAGGAACCGATGCCGCTTCGCCCTATTGGGCGCTATCGGCTGCTAAGGCAAAAGAGGTTATGGATTTGGGCCTGTATAACCTGTGGGATACTTATTCGGATGCGTTCAGCCTGTCCAGCCGGGGCGGAAAGGAGTCGTTGTTCGAGGTGCTTTATATTACCGATCTGGCCGGAAATAACTTTACAACAGGCTATGCTCCTCGGGGAGCACCCATCGTTCCGGGAAATGGAAGTGGTATTTTCCGGGTTAGCCCCAGTCTGTTCAATAGCTACACGGCAGATGATAAACGGAAGCCGGTCACGTTTCTGACGTCTTTTGTGCATCCGACTACCAAAGTTGCTACCCCTTTATCGGTGACGGACCCTGATCCGGCCAAAGGTGTTTCGTTCTGGAAGCTGGCGGACCTGACGTCTACCGTTGCGGGCAATGGGGGGAAAAGTGCCCCGATCCTTCGGTTTTCGGAGGTGTTGTTGATCTATGCCGAAGCCCTCAATGAAGCAGGCAAAGGGCCTAACGCGCCAGCGTATGAAGCCGTCAATAAAGTGCGCGCCCGCGCCGGACTTGCCCCCCTTTCGGGATTGACCTATCAGGCGTTTAAAGAAGCGGTATGGCTGGAGCGCAGGCTCGAACTCTGTTTTGAAGGGCAGCGCTGGTTCGATCTGGTTCGTACGGGCAGGCTGCTGAGTGCGGTGAAGGCCGAAACCAGCTTTGGCCGGGCTACGACCATACAGCCCTATCATGTGTTGATGCCGATTCCGCAACGTGAAATTGACGCCAATCCTGCCTTAAAACAGAACGAAGGTTATTAAGTACATTGTCATTTCTAGTCAGGCATTGTCAAAAATTGTCATTGATTGTACGTGCTTAATTGTCAATAGGTTAACAATAAATATCCGTCAATGTCTATACCTGACAACTAATGACTACCTACTTAAATGCGGTCTAAACTCCTAAATCCTTAAGCAATCACGCAGAATTAGCTTCAATCATTTTTATCTGGTGTGACCCCGATGGGGTCAGATGTTTATAGAAAGACTATGGTGGCTATAAACCTTCGACCCCATCGGGGTCGCACAAAACATACCTCACTTTAATTCTGCGTGATTACTTAGGGATTTAAGCCTTCTGTTACACATTTTTTAGTTTTACTCCCAACGTAATGATTATCAGAAAACAACTCATATTTCTTTTTTTACTTCTTTCCTGGAAGGGGCTAGCCCAGCAAAAAACCTACGACGTGCTTGTGTACGGCGGTACTCCGGCTGGCGTTATGGCGGCTATTCAGGTTGCCCGGCTGGGGCAAACCGTGGCCTTACTGGAGCCGGGTCGGCATCTGGGCGGCATGATGGTGGAAGGACTCGGGGGAACCGATATCGACAATCATCAGGAGTTTCAGAATAGCCCGGCGGTAGGTGGACTCGCGCTTGAGTTTTACCGACGAATTGCCAAAGCCTACGGACGAGCCGATGAATTTGAGCAAGTTCTCCAGAAGGGTATTAAAAAACCTGACATCTGGCGATTTGAGCCACATGTAGCCGAACGGGTCATTCTCGATTGGGTCGCTTCGTATCCAATTAAGGTTTTCTATGGAAGTCGGTTGCTGGAACGAAATGATGCGGTTCTCAAAAAGGGAACGGCAATTCAGCAGATCAAACTAGAGAATGGGCAAACGTACCGGGCAAAAATGTTTATCGATGCCACCATTGAAGGCGATTTGCTGCATGCTGCCGGAGTCAGTACCGTTATTGGCCGAGAATCGAATGCTCAGTATGGGGAGGCCAAAAATGGCATTCAGGCTGTTACGGAACATGCTCAGTTTTTGGTTAAGGTCGATCCATATCGGGTTGTGGGTGATCCGGCTAGTGGCCTGATTCCGACCATACAGGATGAACCGCTCGGAACGCCCGGTGCCGGTGATCAGCACCTACAGGCGTATTGTTTTCGCATGTGCCTGACCAAGAACCCGACGAACCGAATCCCATTTGCAAAACCAGATGCCTATCAGCTTGACCAGTACGAAATCTACCTGCGTTATCTGAAAGCAGGTGGTAAACTCTACAGGCCAAGAGTCGACATTCCGAACGGCAAAACGGATTTGGGAGCCTGGCACGATCTGTCGCATAATCTGTATGGCCTGAACATGGCCTATCCGGGCGGAAATTATGCAACCCGACAAGCTGTGCTTACCCAGCATAAGCAGTTCACCCAGGGGTTATTTTATTTTCTGGCGAATGATGAGGAAGTGGGAAGGCTGGCCCCTGATTTGCAAAACGAATGGGCCTCATGGGGGCTTAGCAAAGACGAGTTTACCGATAACGATGGCTGGCCCCGTCAATTCTACGTGCGTGATGCCCGGCGAATGGTTTCCGACTATGTGATTACGGAGCACCATGTCCGAAAAGGCAACCCACCGGCCGTTCCTGACCCGGTTGCCGTTGCGTATTGGCCACCCGATATACATAGCGTTCGCCGAATCGTGAAAGATGGGTATGCGTATAACGAGGGATCTGTATTTAGAGACAACACCTGGCAACCGTTTGGTATTTCGTATCGGGCACTGGTGCCGAAAGTATCGGAGTGTACGAATTTGTTAACGGCTTCGTGCCCATCGTCGAGCCACATTGCCTACGGAGCCATACGGATCGAATTTACCTTCATGGCAATGGGTCAAGCTTGTGGTGATGCTGCTGTGCTGGCGAATCAGAAACGAACGACGGTTCAGCAGGTTGATTATGCTGAATTGAAAAAGAAACTTCAGGAACAACAGCAGGTTTTAACGCTTAAATTCTGAAAACAGGATGCATAAACGGATGGAACACGGATCATTATGATTTACACAAACCTTAATAAATCATAACCGAGACGTCGGCCCGGCATCATAATGATCCGTGTTCCATTGATAGGTTGGTTTGGTAAATTCCCGGTGGATGTCTGCCGGGAAATTTATTTTATAGAGGTTACTCGACTATTTGGCTGGTTTTTGTGAAAATCAGAGAAAAATTTTCACAAAAAAGTTATTTTCGACTAAGGGTAAACGCCAGCATTCGTGTCATTCGCGTACTTGACCGGCAACCTTATGACCGAACCAGAAGGATATCAGCGCTTCGATTCAGGTGATGTACCCCGCCCCCTGCGTGCGGGCAGTCACGCAACGGCCGTTGTGGATAACGAGTATTTTATCAGAGCGGCCTTCGCCGAATCGTCGGAAAAAGGGTTTGAAGCCCTATTTCGGCTTTATTACAATCCGCTTTGCAGCCACGCCTTACGGTTTGTATATACCCGTGAGGTGGCCGAAGATATTGTCAGTGAGGTATTTTACCAGCTCTGGAAAACCGATGCCCATAGTTCCGTACAGTTTACGTATCGCACGTATCTCTATGCCGCTGTGCGCCATCGGGCCTATAACTACCTGCGCGACGAACTGACGGGCAACCGTACGCCCGCATCGATTGACGAGATGGAGTATGCTGGAGCAGAGGAGTCGCCCCAGGCGCTGATCGAATATGATGAAACCTTTCAGCGGCTGGAGAAAGTCATCAAGGAGTTGCCATCTCAATGCCAGCGTGTGTTTCTGATGAGCCGGTTCGAAAACCAGAAGAATCTGGAGATTGCTACCGAACTGGGTATTGCCCTGAAAACTGTAGAAGCCCATTTGTCGCGGGCCTTGTCTCAAATCCGGCGGGCCATCCTGACGATGGTTTGCCTACTTTTTGTCGGGTTACACTAAGGGTAAATTAACCACACTGTGTCATTCCCCAAACCCCTTTGTTATGGAAGAACTTGTGAATAAAACGCTCGTTTTCGACTATTTCGCTGGAAAAGTAAGTCCACTCCAGAAAAAATCAATTGAGCACTGGCTAGCACAACCCGGCAATCAGGATATCTACTACCAGTGGTTGCATGAGTGGGAGCTTACCAACCTCCAACTGACCACTAACTGGCAGAATGCTTTTCAGACAACACGTCAACGTATAGGTGCTACCGTTCGGGTAGCTGGCCCGTTTGAAGATGTACCCGTTCGGTGGTGGGACAACCGACGGATGGGCGTTTGGGTAGCGGCTGCTTCTGTGCTCCTGATCCTGGGTATTGGCAACTGGCTGGCTGGCGACGTCATTCGGTACAAAACCATCGAAACCGGCTTTGGCGAAACCAAACACTGCCAGTTGCCCGACGGGTCGGTTGTAGAGTTGAACGCCAATTCCCGCATCCGTTTTCCCCGCTTTGGCTTTGGTTCCGAAAGTCGTATTCCACTCCTATCCGTCGGAACGGCTGGGCGACAGGTGGAACTAATCGGTGAGGCCGATTTCTCGGTGCGGCATCTGCCGAATCACCAGCGCTTTGTCGTTCTGACGCCGAAAGGCTTGGCCGTGAATGTATTGGGTACGCAGTTTACAGTCTTTAGCCGGGAGCGTCGCACGCAGGTCGTATTGCGGTCGGGAAAAGTGGCCCTAACCTTGCCGAAACAATCGAATGAACCCGCCTTGATTATGAAACCCGGTGATCTGGTCACGCTCGATGCGCAGGGCAAACTGGCGTTGAAGCAAACCCTGCATCCTGAAAATGCATCGTCGTGGAAGCAACACCGCTTTACGTTCGAGACCACATCGCTGCGGGAGATTGCCCAGACCCTGCACGATAACTATGGCCTGACTGTCAATATAGAAGGCGAAGAACTGGCCAATCGAACCATTTCGGGGGCGTTTCCGGCGCAGGATGCCAATGAACTGATCAAACTGGTGGCTGATCTGCTCCAGATCAACTACCACCGCGATAACAACGACGTAACCTTTACGAATTAACTCCTAACCTTTTACTTACTCACATGCAACACGCTCTCCGTTCGTCAGTGGCTTTGCTCATTAGCTTATTGCTGAATGGCTACCCCGGAGAAGCACAGGTGATGGCTGCCAATTGGGCTACACAAAAGCCCGTTCAGTCCTCCATGACCGCTTCGCAGACGCTTCAGCTCCGGGACGTACTCAACCAGTTTAAGGCGCGTTATCACGTCGATATTTTATTTGAAGACAAACTCATCAACGATCAGACGGTACTGTCCTCGATGGTCGATCCGGCGGCTTCACTGGAAAAAAATCTGGATACGATCCTGCGCCCGCAAGGACTACGATTTAAGAAAGTGAAAAGTGGTGTGTACATGGTGATTGGCGAAAAAAAGCCGGGAAAGTCGCCAATGGCTGACGCTCGTGCGGAAACGCCGATGCTGAATGCGCAGACCTCCACAACCCCCCAACTCGTTGACAATGCGTCAGCGTCTACACTGCCAATCGAAAAGGCAGTGGCTCCGGTAGTTGTCGAAAGAACCATTTCGGGAATCGTCAAAAGCGAAACGGGTGATGGCCTTCCGGGGGTAAGCGTGGTTGTCAAAAATACGACCCGTGGTACCACTACCGATGCCGACGGAAAATATCGGTTGAATGTACCCGATGGGGCCGCTACGCTGGTGTTCTCCTTTGTAGGCTATCAGAATCAGGAGGTCAGCATCGGCAGCCGAAGTACTATCGATTTACAAATGATACCCGACGATAAGTCGCTGGACGAAGTGGTGGTTGTGGGTTATGGAACCGTGAAGAAAAGTGACCTGACGGGATCGCTGGCTCAGGTGAAGGCCAAAGACCTGAATGCCTATCCAGCTACAAATGTGCTACAGGCGTTGTCGGGTCGGGCGGCTGGGGTGCAGGTGTTGCAAAATACGGGGGCTCCCGGCGGTAGTGTCAGCGTGCGCATTCGCGGCACCAACTCGATTCAGGGCAGTAACGAGCCGTTATATGTAGTGGATGGTTTCCCGCTGTCGGGCAGCAATCCGACGGTATTGAACAATGCCGATATTGAAAACATCGAGATCCTGAAAGATGCCTCGGCGACCGCTATTTATGGCTCTCGGGGAGCAAACGGCGTGGTCCTCATCACGACCAAACGGGGAAAGTCGGGTAAGGCCACGGTCGATTTTGAAGCCAGCTATAGCTCGCAAACCCTGCGCAAAAAGCTGGATATGATGAACGCCAAAGAATACGCGACATTCTACAACGAACAGGCGGCCAACGATGGGTTGAAACCCTATTTCACCCAGGACCAGATCAACGCGTTTGGACAGGGTACCGACTGGCAGAATCTGGTTTATCAGACGGCCCCCATGAAAACGGCGTCGTTGAACATTAGCGGGGGAAACGAAAAAACGCAGTTTTCGCTGTCGGGAAGTGTGTTCAGTCAGGACGGAATCATTCGTGGCAGCGACTACAACCGCTACTCTATACGGACTAATATCAACCATGCGCTTAGTAAAAAACTGTCGGTCAACTTTGCCAGTACGTTAACCAAAATCACGACAAATGCCCAGAATAGCCAGGGTAGCAACCGGGGCGGGTCGCTCATTGCGGGAGCCATATCGGCACCGCCCGTATTAGGTCCTTACAAAGTCGACGGTTCTTACGAAGTGTTTGGGACAACCTACGCATTTGTTAATACCCAGCTACGGAACCCGATCAATATACTGAACGAACAGAGCAGCCTGACCAAAGGTAACCGGGTACTGACCAATGCCGCGTTTATCTACAGTCCCATTCCTGAACTGACCATCAAAATTTCGGGTGGTATCGAAAATTCCGACGATCGGACCGACTCTTACACAACAACGAACTATTTCGGATCAACGGGCAATGCCGGGGTAAGCACCACCCAACTGACCAGTCTGTTGAATGAGAATACCATTAGCTACAGCAAGACCATCCGACAAAAGCACAGCATATCGGCCGTCGCCGGGTTTACTTATCAGGATTTTCTGACGACGACATTGAGCGGCAGTGGGGCCAATTACATCAGCAATTCCAGCCAGACGTCTGACTTGGGAGCCGCCGGAACTCCCGGCATTCCGGCATCGGGCTACTCTAAATCGGTACTGTTGTCGTATCTGGGCCGGGTCAACTATGCATTCGATAGCAAATACCTGGCAACGATTAGCTTTCGGGCCGATGGTTCGTCCAAGTACAGCGACGGCAGCAAGTGGGGTTACTTTCCATCGGGTGCATTGGCGTGGCGGATTTCGAACGAAGAGTTTTTGAAGAACAGCAACCTGGTCTCGGATCTGAAACTGCGGGCCAGTTGGGGCCTCACGGGTAGCCAGGCGATCAATGCCTATGCGACGCTGAATCAACTATATTCGGGGAAAACCATCTTTGGCGATGCGCTTTATACGGCCTACTCGCCCGGTACGAATCTGCCCGGCAATCTGAAATGGGAAACTACCGAGCAAAAGGACATCGGCATCGACCTGGGTATCCTCCAAAACCGCATCCTGATCACGGCAGACTACTACATCAAAAACACCCGCGATCTGCTGAATACCGTACAACTGCCGTCGTCTTTAGGGTTTACGACCACCATTCAGAACGTTGGCGAGGTGCAGAACAAAGGGCTTGAGCTGGGGATCAATGCCAATATATTGACGGGGGCGTTCAAGTGGAATGTGAACACGAACGTGGCGCTGAACCGAAACAAGGTGGTGAAATTGTATGGTGGGCAGGACATTCTGGGTGCTTTTGTCGATATATCGGCCATCACTGATACCCGGAATATTCTTCGGGAAGGCCAGCCGATGGGCATGTTCTGGGGGTATATTGAAGACGGCTACGACGATAAAGGCAAAATAAAATACAAGGATATGGATGGCGACGGGACCATTACCGTTCGCGACAAAACCTTTATCGGAAATCCAAATCCGAAATTCATCTACGGGTTCAACTCCAGCATGTCGTACAAAAACTTCGACCTCACCATCTTTTTGCAGGGCACGCAGGGCAACGACATTTTCAATACCAGTGCGATCAACAACACAGTCGATTATGGCTATGGGCTCAATATGCCGCGTGAAGTATTTCTGAATCACTGGACACCTACCAACACCAACGCCAAGTACCCGCTCATCAGTAGCACTACGCGCGTGAATGTCTCGAATCGATTTGTGGAAAACGGCTCCTACTTACGGCTGAAAAACATTCAGTTAGCGTATAATCTGCCCGTTCAGAAATGGGGAGCAACCTGGATGCGGTCGATGCAGGTGTATGCCAGCGGCCAAAATCTGCTAACGTTTACGAACTACTCCTGGTGGGACCCCGAAGTGAACTCCAGTGGCGGTTCCAACTCCATTGCCCAGGGCTTCGATCAATACAGCTACCCCACCGCCAAGTCCATCACCTTCGGCCTGCGAGCTGGGTTTTAATTGCCAATGATTGAATGATAGAATGATTGAATTGTTGAATGGGATTTTCAAATCGCCCGCAATTCGATCATTCGATCATTCAGCAATTCAATCATTCAGAATTATGAAAAAACTCCTATTCCTCCTCTCCACGCTCTTTCTGGCATCCTGTGAGGATGTGTTGAAGGAAGCGCCTAAATCGCTGGCGGTAGAGACGTTCTACAATACGCTGGCCGAAGTACAGGCAGCCGTCAATGCCATTTACACGCCTTTGCGCGATAGTAATACCAGTGGTATGGGCGTCTATATCGCCGTGCTGGAAGGTCATGCCGATTATGGTCTTGGCCGGGGCAGCTATGCCATTCTGAATAATTTTGCGGGATTGGACAACGTCAACGTCAGTCGGGTATCGGGTGCGTGGTCGGCTTTCTATCTGAGTATCCGCAATGCGAATCTGGTTATTAAAAATGCCCCTAATGGGAAAACCATCAGTCAGGCCGATATCGCCAAATCGGTGGCTGAGGCCAAGTTCCTGCGGGCATTCAGCTACTTCCATCTGGTGCGTAACTGGGGCGGTGTGCCCATCCGAACGGAAACCAACATGGCTGACATTACGGCAAAACGAAACACCGTCGATGAAGTGTATACGCTCATTCTGGCGGATCTGCAGGCAGCCGAAACCGGCCTGCCCGAACAGGTGACGGACATTGGTCGGCCCACAAAATGGGCTGCCAAAACCATGCTGGCCGATGTGTATCTGCAACTTGGCAAATTTGCCGAGGCCCGCGATAAAGCTGATGAAGTCATAAAAGCCAATAAATTCGCATTGGTTCAGGTCGCTACGGTCGATGATTTTCAGAAGCTATTCGGGCCGGATGTCATCACGACCAGCGAGGAGATTTTTTCGCTGAAGTTCTCGCATCAACCCGGTCAGGGCAACCTGTTTCCGACACTGACCAATCACCCTGGAACCAAGCTATTGGGCGGTGGCGGTGGTGTATTTGGTCTGTACAACGATAGTAGCTTACCTGCCTACAGCAACTGGGATAACGCCGACCTTCGGAAAACACTCTGGTATCCGTGGAATATCGGCGTTGGGGCTACTTCCTTGCTCAGTAAGAAATACATCGACCCCAATTCGCTCGAATTTGCCGGAGCCGCCAACGATGTAAGCTGGTATCGCTACGCCGATCTATTGCTGATTTATGCCGAAGCGGCCAGTCAGGCTGCGAATGGCCCCACAGCAGCCGCGATGGAAGCCCTCAATCAGGTGCATCGCCGGGCGTATGGCAAGCCGTCGGGTACCCCATCCTCCGTCGATTTCAAGCTTTCCGATTATAGTACAGCGGCTGCGTTCCTGAATCTATTGGTAAAAGAGCGGGGCTATGAATTTCAGTATGAAGGCAAACGCTGGCTCGAACTCAAACGTACGGGTAAAGCCGCCGAAATCATTCTGGCTGCTAAAGGCAAAACCATCGCTCAGAAACATTACCTGTGGCCCATTCCGGTGTCGGAAGTAAGCTACAATACCGCCATCGATCCGGTAAAAGACCAAAATCCAGGGTATTAACTGTCAATTTAATGAATAATGGATAATGCAAAATGGATAATTATTGACCTGTGAGTTCATTGTCCATTTTACATTATTCATTATCCATTCCAACATCTTTCATCATGGAATCAACGGAAAATCAAAATCGCCTATCGGCCATGTTCAGCCTGAACCGCCGGAAATTTATTCAGTCGACGCTTGCGGGAGCAGGGGCTGCTACCTTGCCTATACTGGCATCGGAGGCTGAAGCCGCATCGAAAACGGCTGATGAGTTTAAGGAGCCCGCCCGCAATGTGCCGATCAAAGGCGAATTCGACGTCGTGGTGTGCGGAGCTGGGCCTGCGGGTGTATCGGCCGCTATTACGGCCGCTCGTGCGGGTGCCAAAACCCAGTTGATCGAAGTGCATGGCTGTTTGGGGGGCGTCTGGACGGCTGGGTTGCTAACCTACATTTTTGACTTCGACAAGCCGGGCCTGACGAAAGAAATCAAGGCGAAACTCGATGAGCGAAACGCCCGTCGCAACAAAATCGCCGATCAGTTTGTGTACCACCCCGACGAAATGAAGGTGTTGCTGGAAGAGATGTGTATCGAAGCGGGCGTAAAGTTTCGGTTGCTCACCCGCGTGTCGTCCGCTTACAAAGACAAAAAACAGCTTACAACCATCGTGACTGATTCCAAGTCGGGTCGGGAAGCGTGGAAAGCGAAAGTGTTCATCGATGCTACAGGCGATGGCGACGTAGGCGCTCAGGCAGGCAACAGTTGGGAAATCGGTCACGGTGGTGATACCTGTCCCTGTCAGCCACTGACACTCAACACGTTGGCCGTTGTTCGTGATCCGGCGGCTCTGAAACAGTTCATTTCGTTCTATACTAACGATGGCGACAAAAAAAACTGGCATGTTCCGGCCGTGGAAGCGTTCAAAAAAGAAATTGCCCGAGCGGGTATTACACCTTCGTATGGTATGCCCACGCTCTTCCTGATTCGGGATAATCTGGTTATGATTATGGTCAACCATGAATACAATATCAAGGCCTTCGACGCTGATGAGATTACCGAAGCCACGGTGCAGGCCAGAGCCGAAGTATACAACATTGTGCGGGGGCTGAACAAACTCGGTGGCCCCTGGGAAGGCATGCAGATTGTGGCAACTCCCGAGCAGATTGGTATTCGCGACGGTCGCCGGATTCATGGTCGCTATACGGTTACCAAAGAGGATCTGGTGATTGGCGCTCGTCATGACGATGCGGTGGTTCGGCCAACCTTTGGCGTCGACATTCACGCGGCCGACCGGAAAACCAATGAGGTTGAAACCATTGGCCGGGGAGGCATTAAAATGATTCCGTACGATATTCCACTACGGGCGCTGATTGCCAAAGATGTGGATGGGCTCATGATGGCCGGGCGTTGCATCAGTGGCGACTTTGTGGCTCATGCCAGCTATCGCGTAACGGGCAATGCCGTTGCCATGGGCGAAGCGGCTGGAGCTGTGGCTTCCATTGCGGCTAAAACGAATAAACTACCGAATGAAGTAGCCTGGAGTGATGCCGCGCAACTGTTGGCCAAACTGGGTATGCGGGCTTAAGTTTACTAGCAGGCTATTCGTGGCTAATCCCACTAGCAATCATAGATAGACCAATTGAAGATTTTGTCATCCCGACCGGTCCGCCGGTGCATCAGGAGGGATCTCATGTTTCCTATCGTGATGTCAGCTACTCTTAGCTGACACGTGAGGTTTCTCAAAACCAAACGGATCGAATTAGGTTTTGAGAAACCTCGCATGTCGGTTAAAGTAACCAACACCACGGATAGACAGCATATAATTCGTTAAAGCATAAAGCTGTTGAAAACCATAGTCTTCTTCCTACTGGCTCTGGCTGCCAGGGCTGAAGTTAGCCTACCGTCTATTCTGGAATCGAATATGGTATTGCAGCAACAGACGGATGTCGCTATCTGGGGCTGGGGCAGTCCGCCGGAGAATATCACCGTCACGGCCAGTTGGGACAACCGGCCAGTAAGCGTAACCTGTACTGAAGATGCCACCTGGAAAGTCCGATTGCGAACACCAGCCGCTGGTGGTCCGTATACGATTATCATTGCGGGGAGTTCTACCATCCAACTTACTAATATCCTGATTGGCGAAGTCTGGCTTTGTTCCGGTCAGTCGAACATGGGGCTGAGTGCGGCAGGGGGTGTTAAAGATGCGCAGGCTGAGTTGCCGCAAGCGTTTAACCCGGCCATTCGGCTGTTTAAAATGGCGAAACGTTCGGCTCCTGTGCCTCAGGACGATGTAAAAGGGCGGTGGCAAATTTGCGATTCGGTAAGTCTGAAAGCCTTCAGTGCAGTTGGGTATTTCTTCGGCAGGAAATTACAAACAACGCTGAATGTCCCGATTGGCCTGATCGATATGTCGTGGGGGGCCACGAAGATCGAATCCTGGATGCCCGAAGCGCTGGCTACGCTTTATCCCGAAACGCGCCACTCGATCCAGAGGATGCCCAAAAACCAATGGGCACCTGCCAAAGCCGGTTGGTTATACAATGGCATGGTTGCCCCTATTACGTCTTTTGCACTGGCTGGGGTGATCTGGTATCAGGGCGAGTCGAACCGGCATTATGCGCCAGCGTATTACCGGCTCATGCACCTGCTGGTCGAGGGTTGGCGTGGACTCTGGCAGGCCGAATTACCGTTTTATTACGTACAACTGGCTCCGTATCGGTACGGGGGTACATTTGAAACGCCACTGCTTCGGGAGGCCCAGACCAACGCTATGGATATACCCAAAACGGGTATGGTTGTTACGACAGATCTGGTTGATAATCTGGGCGATGTGCATCCAGTCTATAAGGAAGAGGTTGGTAATCGGCTGGCAAATTGGGCGTTAGCCGAAACATATAAACAGCCGGTAAAGGCCTACAAAAGTCCGCAATATCGGTCAATGCAGATACGGGGTTCGACAATCCGGCTTTCGTTCGATCATGCGCCTGACGGGTTAATGGCTACAGGGAAAGAGCTAACGGAATTTGACATTGCCAGTGCCGATCAGGTGTTTGTCAAAGCGAGTGCCCGGATTGTTGGTAATGAGGTTGAGGTTTGGGTCGAGAGCGTTAAAAATCCCGTGGCTGTCCGATTTGCCTTTCGGGATGCGCCCGAACCTAATCTGTTCAGCAAAGAGGGGTTACCCGTCATCCCGTTTCGGACCGATAATTGGGATTTAGGTTTGATCAAATTTTGATCGATCAGAAGTTTTCAGAAATAGGTAGGTTTTGTAAATCCCCGGTGGCTATCTGCCGGGAGATTTATAGTTTTGAGATGGCAGAAAAAGGTTAAGGCTGTTACAGACATTGCTTATTTCTTTTAGCCCACAGATTGATCTGTGGGCTAAAAGATGAAGAAGGTATTCGGTGGAATCGTTTTAACGATTTGCAGACGGAACATAATCGAGCGTAGCTTCCTCATCAAACACTGTTGCCAGATGGTCTGGTGTAGGTTTGCGCTGCACTGTTAACTGACTTACCAGCACATAGGCCACAAATGAAGCCAGAAACGCCGGAAATACTTCATGAATGTCGCCCAGACTTTCGTAACGGGTTCGGACGCCAAACCGCCAGACGATATTGACCACGATACCCGCCAGCATGGAAGCAATGGCACCCAAATCGGTTCCCCAACGGAAATACAACCCGCCAAAAATGGTTGGGAAAAAGCTGGCTACGTAGACCGAGCCCGCAAAGGCCGACAGTTCAACGACATCGGCAGGCGGGAAGATGGTGAAGTAGTACACAATGATGCAATACAGCAGCATCACTACCTTGGTACGGGGAATGATCTTCTCCACCGGCATTGGTTGCCAGACATTCCAGATGTCTTTCACGAGAGTTGTCCCCACCACCAGCGTGACCGACGCCAGTGCCGCCATCCCAGCCGCAAATAATCCCATCAGGCAAATACCACTGATCAATGGGTTGTTGAATTTCTTGAGCATAAAACCCACCACTTCGTCGGTATTGTTGATGAGTTGAGCCGCTTCGTCGCTACTTACCATGCCGTGTACCAATGCGCCCAGACCCATGACGCATACGAGCGAAACACCCATAAAAATGGGCGTCCAGGTCATGGCGAACTTCATTCCGGCCTTGTCTTTCACGGTATAAAACCGAATCAATAGCTTAGGCTCGGAGATTTGCTTCATGCCAATCGACAGGCCAATACCCACGATGTACGTAAATGAAGTGAGCTGCCCAAACGTCACCAGCCCATTGCCAATCGGTGTGCCTTTCTTGGATACATGATCGACGACCGCAATTTTAGCCATTAGTGCATCATACCCACCGACGTAGATGAACGGCAACGACAGCATAATGAGCGCCACAATAAACATCAGAATACCCTGAACGGCGTCGGTCCACATGATGCCATACATCCCTCCCGCAATGGTGTAAAAACAGGTAAAGAAGAGCATAAACGCAGCTCCATAGGCGTAGGGAATATCCAGCAGCGACTGAAGCAGGTGGGCACAGCCTTTCGCAATACCCGTCATGTACCAGACGGTTGCAAATAGAATGATCACGGCCGACAGCACCCGGATACTTCGGGAAAGCTGACTCTGGTAGCGTAATTGAAAATAGTCTGGTACCGTGAACGACTTGAGCCGGATACTCTGATTCCGCATGCGAGGGCCTAAAATCTGCCACGAAATAATGCAGAACACCGCCCAAAAAACACCCACCCAGGTCCAGGAAAGGCCGTACCGAAACGATTCGCCCGCCTGACCAATGTAGGTATTGGTGCTGACAAAGGTTGAAAAAAAGGCCAGTGATACCACCCAGCCCGGTATCTGGCGATTGGCTACGTAGTATTCGCCCACGGTTTTGCTGGCCTGTCGCTGTAAGTACCAGCCAAACGTAATCAGTGAAATCAGGTAAACTACCATGCAAAGCAGCACCGTAGCATGTTCGGAGAAGTAGGTCATAGACTAATGGATAATGAAAAATGGGTAATGGATAATGGTATGGATTCCACTGAAATTCAGTAGGAGTTATTCATTTTACATTATTCATTGTCCATTTTTCGTTTCTTCATCTCTGATGTCGATGTTCATGAACTGCACAGCAATGGCGTTCAGAATCATGATTATGATAATGAACCAATAAGGGAAAGCGGTTAGGAAATCCATCGGTTAGAAAATTTGTTTTAAGTCGTTCTTGGTCACTTTGCCCATGGCATTACGCGGAAGTTCGGCAACAATCCGGTAGTGGCGGGGTACTTTGTAGGCAGGCATCCGTGTGCGCATCCATTGATTCAGATCGGTGAGGTCAACGGGTTCTTTTACAACCAGAACAGCGCCCACGATTTCGCCCCATTCTTCATCGGGCAATCCGATAACACCGCAGTCGCCGATGGCCGGATGAGTTCGCAATACCTCTTCAATTTCAAGCGCTGATAACTTGTAGCCGCCCGATTTGATAATGTCGACCGAGCTACGGCCCAGAATCTTATAGCTGCCTTCATCAAGCTCAGCTACATCACCCGTACGGAACCAGCCGTCAGCCGTAAACGCATCTTGAGTTGCCTGTGGACGTTGCCAGTATTCGCGGAACACCGTTGCTCCTTTTACCTGAATTTCGCCGGGCTGGCCATCGGCTACCGGATTATTTTCTTCATCTACCAGTCGAACGCCAACGCCCGGTAGTGGCTGGCCAATATGTCCCGGTACGCGTTTGCCCCGGTATGGATTACTAATTGCCATGCCTATTTCGGTCATTCCGTAGCGTTCGAGCAGAACATGCCCACTGACCCGTTCCCATTTTTCCATAACCGTCACCGGCAATGCTGCCGATCCCGACACCATCAGCCGGAACGAGCGCATGGTTTCCGTTAAAGCTTTTTGTTCTTCGGCAGGTAAGGTTTCCCAGTGAGCAATCAGTTTAAAGTAAATGGTCGGCACGGCCATAAACAGGTTGATAGCACCCTGCTGAAAGGCGTTAAATACGGCCGTTGCCGAAAATTCCGGCAGAAACTCACAGCAGGCTCCCGCCCAGAGCGCACAGCCAATCACATTGACGATGCCATGCACATGATGCAACGGTAGTACGCAAAGAATATGATCGGTCGGTTGCCATTCCCAGGCCTCGATAAGGGTAGACATCTGTGCTTCCAGATTGGCATGGGTAGTGACTACACCTTTAGGCAGGTTGGTCGTGCCACTGGTGTACAGAATCATCGCCCCCCGCTTCGGATCAATATCGGGCAGTTCAACAGACGAATAAGCTTCAGGCTGATCCAGTTCGATGAACCGCAGATTCCGGGCTTCGATGAGTGGGCGGAGAATAGCAACGTATCGGGCTGAGGCCACAACGATGCTGGCACCGGTATCATCCAGTACGTACTGTAAAGAAGCGGGTGGATAGGTGATACAAAGCGGAACCGCGATTCCTCCGGCACGCCAGATGCTCCATTGTACCCGCACATAGTCGTAGCCGGGTTCTACCATAAACGCCACACGCGTTTCAGCCAGGTCCGATTGACCGTTAAGCAGTTGCTGCCCAAACTGTGCTGAATCGTCCAGTAACTGCGTGTAGGTATATGTTTGGCCGTTTGCTAGTATGGCCGTATTGGTCAAATGACGGTGAGCCTGTTGAATAAGATTAATCATAGAGTCCAAAGTTATCCTAATAAAATCAAAAACAGTCTACTGGCTGTCACGCTGGACAAAATCTGGAAATTTGCGGATAACTAAATCGGTTTTAGTACGTGACGTTCCTTACTTCTTCCCTTTAGTGGTTGTTTCTGCCTTTTTCAGATAAGGCTGAAGTTTGGCAACAAACTGCCGATAGCCTTCAGCGTTTGGATGTAATCCGTCGGAGAATAACGTTTCGTCAATCGTGTTATCCGATTTTAAAAACACGGTTCCGGGCTGGATAAACCGAACGTTTAGTTTATTGGCAACCTGGGTAAGTTGCTGATTAAGCCCGGCAATCCGGGGCTCTAGCTGCCGACGGGGCAAGATGCCAATCAGGACTATTTCTGCCTTCGGCTGACGGGTTTGCATCGCTCGGATCAGGAAGCTAAGGCCTTCACTAATTTCGGTATCGGAGTTGAATTGGAGGTTGTTGGTGCCAATCATCACAACTAGTTGTGCCGGTGTGTACCCGTCGAGTTCACCGTGATAAACCCGCCACAACACGTTTTCGATGCGATCCCATCCATAGCCCATGTTCTGAACGCCCAGAGGAGCCATTACGCCACTCCAGCTATCTGCTCCGGCCGATGAGACATCGGCTGGTTCGCCACCCCAAAAATGCGTGATTGAATTGCCAAAAAATACGATGTTCGGTGGGGTACTTTTAAGACGGTCCAGGATACTGCGGTGACGAGTTTCCCAATCGTATTTAGCTGCATCGCGATACTGCGTGCGGGGCTTTGTGGTCGATGATTGCCCAATGGGTTCATTCAAAATTGGTCGGATAATCCGTTCGTAGGCATCAGCGTACTGTTGCATGCCCAGGTCGGTCGGATGCGTACCGTCTACCATGGCGTCGGTATCCAGATTGATGGCTGATTTCGAGAGCAGATACAGTTGGTCAATGCCTTCATTGGTCAGTTGGTTATAAGCCTGCTGCATCAATTCATTCACTTCCGTATAGAGTTGTTTCCGGGTTGGGTTGATGCCGCCTTCCGTATAGCCCGCATGTTCGACCAGCAGAATGGGGATTGAGGGTTTCCGTTGCCGAAGAGTTTTTACGGACTGGATAATTCGGGCTTTGATGGTGTCTGGTTTGATGCCTACGGTAGCAATCAGGTTGGGAAGGCAGTCGAGTACGTACAGTTTTGCGTCAATCTCCGGTAAAAACTGAACCACTTCCTTTTCCAGTCGGCCATTACCCGAAAAACCCAGATTAATAACAGGCCGGTCTAGTTTTCGGCCCAGAATTGATGTCCACGCCATACCGGGCCGGGAGGCACAGGCGCCCTGGGCAATGGAGGTGCCATAGATGACAATGGGTTTATCTGCCCGAACCGGAAGTGGGTTGAGCGTAACACCTTTCGGAACACCGATTTCGAGCCATTTGACGGAATTATACAAGGGTAGATAGAGTCGGTACTCCCGACCTTTTTTGTGATGCGGATCATTCGGTTCGAGCCCGGTAAATCGGTACTGGATTGTATCGCCAAAGGTATATTTCCCGGCACACCACAAATAGTCGCCATCGCTGTTTACGGCATACAGATCGACCCCGCTAACACCCGTAGCAGGCATGTGCGGCAGGGCCGTTTGCTTACGACCAACTGTATAGCGAATCACCACCTGATCGGTGCTGGCCCGAAACCGAATCATCAGTCCAGCCCCATCGTGCGAGAGGTTCCAGACTTCTTTTCGTACACGCTGTTCGGCCGGTGCCGGCAGTCGGTCATACGGGTTTTGTAAAGCCGTACCCGACCAGCCCTGGCCTTCGATCACTGGTATATTGCTCTGAATCGGATTCCACCAGGTGTATTCCACTGGTGCCTGGGCAAGAGCCACAAGCTTGTTAAAACTGAGAATAATCAGGTAAGCTAATAGCGTTTTTTTCATGATCGAAAGCGGATGGTCGGCATTCAGGGAAACAAAAGAGCAGGGTAAACTTTATTCTATCATTAGAAAGGTGATTATAGTCATGTACTAATGTGCCTTTACTGCTATAAGCGTACGAATTACACAAGTATTTTTGCATCATGAATAGTCTCCAGATGAGCCAGACGCTGTTTTATCTGATCGAACAGCAGCCAAATTCCGAAAAAGCCGTTTCCTATCTGCGGCAACAGGTCGATGCATTCCATGCGAACCCGCAGGTTTCTACGTTCTACCGCGTGTTTACGGCCATGCCACGTTTTGTCGGAAAGCAACCCGTCGAGCTTCCGGCCGATCTGGCATTTTCATTGGAACGTATTCGACCGGGTTTTACCGTAACAGGCTGGACGCTAGACCGGCTGGCGCGAGTCTGGTGGTTGCTGCAACTACCAGCCGATGACCAAACGACCTATGTCAAAACCATTACTGAACTTTTCAAAGCGGGCGAATTGAATGAATTAGTGGCGCTCTATTCGGCGCTGCCTGTGTTGGCTCACCCCGAGGCCTGGCAGTTTCAGGCAACAGAAGGCGTTCGGAATAACATTGGTGATGTGCAGGAGGCTATCATGCTACAAAATCCGTATCCTGCCGATTATCTGGATGAACTGGCCTGGAACCAATTAGTGATGAAGGCCTTCTTCACAGGTAAAGATATTACCCAGATCATTGGCTTACAGGAACGTAAAAATGCCCGGCTTACCCAGATTCTGACGGACTATGCCGCCGAACGTCGGGCTGCCGGGCGTAGTTTGCCAGCTAATATTGAGTTGTTGCTGTAACGCGGACTTCTAGTCCGCATGCCGCGCCACCGCGTTACTTAATACCACCGATAAATAATCCCTGCCGATAACATCAGCGAAGGGGCAGAGCTTTTCAGCAGATCGTAGTTGAAAAACACGTTCTGGTATTGGGCCTGAATTTCGGCTCCAAGTCCCTGTTCGCGTTTGCCGTAAAATTTGAGACCGATGGCCGGTGCAATGGCTCCTTTGAATCCATTTTTCTGGTCGGCCAGCGGTCCGAAATAATTGGTGTAATCGATAAACGCACCACCACCTGCCACTTGAATGTACGGACGAATAGCCGCTGCATTATCGGCAAAGTAATAGGATAGCGAAACCATCGCCGGAATCACGGAGAGGGTTCGGGTCTGAACGGCCGAAATCGACTGCGAATCATATTCATACACCTGCCGGGGCAACCGTTGGTGCGTGTACTGATAGCCCGTTTTTAAACCGACCGAAAACCGCTGTGGAAAGAGCCATTCACCATCCAGTGCGACGTTTGTTGGCGACATTCGGTCGATATACCCCTGCTGGCCCCCCATCGGAAAGGCGACACCATAGCGGGCCGAAATGTTGAAGGTTACATACCGATCGTAAATCGATGAACCCGTGTACTCATTCTGGTATTGTGCCCAGGCCGCCGTACTGAGGCCAAGCAGGGCAATTGCTGCTAGGATACGTTTCATGGCGTTTATTAGCGACTAGCCTGTAAGTAAGTGGATTGATTGAAAATAGCGGTGGTGGCAGCATCGACGGATTGCGTATCTGTAACGTCGGTTCCCCGGATGGTGGCGTCGTAAATGACATTCACCTGCTGTTGCCCACTGCTGTTGGTCGTGCTGTTTTTCAGATCGACAATCTGAATTTCCCAGTATTGATCAGACACCTGATAGGTGTAGTAACTCGGGTAATACGGAGAATATCCGCCAAATCCGCCGTAGCCATAGCCCCAATAACTCGAATAATAACCGTATGGATCAGTGGCAACACCCGTGTACTGCTTATTGACCCGGATGATCGCTACACCCAGATCGGCTGAATCGCCTTTCGCCACGCGCTGAAAGCCTCTGGCCGTGAGCGCATTCGCAATATTATTGACGAACTGGGTTGACACACTGTTTTGGGCAGGCATATACCCATTGTTTGTTTCCACAATCACCGAATCGGGCAGGCTAAAGGTTTTATATTGGCCGAAGTTGACGGAATTATCGTAGTTAGTAATGTAAACCGGGCTATCGGCTGCGCTCAGATCATCGATCGCATTATCGCGGCAGGCACTCAGACTTCCGCCTACTACCAGCAGTAGGAGCGCCCAAAGGCTTCCTTTCCTTAATTGACGTTGATGGTACTTCTTCATAACTGCATTTGTTGTATACGTATAAAACGCGTAGCGGAATCGGAAGTTTGTGAAACGTGAATTAAAATATGGGTAAAAATCATCTGGGAAGGCCCCTCATTTTTTGAGAACTTTGCGTGAGATAAACTGAATAATGGACAATGGATAATGAATAATGCACAGTGAATAGTGGCTTATCAGCACGATAGCTATTCATTGTGCATTATTCATTATCCATTATTAATTGACATGAATATGGATTTTATGGATTCCATTAAGGGCATGGCGTTTTTTGATATGCATGTCCACATGACCTCCCGAACGACCGACGATTATCAGGCTATGGCCGATGCGGGTATCGTAGCCGTTATTGAGCCGGCTTTCTGGCTGGGGCAGCCACGTACTGGTGTTGATTCGTTTCGGGATTATTTTGCCAGTCTGGTTGGTTGGGAGCGGTTTCGAGCCTCACAGTTCGGTATCCGCCATTACTGCACCATTGGCTTGAACTCCAAAGAAGCCAATCAGGAAGCTCTGGCCGAACAGGTTATGGAAATTCTGCCACTTTTCATCTATAAGGAAGGGGTAGTCGGCGTTGGCGAGATTGGCTTTGATGATCAGACAGCGGCTGAGGATAAATATTACCGAGCGCAGTTGGAACTAGCCAAAGAAGCGAATCTGCCTGTGCAGATTCACACCCCGCACCGCGACAAAAAGCAAGGCACCAGTCGCAGTATGGATATTGCCATTGAGCACGGTATCGACCCCGGTATGGTGATTGTCGATCATAACAATGAGGAAACGGTGCGTGAGGTATTGGACCGTGGGTTCTGGGCTGGCTTTACCATTTATCCATTTACCAAAATGGGGAACGAACGGATGGTCGAAGTTGTAAAACAGTATGGACCGGAGCGTATCATGATCAACTCCGCTGCCGACTGGGGCATCAGCGATCCGCTGGCTGTTCCGAAAACGGCGGCTTTGATGAAACAGCGCGGAATATCGGACGAAGCGATCCGGCTGGTCACGTTTGCCAATGCAGTAACGGCCTTTGCACAAAGCGGTCAACTAAGTCTGGAAGAGCTTTCGCAGCCGCTGGGCATTGACCAAAGCCAACGCTACAACGGTAGTTCCGTGCTACGTGGTGGTCAGGCCCCAAAGGTCGATAAAGAATCAACGATAATTAACTAATGGCGAAAGAGCGAAAGAGTAAAAGAGCGACAACTATCGGATAAATTTTCGCTCTTTCGCCCTTTCACTCTTTCGCTCTTTTACTATGATCAAGGCGCTTCTTTCCCTTACCCGTCCGGCAAATCTGGTAACCTCAGTGGCCGATGTGCTGGCGGGTATGGCTATTGCAGGGTATTTCCTGATTCCTGATTTCGATCTGGCTCCGCTTGCCTGGCTCTGCCTATCTACTATCGGCCTATATGGCGGGGGCGTTGTTTTCAACGATGTGTTCGATGCCGAGCTGGATGCCATTGAACGGCCAGAACGACCGATTCCGAGTGGTGTGGTTAGTAAACAGGCAGCTATTGGCTTGGGCAGCGGCTTACTGGCTGTGGGTATCCTGGCATCGTTTTGGGTCAATCAAACGGCTGGTTATTTGGCAGTTGCCATTTCGGCGGCTGCACTCATCTACGACCGTTTTGGAAAACATCACAACTGGCTGGGGCCTGTCAATATGGGACTTTGCCGAGGACTTAATTTACTGCTGGGAATCAGTATTCTGCCCGATCAGGTAATGCCCTGGACCTGGGTAGGTTTGGTACCTATTGTCTACATAGCGGCCATTACGATGATCAGCCGGGGCGAAGTACATGGGGGCAGCCCTATTACGCTGCGCGTGGCAGGGTTACTATATGCGCTGGTGATTGGGTGCGTAGCGGCACTGGCGCAATGGCGACAACAGTTAGGGACCGCTTTCCCCTTTCTGGTACTGTTCGGCTATTCTATTTTTCCTCCACTATGGCGAGCCGTGAAAGAGCCGATTGGCCGTAACATCGGTATGGCCGTAAAAGCGGGCGTATTATCGCTTATTGTGATGAATGCGGCCTGGGTAGCTGCCTTTGCCTCGTTTCCACTGGCTTTAATTGTATTCTTATTACTGCCCCTGTCACGGTTTTTAGCGAAAGCATTTGCCGTAACGTAAAATTTGTAGCGTGGACTGGTAGTCCGCGTAGCCGTAGGCTAACTCTGTAGTTACTAGTTTTATAGCCTCTGCAACTTAGCCTACGGCTACGCGGACAGGATGTCCACGCTACATACATTACGCTACTTATGCATTGGCAGGAGAGCAGAACTCTTCGAGGGCCATTTCGAGGTGTTGGGCAATCATTTGTGCCGAACGACCTTCAATGTGGTGCCGCTCAATGAAGTGAACCAATTCACCATCTTTGAAAATGGCAATCGACGGTGACGAAGGCGGATAGGGCAGCAGATACTCACGCATACGGTTCGTAGCATCGACGTCGCCACCAGCAAAAACCGTATAGAGGTGATCAGGTTTTAGCGCGCTGACGGCTAAAGCTGCTTTTACACCCGGACGAGCCGCACCAGCCGCGCAGCCACACACCGAATTTACCATCACTAAAGCCGTTCCCTGCTGATCGGCCATTGCGGCATCAACTTCGGCTGGAGTGGTCAATTCTTCAAACCCAACGCTGGTCAGGTCTTCCCGCATTGGGACAAGCAAATGAGGAGGATACATAATTGTTAGTAGTTAGTCTTTAATAGTTAGTCATTAGGTAGTCATTGCTTTGCGTCATCAAATAGTCGTAGTAGAAACAATTAATGACTATCAACGACGCCTGAGACTAATGGCCAATGACTTATAGTTTACATAAATCCAAGTTCCAATTTAGCTACTTCCGACATAAGTTCGGTCGAGTAGGGAGGGTCGAAGGTTAGTTCAACGCTTACGTCGTTTACACCTTCGATAGCCCGTACTTTCTCTTCAATTTCGGCTGGAATCGAACCCGCTGATGGGCAGGAGGGCGATGTTAACGTCATCAGGATATACACGTTGTTGACCGGGAATATCTTGATTTCGTAAATGAGACCTAACTCATACACATCGACCGGGATTTCCGGGTCATAGACACCCTTCAGGGCCAGCACAACTTGTTCTTTTAACTCTTCGTCTGTCATTGATCAAGGTCATTAATGGTCATTAAATGGTCATTTGCTTCGCGTCATTAGGTGGTCATTAATTGTTTCTACTACTAATGACCACCTAATGACGCGAAGCAAATGACTATGAATGACTTTTTTCAGTATATGCTCGCCCGTAGGCTTTCATTCGTTCGATCATCGAGGCTAAGCCACCCGCCCGCAACGAGGTAATCAGGTTGCCCATGCCCACTCGCGGAATGAAATACAGGTCCGCATTGGCAATGTCTTCCGGTTTTTCGCCCGACAATACTCGAATCAGCAACCCGACGAGTCCTTTCGAAATTTGGGCGGTAGGCTCACTGTCTCCATAAAAATAAAGCCGATCACCTTTTAGTTCAGCGTCCACCCATACTTTCGACTGACAACCCATAATTCGGTTTTCGTCGGTCTTTTTCGATTCGGGCATGGGCGGGAGTTTTTTGCCTAAATCGATGATGTATTGTGTCTTGTCGAGCTGATCTTCGAACAAATCGAACTCGTCAATGATTTCGTCCTGTTTTTCGTTAATGGTCATTAGTTAAATTTTGCCAAGAGGTCGACCCATTGGGCGGACTGCCAGTATGACAGGGGTTTCACTTTGTGTACTGTATACTAATCGATAACTTCCTACAAAAACTTCGCGAATAAAAGAGATATAATAATCTGGAACCATACGTCCCATACCCGGAAATTGCTCAATAAGATTTAACTTTTTTTCTAATTGATCTAACCAATCATCGGCTGCTACTATCGATAAATTAAGCAAATTGGCATAAGCATCGCGAACCTCTTCTCGGGCAGACTCTTTCCAGTCAATCATAAACGCTTACCTAATTCTGCTAATTTTTGCTGTTTTAGGTCTTTGAGTTCCTGCATAACTTGTTCATGAGGAACGTGATTCGTTTCCCGTAATCGGCTTTCAATGAGTTTGATGAATAATATCCGCTCGATGAGTTCATCTGATGATACCTTATCTGGCAACTCATTTAAGCTGGCAAGTACTTGACCTTTGTCTAAAAGAATCTCTTCCATCTCCGTCATATTAATAAGTTACCAATTTACAACATCATTTTCTGCACCCGGCGTAGGCCCTGTACGAGTCGGTCTACTTCGTCTCTGGTGTTATAAACCGCAAAGGAGGCCCGCGTAGTTCCGGCAATGCCGAAGCGTTGCATCAGAGGCATGGTGCAGTGGTGACCTGTTCGGACGGCAATGCCCTGCTGATCCAGAATGACACCAATATCCTGATGGTGAATACCCTCCATCACAAAGGAAATAACCCCGATTTTGTGTCTGGCCTGGCCAATAATGCGTAATCCGTCCAGTTCGATTAGCTGCTCAGTTGCATAGTGAAGCAAGTCTGCTTCATGGGCGGCAATGGCTTCTTTGCCTAAACCGGCCATATACTCAAGCGCGGTTTTTACAGCGACCACATCGGCAATGTTGGGCGTGCCGGCTTCAAACTTATACGGCAGATCGGCATAGGTTGTTTTGGCGAAAGTCACTTCCTTAATCATCTCCCCACCACCCCGGTACGGTGGCATGGCGTCCAGAATTGCCTTTTTGCCATACAGAACGCCCATACCCGTTGGGCCATACAGTTTGTGAGCTGACAACACGTAAAAGTCAGCATCCAATGCCTGTACATCAAGCTCCAGGTGCGAGCTGGCCTGAGCCCCATCGATCAGGACAACGGCGCCAACGGCGTGGGCTTTGTCGATAATGGTTTTGACAGGGTTGATGGTACCGAGCGCATTAGATACGTGTACACAGGATACGAATTTGGTCTTCTCCGACAGGAGCTTTTCGTATTCATCCAACAATAGTTCGCCGTTATCGTCAATTGGAATCACTTTCAGTACGCAGCCTTTTTCTTCGCACAACATCTGCCAGGGAACGATGTTGGAATGGTGTTCCATAGTCGAGATGATGATCTCATCACCTTCCTTCAGGAAATGTCGGCCATAGCTCTGAGCGACCAGATTGATGCCGTCCGTAGTGCCGTAGGTAAAGATAATTTCCTGCCAGTGTTTGGCGTTCAGAAATTCCTGAATGGCCCGACGTGAGGCTTCAAAAGCAGCCGTAGCCTGTTCGGCCAGGTGGTGAATGCCCCGGTGAATATTCGCATTATAGCCTTCGTAATAGCGAGTAAGCGCATGAATAACCGGCAAAGGCTTCTGATTGGTAGCGGCATTGTCGAAATAGACCAGTGGCCGACCGTTGACCTGCTGATCCAGTATCGGGAAGTCCTGACGAATTTTCTGAATGTCGAGTGGGGTATCTATGGCTGATTGCATGAGCACGCAAAAGAATGTCTATTGAAAAGGAAACGCAAAACCCCTCGGATTAGGTTCGGTGAGAAAGTCTTCAATCAGAATTCACCATCTATTTTTATTGGTCACTGAATGCGTGTAGATTGAGTCCGTTTGTGTGAAATCGATTCGACTGTATGCCGTTCGTGCTGTTTACGACCCGTATTTATCTTGTATTCTTTCTGCTACTGCTTGGTGGCCTGTTTGTCACGTTTATTCACCGCGCCGAATATTATGATGAAGCCTGGTTTGCCGAACAGTCCTATTGGCTCATCCAAACGGGCCGGGTCAAATCGGAGCTATTTCGTGGATACAATGGCTGGGAGAAGGGTATTTATGTATTCCATAAACTGTTCATATATGCCGGTGCGCTGGTTATGTCCGTTACGGGCGTTTCGGTAGCTGCCAACAAACTGGTCAGTATTCTCTTTGGCTTGCTGGGTGGGTATTTGGTCTGGGTATACGGTCGTTCGGCATCGAAGGAGCAGCAATGGCTGTCGGTGGTGCTGTATTTGGGTTGTGGTACACTGATCCGATTTATCTCAGTCAATCGACCCGAAACCATGTGCATGGCTATCGGTTTTGCGTCGTATCTAGCGCTTGATCCACCGAAAGGATGGCAGCCTAAACCGATTTGGGCAGGCATATTAGCTGGCTTGGCGGCCCTGACCCATTTGAACGGAATTATATATTTGATGGCTGGTGCCCTATGGCTTTGGCAAAAAATGGGCTGGCGGTCTATGCTTGCGTTTAGTGTAGTGGGTGCGCTGACCTTAAGCCTTTATGGATTAGATGCTCTGTTGGCCGGACAAGTAGGAACCTTGATTGAGCAGTTCCGGAATGACCCAGCGACCCAGGAAAACCTTGGTCTGATGGCAAAACTGGCGGTCATGGCCGATTACCACCAAATCTTTTTCCATAGTCAGAACGAGGCTGCCCTGAGTGTATGGGTGCTGCTCTGCGCTCTCCTGTTCCGCAAGCAAATTGGTCGAACAGAACCGCTTTTGTTGTACACGCTGCTGTTGATCGGTTCGTTCTGGCTGCTAACTAAAAGTAGTACGGATATTTATTTTCTTCTGTTTCTACCCTGGCTGTCGCTCCTGGTTGCACGCTGGCTGGTAACCTATCTGCCCGATCAACCAGTCTGGCAAAAACGACTTATGCAAGGCCTAATGCTTGTCTATTTGGTCGTGAGTACTATTCAATTTCGAGAGGTTATCATCGAAAATAGAACCGTGCCCGATACCGAGCGGCATAATGCGTTGCTGGCAGAACATATGCCCCACAAGCACACAACGGTGATAGCCCCGCTTGAGTTTTTCTTCGGGCAGATGGAGACCTACCAAATCTGGGGTCTGACGTACTATCTTTTTCTGGCACAGAAACGCCACGGCATGCCGCTAAATGAATTTTTTCAACGGGCTGAGCAGGAGCAGGTTGAGTACATCATCAGCGACCACCGACTGAATGCGAGTTACGAGATTCCGATAAACGCTCCGGCAACCATTGGTGCCTACCAACGAGTTTTTCAGGACGAATGGAATACCATTTATGCTCGTCGCTGATAATTATGATTCTGCAGTGGTGTCAGATGCTCTCATCTGGCATAGTGAGGTTTCTCAAAACCTAATGATACACTCGGTTTTGAGAAACCTCACTATGCCAGTTTTGAGAAACTGGCATCACCTACCAGTATCAGTTCTATCGTCGTTTCAGCACAATCACCTGATTGCGTAAGGTTTGATTCCGTCGAAAATTATCATCGGCGATGATGACAAGGGTTTGGTGTTGGGCGTCGGCCCAGGCCATGGCTTCGAGGTTGCAGACGCTGCCCGGAAACTGGCGGTTGAAATCGAAAGCGAGTTCTTTAGTGAGCGTGTGTGTCTGCTCGTTAAGCGTGGCCAGATACAGATTGGCCGTTACCCGTTTTTGCACAGAATCATAACATCGTTCCAGTACCAGCAGTCGCAGATCATCAACAGACACTATTTCAGAAATTCCGCCCACGCGTTCCTCTCCCTGGGCAAAGCTACACCGGTTGATTGGGTACGAAAAGCGCTCAACTGACGGATCGGCAGTGGTAGGATTCGCGTATCGTAAAAACGTAATCGTATCCTGAGTCATGCGGGTTTGCCCTTCCCAACCTGCTTCGGGAGCGACCCACAAGGCACCCGTTGAGGTTAGCGCAATTCCTTCCAGTCCTTTGTTTGGGCTGGGTAAAGGTATTTTCAGCAGTAGTTGCCGCGTGCTATCCCGAACCGATTTTCCATAGAGTAGTGAGGTGACAAACTCATGTTCGTCGGTCCAGAAATAGGTGTTGCTGGGGCTGTCGTAGCGGATACTTTCGAACCAGTAGGGGGTAGGCTCAGATACCGATAAGCGGGATGGATCTCCCAGATCGCGAATGCTGCGGATATTCGTAAACACAAAATGCTTTCCCCGGTCACTAACCAGATGCCACTCACCCGTTGCCGGATTTATATCCAGACCAGAAATGCCTCGCAGACTGTCAATTGTATGCGGAATCGTGGTAGAATCACCTTCGAAGGTAAACTGTACGCTTTGGCCTGGGGCCGATATGATGGTTAGAAAGCAGGCAAGTATAAGCAGAATTCTCATTCAGAATGTTTAGTTGGTTTTGTCGATGGCCAGTATGGTTTGCAGTAACACATTGACCCCATTTGTCATGTCGACCGCTTTGGTAAATTCTTTGGGTGAGTGGCTGATCCCATTAACGCTCGGAACGAAAATCATCCCGACGGGTGCGATTAACGCAATCTCCTGTGAATCATGACCAGCCCCACTCGGCAGATATTTGTAGGTAAGACCCAGTGCTTTGGCCGAAGTAACAATCTTATCCTGAATCGCTTTTTCGGTCAACGCTGGTTTGGCCGGATTGGGCTGGTGTGTAAAGGTGATTTTCGTACCCGTTGCCGCAGAAATGTCGGATGCTTTCTTCTCAATGTCTTTAAACAATTTCCAGATTTTATCGTAGTCCAGATCGCGGAGTTCCAACCCCAGAATTACCTTGCCCGGAATCACATTGTAAGCGCCGGGTAGGGCCGCTATTTTCCCAACAGTGCCCACTTGTCGACCTTCGTAGCTGGTAACTACTTCGTTGACGGCTATGATAAACTTGGAGGCTGCTAGTAGGGCATCTTTCCGCATGTTCATGGGCGTCGTACCCGCGTGATTAGCGAAACCTTCTACCGTAACTTCCCAGTGTTCAATGCCCACAATTCCCTCGACCACACCAATCTGAAGATTTTCCTTCTCTAAAATGCCACCCTGCTCAATATGCAGTTCCAGAAAGGCACTTAGATCACCTTTTTTGCGGACCACCTGTTGTAGATTTTCGGGGTTGCCGCCTATGGCTTTGATGCCGTTTGCTACGGTAAGGCCGCTCTGTGTGACGGCTTGCAAACCTTTAGCGGTCAAATGCCCTGCCATCGCCATACTGCCTATAGTACCGCCTTCTTCGTTGGCAAAAATGATGACTTCCAGCGGATGCTCCGTTACCAGATGCTGTTCATTCAGAATCTCAATGACTTCCAGCGCACCAATGGAGCCCAGGCAGCCGTCGTAATTGCCGCCGTCGGGAACCATATCGATGTGTGAACCAAAGGCTAAGGGTTTTAGAGCGGCATTTTTGCCTTTACGTTTGCCAATGATATTACCGGCTGCATCGATCGTAGGCTCAAGACCGGCTTTTTTCATCAGGCCAATGAACCAGTTTCGACCTTCCACATCGCCTTTGGTGTAGGCTACCCGATACCCTCTACCCAGTGAGTCTCTGCCAAATTTGGCTAGCTCAGCAATCCGACTTTCAATGCGCTGAGGGTTTATTTTGAGAGTAATTGAACCTGCCTGCCCGAATGCAACGGAAGACGTAAAGAGTAGTAGGGCAATTTGTACGCGTAAATGTGCTGTATTCATGGTTGTATCAGTTGGGTAATCGTGATCCTGATTAGGGATAGACGTCGTGATCGGACTCGGGCCGTTATGAATAAAGTTGATGCGTTAAATAGCCCGAATGATTTTGGATAAAGTAGTATAGACGAGCCGATTGTGGATTAAGATACCCGTTCGCTCAATACGAAACAATCAATTTTTGCGGATTTATTTGATACGTCTCCATGAAACCTATTGTTCAAATTTCCCTTGATCTGACCAATGTTGATGAAGCACTCGAAACAGCCGCTTTAGCACTACGCGCGGGTGTTGACTGGCTCGAAGCCGGAACGCCCTTAATTCTGGCTGAAGGGTTGCATGGTGTACGCAAACTACGCGAAGCATTTCCGGGCATTCCGATCGTTGCCGACCTGAAAACGATGGACGGAGGCTATCTGGAAGCCGAAATGATGGCTAAAGCGGGCGCTACCCATGTGGTAGTTATGGCACGGGCTCATGCCGAAACCATCAAGTGCGTTGTCCAGGCAGGGCAGGATTTTGGCGTAAAAGTGATGGGCGACACTATGGTGTGTCCCGACATGGTAGCTGGCGCCCGTTGGCTCGAAGATCTGGGCTGCGATTACATTATTCACCACATTGGCTACGACGAACGACGGGGTATTGCCGCCCAGGGATTGCGCATGCCTAGTCCATTAGATCAGCTTCGGGAGGTTGTGCAGGCTGTCCGGGTACCGGTTCAGGCTGTAGGGGGGCTTAGTCTCGAACAAGCCATTCGTTGCCCGGAATACGGTGCTCCACTGGTAGTGCTGGGTGCTCCCCTGACCATCGATGCGGATGCGTTTAAAACGGCCGACGGAAATCTCGAAGATTCACTGCGGCTAATCTGCGAAAAGATTCATGCCTATGGCGATGTGGCCGTTGGACAATGAATAATGAAAGGGAAATGGGTGATAAGTGTCTAATCGTCAATCCATTATACATTTTACATTATGCACTGTTCATTTTATATGATCCATTCAATAGAATTGTTATATGAAATCTGCTGCGGTTGTTAATTATGCTCCGGAGAAAGGCTCCGTTGAGATTCGTGAAATAGAGCGTCCCACCATTGGCGAAGATGACGTGTTGCTTGAAGTGGCTAATGTAGGCGTCTGCGGCAGCGATCTGCACCAGTGGACTGCCGATCATAGCTGGCCGGTAAACTACCCTGTCGTGCTAGGTCATGAATTTGGCGGGTACATTGTTGAGCTAGGTAGCCGCGTGTCGGGCTGGCGCGAAGGGGATCGGGTTGTCAGCGAAACGGCAGCTGTCATTGATCCAACCAATCCGATGAGCCGTCGTGGTCTTTATAATCTTGATCCGACTCGTAAAGGATTTGGCTACGGGGTCAATGGAGCCATGACGCGCTACGTGCGTGTTCCGGCTCGTTGTCTGCACCATGTGCCCGATCAACTGGCGTTTGAGCAGGCTTGTTTAACGGAGCCTTGCTGTGTGGCGTTTAACGCCGTTGTCGAAAATACACGCCTGAAACCTGGAGATCGGGTCGTCGTCCTTGGACCCGGAACTATTGGTATTTTGTGTGCGGCTGTTGCCAAACTTTGCGGGGCCGATGTGGCTGTTGTGGGTCTGGAAGCCGACCGGCATCGACTGGCCATTGCCGAGCAGTATGGCTGTACGGGTATTATCGGCGATGCTTCCGAATGGGCTAAACAAGCCGATGGCCTTGGAGCTGATTGCATAATTGATGCGGCTGGAGCCAGTGCTACCCTGAAAATTGCTATGCAACTGGTACGGCCAAACGGGCATATTACTAAGGTTGGCTGGGGGCCACAGCCGCTGGGCTTTTCGCTCGATCCGCTGGTTCAGAAAAATGTTACCCTTCAGGGGAGCTTCAGCCATAACTGGCCGATTTGGGAGCGCGTGATCACCTTATTAGCCAGTGGCCAACTGGATGTAAAACCCATTATCGGCGGAGTTTGGAACATTACCGACTGGCACGAAGCCTTTGAAAAAATGCACCGGGGCGAGGTCGTTAAAAGTGTGCTCAAACCCATGTAGGCAATGCGATTACAGGATAAAGTGGTGATTGTGACCGGCAGTTGCACGGGTATTGGTAAAGCCATTGCCCGACGCTGTGTGGACGAGGGAGCCAGGGTGGTTGTGCATGGCCTTGAGCGTGAGTTGGGCGAGGCTCTGGTTGCCGAGTTGGGGGCAGATCGTGCCGTATTGCATATCGAAGAAATTACCGCTGAAAATGCTCCGCAGCACCTGGTCGATCTGGCACTGGCAACCTTTGGGCGTCTGGATGCGATTGTCAACAATGCCGCGATGGTGCCGTCATCGACCATCGAAACTACCGACCTGAACTTATTCCGCCAGGTGCTGGATGTAAATACACTGGCTCCTTTTGCGTTAATTAAAGCCGCTTTAACGCATTTGCACGAACGACGGGGCTGCGTGTTGAATATTGGTTCGGTAAATGCCTGGAGTGGCGAACCCTGCCTGATGGCCTACAGTATTTCGAAAGGCGCTTTGTTGACCATGACCCGTAATCTGGGCGATTCGCTTCATCGGGAATATGGGGTTCGCGTCAATCAGATTAATCCTGGCTGGATATTGACGGAGCGCGAAATTGAACGAAAACGCGAGCAGGGAATGCCCGACGACTGGTATACATCGCTACCGGCAGAGCTTTCGCCAGCAGGTCGGTTGTTGATGCCTGGTGAGCTGGCAGCGGCAGCCGTGTATTGGCTGGCCGATGAAAGTGGTCCAATCAGTGGACAGGTTGTCGACCTAGAGCAATTCCCGTTTATTGGACGAAACTTACCTAAAAACTAATGAGTGAATGAGAGAATGACAGAATACCATCCGGCAGATAAGCTTTGCGTTAGCTATTCACAGTTCATTCTCTTACTCTATCATTCACTCAATCACTCATTAAACATATGCCTCAATTAGCCGCTTTTCCGAAGGCCTTTATGCAGCAGCTCTGCAAAGACGGAACCATGACGGTTTCTGAATGGATCGAGTTAGCTTCTCAATTAGAAATCGACGGGTTGGAATGGTATGCTGGATTTCTGGAAATGGCCGACGAAGCCAACTGGCCGCTGTTTCGCCAGCAGGTAGAAGCTAAAGGTAAAGTCATTCCGATGATGTGCTGCTCACCCGATTTTACGCATCCTGATCCGACTTTTCGGGTGGAGGAAGTCAAAAAGCAAAAACGCTGGATCGAGATGACGTATATACTGGGTGGTTCATACTGCCGGGTATTGTCGGGCCAGCGTCGGCCAGGGCTTTCCATTGAAGAAGGCGTAGCCTTAGCCGCCGAATGTATTGAAGCCTGTTTGCCCTATGCGCAGGAGCGGGGAATTACGCTGATTCTCGAAAATCACTACAAAGACGACTTCTGGACCTACCCCGAATTTGCCCAGAAAATGGATGTGTTCTGCATGCTTGTCGACCGAATTCACCATCCAAACTTTGGCGTCAACTACGATCCCAGCAATACCTATCTGGCTGGTGAAGACCCGCTGGAATTGTTGTATCGGGTATCGGACCGGGTGGTGACCATGCACGCCAGCGACCGCTATCTGCTCGAAGGAACCATCGAAGACCTGCGTCGCGAAGAAGGGGGGGCTGCCGGATACGCCAAACGGCTGAGTCATGGCGAAATTGGCAAAGGGCTTAACGATTACGATGCCATTTTTACGGAACTGAAACGCGTAGGCTTTGACGGCTGGATAAGTATCGAAGATGGGGTCGATGGCATGGCACAACTAGAACGCAGTGTGGCTTTCCTGCGCCGAAAAATAGCTGAATACTGGCCCGCATAACGAGTAAAGAAGTTTTTCCGACAGGATTTACAAGATTGACATGGTTTGTTGGCTAAACAATCGTGTTTATCCTGTAATCCTGTCAGAAAATAAGAGGTACGATTACCCTATAAATCAGTATGTATACAGAGTCGATGACAAACTGGTCCCGCTCACTATTCCTAAACACTTTAACTTTAATACCAGATTATGGAAGAAACGAATACGGCATTCCCGGCAAATAGTCGTCGTGATTTCTTGAAAACATCATCGTTGGCGGCTACATCCTTTTTTATTGTCCCCCGCCATGTACTCGGTAAAGGTTTCGTGGCCCCAAGCGATAAGCTCAATATTGCCGGAATAGGGGCAGGCGGAAAAGGTAAAAGCGATCTGGCTTCGTTTTCAGCGAGTCCCAACGTCAATATAGTCGCTCTGTGTGATGTCGATGATCGGCAGTCAGTTGATTCGCGGAAGCGTTTTCCTAAAGCTACTTACTACAAAGACTTCCGCGAGATGCTCTCGAAAGAGCATAAGCATATTGATGCCTGCTCGATTTCAACGCCCGACAACACCCACGCGGTGGCAACGCTGGCTGCTATGCAGTTGGGTAAGCATGTATACACGCAAAAACCACTTACCCACGACATTTATGAAGCTCGAATTCTGGGTCAGGCCGCCAAAAAATATAAGGTGATAACCCAGATGGGTAATCAGGGCGGATCGGGTAATGGCGTTCGTCGGATGAAGGAGATTTACGATTCAGGTAGTATTGGCGAGGTGCATAAAGTACTCTGCTGGACCAACCGCCCGGTGTGGCCGCAGGCTATTCCGACCGATAAAACCTATGATGTTCCGAAAGAACTGGATTTTGATCTGTGGCTTGGACCAGCCAAAAAAGTGCCCTATAACGAAGCCTATCTACCCTGGAACTGGCGCGGCTGGTGGCCTTACGGAACGGGTGCCCTGGGCGATATGGCCTGCCATATTATGGACCCTGTGTTTCGGATTCTGCCCATCGACTACCCAACTTCGGTCGAATGCAGTGTAGCCGGGACCTGGACGTTTACCCTTCGTCCGCAAGACGATAACCCAGGCTGGACACCATTCTCAACCTCTATTCACCTCGATTATCCCCGTAAAGACAGCAAAGGAAACATTAAAGTGAGTTGGTACGACGGTGGTATTTTGCCTGAACTCCCCGAAGAACTGCTGCCGGGCGAAAGCTTCGGTAATTCGGACGGGGGCGTGTTGTTTATCGGGTCGAAAGGAAAACTGATGGCCGACTGTTACGGAGCAAACCCACGGCTAGTGCCTCTAAAAGACAATCAACAGCTCAATGTTCCCGAAACCATTCCAAGGGTACCCAATGAAGATCACTACCTGCAATGGGTAGATGCCTGCATAGCCGGATATGGAAAAGGCGTAACGAGCTCGCCGTTTGAGTATGCGGCCCCGTTTACAGAAAGCATTTTGATCGGCAACCTGGCCCTTCGTAGCTGGATGCTTCGCGACAACCCATCAGCTAAACGATCGGCAGAGCGGTACAACGGGCGTAAGAAGTTGTACTACGATGCGCCCAATATGAAAATTACGAATTACGATCTGGCCAACCAGTTTGTGAAGCGTGACTATCGCGATGGCTGGAGCTTGACATTGTAGAATTAGCTAACCAATAAAGCGCCTGAGTTTTCGTTATCTCAGGCGCTTTATCGGTTACTGGCTTGTTCTGTTAATTGCCAATCTGCTTAGGATCAACGACAACGTACTTGATAGACTTGCCATCAGCACGGCCATCGTGATGCGAATACGTCATGTGGAGCAGCCCATCGGCGGTTTGAATTAAACAGGGGTACGAATACCCTCCCTGCCCTGGCTTGTGATCTTCAATACGAGTTTTCCATTTCCAGGTTTTGCCCTCGTCGTCGGATAGGTACAGGCTGAGCCGATAGCGGCCATCATCAATATCGTTGCCCAGAAAAGCCCACCGACCATCTTTTAGAGCGAGTAGCTCTACACTGGCCGTATTCGGAATGTCGGTTTTAGTGGTAGCGGTCCAGCTTTCGCCATCATCCTTCGACTCGCTGTAATGAACGCGGGTAGGTTCGTCGCCACTGTCGCGCATGAGCGCTACCAGTGTGCCATCTTTTCGGCGGGCCAGTGCAGGCTGAATAGGCCCTCGACCCACTACAGGCAGACTAGGTTTCCAGTTAGTTCCGTCATCGTCAGAAATAGCCATGAGCGAAAAGTTGAAGCCATCGGAGTAAAGGGGGAGTACAATCCGGCCATTGTCCAATAGGAGGGGTTTGATACGTGTCATCCAGCCAATGGAGCGTTTGCCGATGTTATGACTGGCTTCGAAAATCATGTTGTCGTATTTAGGCGCATAGCCACCCCAGCCTGCGGTATTTCTGGTCAGATCTTTAAATTTTTTCTCAACTTCCTGGGCAAACGTATCGCCAGGTTTAAGCAGAATATTGTCCTGCCAGTTCCAGACGGGTGGCCCACTTTTAGTATAGTCGGTAGAGGTTTTATACCGAAGGATGGAATATTCCCACTGATTGGCTTCTACGGCAATCCAGACCAGAAATAGTTTCCCCTGACTATTCAAAAATACAACTGGGTTACAGTCGGGCAGATTCGGGGTGTCGGCCATCAAAAATGGCTCGCTCCACTTGGTTTCCCCTTTTCGTAAACGGGCCCCCATAATCTTTACATCGTCGGCCGATCGTTCGCCACTGCCGTAAAACCATACAGACAGAAAATCGCCATTGGGTAAACTAACAAGGCTACTGCCATGTACATGCTTGTTCTGGGCAGGAAAGATGAGGGTTTGCCGGACAATGGCTGGGCTAGTCTGCTGGGCTATGGCGTGTTTTTGAACGACTAAGAAAATAAAAATTAGAATGACTAGTTGTTTCATGTAGGATTCGATGGGTAATGAATGGCCGGGGGGACTGTCTATATGAAAACCGCGTGGAATGCCTTCCCGACTTAACACAGCGGGTCAGTTAGTGTACTCTTTTCGGAAAGTATCGGACTATTTGTAATTGAAAAAACAGGGGTAATTAATTTGAGAATACTTAGATAACTATATGATAGTTAGTTATTTATATTGATTATAGCGTGTGTTTGGTCATTTTAGAGCCTAGGGGAAAGAGCATTTCGTACGGGCAATGGCTGATGGTTAGTCAAGCTTGGCCATGCCTTTTATGGGGCGATAAGGCGTTTTGAAGAAATCACCTACGGTCTGATTGAACAGTCCCTTATAATGAATCAGGGTCGAATGCCCCGAATTGGGCAAAATCCAGAGATACGCCTGCGGTATGGCCTGGGCAATCGTCATCGTATGGGCGGGCAGGATTACATCATTATCGCCACCAATCACCAGGGTAGGGCACTTCACCTGCTTCAGATCGGTCGTTGAAATATGCGGATGCAGCACCATCAGGTTGAGTAGCTTCTTTTGTGCCTTAACCTCGGGGGTTTGGGCTACACGGGCCAGACTGTCGTTGGACGATACAATCCACTGAAAAAGATCAGGTTCAATAGCGGTCCTGTCGGGCCATAGGTTTGCACCCGTAATTGCCAGTTTCTTCACTTTTTCGGGGTGCCGCATGGCGAGCAAAAGCCCATCGATGCCCCCGTCGCTCCAGCCGATTACATAGCATGAATCCAGATGGAGACTAGTGAGTAAGGCATTGAAATCGTCGGCCATCATTTCGTAGGTGAGCGAGTCGCTGGGGTCAACGGATTTTCCCTGCGCCCGGCTATCAACCGCGATCACTTTATAGTTTTTGGCGAAGTACGGAATCTGATTTTTGAAATTGTTGATCGACCCGCCGTTGCCGTGAATGAGCAGCAATGGCTTACCAGTTCCGTAAATTTCATAATACATCCTGAAGCCCCGTATGCTGACGTATTTGCCAACTTTAGGATTGTTGCCATACTCTGTGTTGCCAGTTGAGGCAAGCGGTAAGGTCGATTGGGCAAAAGCCGGTATCATTACCCAAAAAAGGTACAGAGCGAGGAGACGTTGTTTCATGAGAGTAGAGCAGTCAAGCACGTTTTACGGAATACTGGCAAGTTAAAAAATCTGGCGAGGATTTACCCGATTCTGTATTTGCTCAGCTGACTACCCTACTGACGTCTATATCCTTCCTATTAATCAGAGATGATCAGGGGAGGTGATTTATCGTTACTAACAAGGGCACTACTTTATCCTGTGTTACATCCTCATTCTCTAAATAAAAACCCATTTTTTTCGGCTTGTAACGAATGAACCGGTCAGGAGCCAACTTGGTATCAAAGGCGCTTGTAATCCGGTCAGGAAATGCAAATTCCATTGTTTTCATTTCTTCAATGTATGAATCAATATCGATTGGCGATGCCGAAAAAAGGAATAGCCAGTATTCCTGGCCGGAGCTTTTAGAAAGAGTCAGTACTTTGTTGTCGCTAGGGTAAATCAATTGATTGTCAGGGGAAATGACGATCTTGTAGCCCTTGGGAGGGAGTAATCTCGTAACCGCACTGTCTGACTCGCTGGCCGTAATCAGATAAAGGTAGGTTTGCTTTTTTACATCCACTTTAAATTTAAACGAAGCGCCTGCCCGTTGTGGCTGTATAAGGGTGTAAATAGGTAATTTGTTGGCGTGGGTCATTGTAAATGGCAGGTTGTTATTCATAATACTCCCCTGCGAAATGGTCAGATCAGTATCCAGAAGGTTAGCATCGTCAGTAGTAGGTGGCAGGTACGCTTGGTACCCATATTTAGTGTAACAGCCAAAATTCTCATATGACATCCAGAAATAGCCACTGTCACCCCAGGCAATTCCCCAACTGTTAATCAGTTTGAAAGCTCCCTTTCCTTTACCGAACATATTGTCGTCATAGCCTACTACGCAGAGTGCATGGCCAAAGTCAAGCGCTTTCGACTGGTCGGGTTGCCAGGCATTCGATCGGGCGTCGGATTGTCTGCTGCCTACAAACAGCGCCTGCATGGATGTACCAAGGCGGTTGAACCAGGTGCCGATAGACGACTGGTTCTGTGTCAATTTAGTACCTGGTTGTTCGCTGTCTGTGGCCAGGGTCTGGACAGATGTGCTGAGTCGGTCGGCCCAGGTTTTGACAAACGACAAGGTCTGGATGGAGCCGGTTGTTTGTATGCCCACTACTACGGGCGAAGCCTCGGCCAGCGTTTGTTTCACCGCCAGTACTTTATCTTCTTTTACATCCATGATGCTGAACAGCTTCACATAATCCAGTATTTTCGATGAATTTCGGGTTTGAACGGGGTTGATAGGCTGACAAAGACTGGGGTTTGCGAAATCCGAAAAGGCAGGCAGGCCATGGTGCTGAATATAGTCCAGCGCGTCACCAGCATCTATACCAAACGTACAATCCAGATCGTCGGCAGATTTAATCTGATTGTAGAGGTAGAAGGGTGAGAAACTCTGTTTAAGAATTTGGCTTTTGTCGGTAATACCTTGTCTTTGGGCTTCGAGAATCGACCGCATATAATACCCGATTGAGACGGCCACGCAAATGCCTTTGTCGCCTTGACTGATCACGGGAGGGGCGTATCTGGACAAATCAACCTGATCGGGTAATAAATGGCCAGAAACAACCGATACTTTTTGAGGGAGCTGACTATAGCTGGCTTCATCAACGTTAAGACCGGGTCCCAGCCAATTGAGCTTTGTTGAATTCGCTGGTTTTATTTGTCGGCGATTGGCCACAAACCGTTCGGGTTTAGATGTTGAGCAGGACTGAATTTCCAGAATAGGTGGTTGTCGGTTGAGGCTGTTCTGAGCCGTTTCGATCTTCGTCTGGGTTTTGTTGAGCAGGGCCGGAAACGACACCGTCGATAGCAAGGCCGGGTCATTGACAGAAAGTAAGTCGAGCAGCGCTTTACGTAGTGAATAGGTAAAAACTGAACCACTAAAAGAGGATACGAAGTAAGCGGACTGATTAGGTATAGCGGATGGGGTTGCAGTACCCATTGCGACGATACCACATGTACTGCGAAGAAACAATTGATTCATGATCTGCCTGGTCAGATCGACAGCCATAGTGGCTGATTGGGCCGGGCCGGTTCTGTTGATGACTTCGGTATCTTTCGGCCTTACACCGGGTTGGTTGACCGTTGAGAAGCGCTGGCTTTCTAATGCCTCTCTGGCATTGCAATCGGCGATGATCAAGCCAAGATAGGCGTGTTTTGCTCTTAGCCAGTCGGCAACCTGATTGACCGGAGTAGCTGATTCCCCGGTTGAATTTAGTTGCCAGTCAGGAAAATAGTTTTTTGATTTAATCCCGTATCCAGCATAGTATAAAACGATAATGTCGTTAGTAGTTGCCCGAATGTCTGCAATGGTTTGCCGAAGGCCTTGGCTCGTAAAATCAGCGTCTGCTAATCGAGTAATTTGCATCGGGCACTTTAGCCGATCCTGAACAATCCGCATGGTCCTTGTCATCAGGGTATCATTTTCCATATTGAGCCGACCAATATCGAGGTCACGTTGGTCCAGGGCGAAAATGACATGAAGTGTTGGGGCCGACTGGGAAAAACCAGAAACACAGCCCAAAAAAAGAGCAAGTCCAATAAGAGCTTTCATAGGTTTTTGAGTGAAGGTATAGGTATATACAAGTATAAACTATTTGATAATCAGCTCAAAACGTATGATGCGTATGTACTTTGTGTAGTACAAATCGGGTTTATGAGCCCCTTGGTCAGACTTAGTTTAGTGTGCTATGTTGTTGATAAATGAGAGTGCCGACCTGACATGCCTGTTGCACGTCTGTTGACTGGTTAAATAGGGGCGCTGGATAGGCAGGTGGAGAGCTGTTCAATGAAGTGGCTGTAGCGCACTTTAACTAGATTCGACCATTTCTATTAATAAATAAAAGCCGGTACTCATTGAAAATGAGTTTTTTACATACATTTAGGTCAAGTAAACCACCAAAACTCCTCTCATATGCGAAAAATCGGTGTACCCATCGTATGGTTGTTGACAGCCTCTACTATTGTACTGGCTCAACCACCTAAAAATGACACTGGCGGCAGCAAATCATCGTCAACTATAGTGCTACTAGTTGTTGGCCTGGTTGTTTTGGCAGCCATTATCTACTTCGTCAATAGTCGTTCGAAGAAATCGTAATCAGGGAACGTGGCTCATGGTTACCAACAACGGGACCACTCGCCCATGCGCTTTAGGATCATTCTGTACAAAAAAGCCCATTTTCTTCCGTTTGTAGCGAATCAGTTCGGTGGGGACAAGGTCTTTCCTGAAGACATTCGCAACGCGGTCAGGAAATGGGCTTTTTAATGAGATGGGTTTCTGAACGTATTGCTCGGCGGAAGAGTCGTCTTGTATAACTGTGAATCTTGATAATCTTCTGTTCAGTAACTGAATATAATGATCAATATCGAGTGGGGTCGCCGAGAGCAGAAATAGCCAGTATTCCTGTCCGGAAATGCCGGACAGCTTCAGGTTCAGATCCGCACTAGGATAAATTAGTCGATTGCCAGGAGCAACAACCATCTTATAACCGGGCAACGGAAGCAGCTTCGTAACGGCACTGTCGGACTCACTGGCCGTAATCAGGTACAGGTACGTTTGCTTTTTTACGTCAATTTTGAATTTGAAGGAGGTTCCTGTTCGTTGAGGCTCAGTAAGGGCGTAGGTCATTAGACCGTTGTTAGTAGAGATCGTCGTGAAGGGCACTCCCTTATCGGTAAAAACGTCCGTCATGATTTTCAGATCGGTATCGAGCAGGTTGCCGGAAGTAGCCGTAGCGGGCGGAAGAAATGCCTGATAACCATACTTAGCGAACTTGCCGAAGGTGTCATACGACATCCAGAAATAACCCTTATCGCCCCAGGAGCTTCCCCAACTGTTTATTAGTTTGAAGGCTCCTTTACCCAGCATTTTATCATCGTAGCCAACTACACACATGGCATGACCAAATTCCAACGAATTGGCCTGATAAGGCTCCCAGGCCATCATCGGTTCAGAACTGACCTCCTTGTCGAGCAATTCCGATACAAAGGATTTCAGTCGGGGCACCAGGGTTTTTTCAAAGGACAGATTGGCCATCGAACCGGTTGTTTCGATCCCAACCACAATAGGTGCTCCTTCGGCCAGGGCTTGTTTGGCCGCCAATACTTTAGCATCTTTTGGGTCTGTGATATTGAATAATTTTGCGTAGTCCTCAATTCGGGATGAAGAGTCTATTCGAGTTGATGCATGTCTATGGCGTTCGCAGGAGTTAGGGTCAGGGAATGCCGAGAAAGGCGGCAGACCGTATTGTTTGATGTAATCGAGTGCTGACCCTGCATCGATGCCAAAGGTGCATTTGCGGTCATTTTCCCATTTAAGTGGTACTGTCTTTAATTCCAAAAAAGCCGGTATGATTTTTTCAAGATTCGACCCATTCGCCTATATTCGCCTTCTCAAGCACGTCCACTTGTGGCCGATGCAGCGTAGCCCCCTGAGTTGGGGCTA